>CAYPON010000009.1:16182-25482 GCA_964412315.1 uncultured Anaerolineae bacterium | reverse complement strand
AGGTTCTTCCAGGGGTACACGTTGGCCGGGAACTCGGTCTCGGCTCCCACGATATTATCACCGGCGCGCCAATCCAGGCCGTTGGCCACGATATTCAGCCCTTCCGAGGTGTTGTTCGTGAAGCAGACCTCCGCGGGCGTGGCACCGATCAACTGCGCAGCTCTGGCGCGGATCTCTTCCATCTCTTTCACTAATTCATCCTCGCCCTGCCAGCCTTGCTCGTAGCCCAAAGCGATGACACGCTGCATGGCCTGGACGACGGGAGTGGAGAGTGGGCTGGTAGCAGCGTGCTCTAAGTAGGCCCATTCTTTGGTGATAGGAAATAGCTCGCGGTAAGCAGCATAGTCAATGGCCATGCTCTCTTCCTCTCTTGTAGAGAAACCCGTTTTCTGGGAGAAAACGGGTTTCTCCTGTTACTTGGCCTATGGCAGCCCCATGGCCTCTCGGCATTGGCGAACGGTCTCGGTGGCGATTATCCTGGCACGGGAGGCCCCATCCTCCAGTATCTCCCATATCCTCTGTGGCTCCTGGGCAAGCTCCGCCCGTCGCGCTCGGAAAGGAGCCAACGCCTTGATGAGATCCTCCGCGAACATCTGCTTGTGCTCTACGCAGCCGAGGCTCCCGTTGCGACAGTCGGCCTCGATTTGAGGGATCTGAGATGGGTCCGAGGCAAAGATTTTGTGCAGGGCGAAAACGTTGCAAATCTCCGGGTGGCCGAGGTCATGCCGGTACTTGCGCGCCGGGTCCGTGACCATGCGCATGACGCGCTGGCGTATTTCATCCGGCGTCGCCGCCAGCTCGATGTGGTTGTCCAGGGATTTGCTCATCTTGTGGACGCCATCAATGCCCAGCACGAGCGGTGTCGGGGTCAGGATGATCTGCGGCTCGATCAGCACGTTGCCGTAAAAGTTGTTGAAGCGGCGCACGATCTCGCGCGTGAACTCCAGGTGCGGCGCTTGATCCTCACCCACTGGCACTATATCCGCTTTGTAGAGCGTGATGTCGGCGGCCATCAGCACAGGGTAGCCCAAAAGCCCATAGTTGACGTTATCAGGCTGTTCGCGCACCTTTTCCTTGAATGTCGGCAAGCGGGTCAGCCGGCCCATTGGCGTCACCATGGAGAGAAGCACGTGCAATTCGGTCACCTGGGGTACGCGCGACTGTGCAAAGATGATGCTCTCTTCCGGATCCATGCCGGCCGCTAACCAATCCAGTACCATTTCATAAGTGTTGCGTCGCAGTTCGCTGGTATCGGTGAGCGAGGTCAAGGCGTGCAAATCCACAACGCAATAGACGCAGTGATAGTCCTTCTGCAGCGCCACATAATTCTGAATGGCGCCGCAATAGTTGCCCAAATGCTGCCTGCCCGTTGGGCGCGCTCCCGAGAAAACCCTTCCTTTTTTGGCCATTTTCTCCTCCTCTTCTAGACCTTGGAGGTCTGCCAGACCTCCAAGGTCGGAAACAAAAAACCTCTCATCCCATTAGGGGACGAGAGGATAACCTCGCGTGGTGCCACCCCACTTCGACGACAAACATCCGCTGGCGTTTATCGTCGCGCTCTTCAAGAGTACCAGCTTGGCAGCCGATACCCTTCGCCCGCATAACGGAGGCGATCTCCGGTGCCGCCTACTGCATCCCCTGATTGTTCGGCGTACAGCTCCCAGGCCCATTCAGCGCCCGCGCCGGTATCAGGCTCGCACCTTTCCCTGACTCTCTGTACCTCGTTTGGGTGCCTACTATCCCTGTTCGTAGCTTTTGCTATCTTGGGTTGCAGACCTCACAGGTTTTGCTAAACCTGTGAGGTCTTATAGAGTACTAGGCGAGCTTTTGCCCGCAGGATGGGCAGAACTTGGTTCCTGGTTGAATGGCCATGCCGCAGTTGGGGCAATGCTTAGCCTCGGCAGCGGCTTCGGCAGTAGCGGGGGCCGCAGCCTCGAACTTGCTGGCTTTCACCACTTCCAACTCGGCTTTCTTGGCAGCTATTTGCCCCTCCAGCACCTGTACTTGGCCGATCAGTTCGTCCAGTTCCGGCATCTGGAGCGTGCCTGCCGCCCGCAACTCAATGACTTTGTTGCCGATGCCGGCGATGGTCTGATCCTTCTGATGGGCCAGTTCGCCCACTTCTGAGTTCAGTTTGTTGATCCGCATCAGCTTGTCTGCCTCGAACCTGGCTTGTTCCGCGGCTCTGCTGACACCTTTACTGAGTTTATCAAACAATGCCATGGCATACCTCCTCGTTGGCAATCTCCAGCTTCAGTATACCACAATACGGATATGGTGTCAAAACGGGCAATTGCATTATGGCCGGCTGATATGGACGTTAAGAACCTATTAAAGCCGGCGCAGCCGGTCTGCTGCCCAAGAGAGTGCTTCTTCCGGCGATAAAATCTCCCCCACAGCCTGCGCCTCCCTGATCTCTTCGAGTAAGCGGCCGATAAGCGGCCCGGCTTTGAGGTGCAGTTCCCTTATCAACCCCTGGCCATCGAGAAGGCGGGGGAGGGCGGTGACGCGAGGCCACTCGTCGTGATAATAACATAGAAGGTCGCGCGCCACCTGTAATTGGCGCTGCCATTGGACGGCATCCCGCTCGTAAAACCTCGCCGCCCAGGCAACGGCGAGAGACAGGCATATAATGTCCAGCCCGGCATCGCCATGACGGTGGAAGAAGCGGTAACGGTTGCGGGGGGATAGCTCCTCCTGGCGTGCCAGCAGGCTCAGTTGAGGATAATGGCCGATGACTGCCTGCGCCAGATCAATCTCCCGATTGCTGAAGTGAAGCCTCTGTAGTACAGTGGCGGCGCATCTAGCGGCGAGTGCTGCGTTGCCTTCGCCTTTCGTGTCGCTGGCCTGCCCTACATGATGCAGCAGGGCGGCGAATTTGAGCAGCGTGGCGCGGTTGCGCACATCGGAAAGCACCTCGGCAAAGTGGTCGGCCAGAGACATCCGATAGGGGGACAGAAGCTCCTGAATTGCTGTTTGGGCCACATCATGGGCTTTGGGTATGATAGTTGAGGATTGCATCAGGATGTCCTCTATGGCCTCCACTGCGCGGAGAGGTCGCTCCGATAGTGGCGATAGCTCCGGCAGGATGTGAGACAGCACGCCCAAGCGGTAGAGATAGCGAGTGTGATCCGCTGTGGCCTGGCACGCCAGGAGTTGCGCCAATTCATCTCGTATACGCTCACGCGAGGCGCGGACGATCAGCGGGGCATCCCGCGTGATCAATGCTTCAGTATCAGCAGCAATCTGGAAGCCCAATGTGGCCGCCTGCCTGACCGCCCGCAACGTGCGCAGGGGATCGTCGCGAAAAGCCTGCTCCGAGGCAACCCGTATAGCATGGGCTGCGATATCCTTCTGGCTACCTAGTGGATCAATGAGAGGTGGGGGGATGACGTCGAGTTGCTTGATGTGGATGGCGATAGCGTTTATGGTAAAGTCACGCGCGGCCAGATCGCTGAGAATATCGCCCTCGCGCAGGCGGGCGAAGTCTATGTTGCTGCTTTCTCCCCCCTGCTGGAAGATGACGCGCGCCGTGTCGCGTTCCTGGTCGAGGAGCACGAAGCTACCGTGAAAGGCATCGGCGATAACCCGCGCCAGGGCGATGGCGTTGCCATCTATCGCCAGGTCCAGGTCGTGGCTCTCTTTGCCCAGGAGCCAGTCGCGCACGTAACCGCCCACCAGATAGATCGGCTCCGCGCGCTCCTGTAGGGCCAGACAGACCTTTCGTAAACGTCCCTGGGATGGAAGTAGAGACTGGGGCATTTAGCCACTCTGTTGTGTCAAGGCCAGATGTTGCAAGGCGATGATGGTTTTGCCGTCGCAAATTTCGCCACTTTCGATCATCTGCAACGCTTTGCTCAAGGGGATTTCCACCAGGCGAATATCCTCGTGTCCGGCGATCCCGCCGCCTGGCCCAACGCGGCAGCCTTCATCGAGGTGGCCGAGATAGAGGTGGATCCTCTCCGACGTTCCGCCAGGGCTGGGGTAGAAACTGAGCAAATAAGTGAGACCCGCAATCTGATAGCCCGTCTCCTCCAGGATTTCCCGACGGGCCATCTCAACATCCTGCACATCCGGCTCCGTCATGCCGGCCACGATCTCCAGCAGCCAGCCAGGCCCCCCGCGAACGTAAGCAGGATAGCGAAATTGCTCGACCAGCAACACCATGTCGCGCCCCTGGTCGTAGAGAAGCACACCTAGCGAATCGCCGCGCTCAAAGAGGAGGCGAGACGCCTCGTCGCTCATCGTGCCGTCGTGCTTTTCGTAGCGCAGACGCACCTCGTCCAGCTTGAAAAAGCCATCATACACGCGCGTTGTGCTGATAATCTCGACTTTTCTGTCCATCGCTTCTCTATCAGCCACGGAATCACACAGAAACACACTGAAATATCTACTTTGGTTTTCTGTGGCTTCCTAGCAATCTCTACCGTTTCAGCTTGAGGGCCTCCTCGAAGCCGGCAGCCAGCGCCTTCAGGTTCATTTCCTCCGTCCCTTTCGGCGCCCTCGCCGCGACCGCCCTTTCTATCGCCTCACGCGAAACGATGTCCGTTATCCCCACGATCAAGCCCAGGCTGACGACATTGGAAGTGATCGTCCGCCCCGTTGCCTGGCGAGCGATGGAGGTGATCGGGACTCGGTATGCCTGATTGGTGGGCACCCGCGTCACACGCTCCGCGTCCACGATCAATATCCCCTCTTTTTTCAGGCTGTAATAGTACTTGTCGCACCCTTCCTGGCTGAGCGCGAGGAGCAAATCCGCCTGCGTCACCTCGGGGTAGTCTACCAGGCCAGAGCTAATGATGACCTCGGCCCGGCTGGCGCCGCCTCTGGCTTCCGGCCCGTAGGATTGGGTTTGCACAGCGTTTTTGCCGTCATAGATGGCTGCTGCTTCTGCCAAGATGATGCCAGCCAGTATAAGGCCCTGCCCCCCCATCCCCGCCAGACGGATTTCGTATCTATCGCTTATCATTTGCCTCCATCTCAACGTTCCGGCACCTGGAGGACACCAGCACGCTCTCCGGCTTGCGCTCTTTCGACGATTTCATGGTAGAGCTTGCCATATTCAGGGATGTCTCTATCGAGCAGGACGCCGCGCACAATTTTGTCTTTGACCTCTTCCGGGAGGAGCTTGCTGGCCTCTTCAACCGTGATGCTATTGTCTTTGAGAGAGCGCATCATGTCCACTGCGCGGCCCAGCTTGTTCAGCCTGCCGAAAGAGGTATGGCAATAGCTTACCGCTTCCACTACGGCGAACCCCTTTTTGTGCAGCGCACGTTCGATGAGATTGTCCAGCTCTCGTGCATGGTAGACGGTGCTCCTCGCCACGAAGGAGGCCCCTGCCGCTGTCGCTATATCGCAAATCGGCATCGGCTGGTCAATGTTGCCGTAGGGCGCTGTAGTCGCCAGCATGTTCATGGGGGTTGTGGGCGAGGTCTGGCCGCCGGTCATGCCATAGGTCTGGTTGTTCACTACGATAGCCGTGAGATCAATATTACGCCGCGCGGTGTGGATGAAATGGTTGCCGCCGATGGCCAGCGCATCGCCGTCTCCCATCACCACCAGGATTTGCATGTTGGGTTTGGCCAGCTTGAGGCCAGTGGCGAAGGCCAAAGCCCGGCCATGCGTGGTATGCATGGTATTGAAGTCCAGATATACCGGCATGCGGCCAGTGCAGCCGATGCCGGAAATCATCGCCACCTCATCTTTGTTGAGGCCTATGCGGTCTATGGCGCGGATGATGGCGTGCATGACGATGCCGATGCCGCAGCCAGCGCACCACAGGTTGGGGAACTTTTTCTTGGGTCGGAGGTACTGGTAAACGTTGGTGATCTCTTGCGTGGCCACTCTAGTCCTCCTGGATTGCATTGAGGATTTGCTCTGGCGTGATCATCAGGCCATCGGCCCGATTGACGCGCCGCACTTTGGCGCGGCCTACGATGCGCTCCACCTCCAGCGCCAGTTGTCCCATGTTCATCTCCGGGACAATCACCCGCCGTGCGCGGCGAGCGGCGAGTTCTAGAGCAGCTTCTGGGAAAGGCCAGATAGTCTTTGGCCGGAAGAAGCCCATCTTGCGCCGGTGTTCGCGGGCCAGTTTGACAGCGCGATGCGCTGACCTGGCTGTGCAGCCGTAGGCCACCACTAGGGTATTGGCGCCGCTTATGCCCTCCTCTTCGTACAGAGCGATATCGCCCAAGTTCCGTTCGATCTTGCCAAAGATGCGATCCAGCCAGGGATTGATCTCATCCGGGCGTTCGGTGGGGAATCCCGCACGGTCGTGGTGCAGGCCGGTGATATTGTAACGGAATCCTTCTCCAAAGCTGACGAGGGCGGGCACATCGGCGGAGGCCTCTTCGTAGGGGAAGTACCATTCCGCTGGGACGTTCGGTCGCAGGCGATCCAGAACCTCGATGTCTTGTGCATCCGGTATGGCGATTTTCTCACGCATGTGTGCTACCACTTCGTCCATGAGCAGAATGACCGGGGTGCGATATTTCTCGGAGAAATTGAAGGCTTTCACCGTTAGCTCAAATGTCTCCTGCACCGACCAGGGGCAGAGCACGATGATCGGGTGGTCGCCATGCGTGCCCCAGCGGGATTGCATCACATCCCCTTGCGCCGGCGAAGTCGGCAAGCCCGTGCTCGGGCCACCTCGTTGCACATTCACGATCACGCAGGGGATTTCGGTCATCGCCGCATAGCCGATATTCTCCTGCATCAGGGAAAAGCCTGGCCCGCTGGTGGCGGTCATGGCCTTCAAACCACCCACCGAGGCGCCAATGACGGCGGCGATGCTGGCGATCTCATCCTCCATCTGGATAAAGCATCCACCAACGGCGGGCAATCTGCGCGCGAGGATTTCAGGGATCTCCGAGGAGGGGGTGATAGGATATCCGGCGAAGAAGCGGCACCCGGCGGCCAAGGCACCTTCGGCACACGCCTCATTGCCCTGCATGAACGCTATCCCCATGGGTGATTCTCCTGGGAATTCAGCGTACGGATGGTGATCGCCAGGTCTGGGCAGTGTATCACACACCACCGGCACGCCGTGCACTGTTCCGTATGAATCGCTTTCGGGCGGCCCTCTTCATCCGCCTCGATGGTTCGCGTAGGGCAAAAGGTCGAGCAAAGGCCGCATCCTTTGCACCAACGGTCAAAGATCGTGATTTCCACACGACGGCGTGAACGCTTGGGGGCCAGAGTGGCAGGCGCCTTGGCAGTGTCTTCCTTGACAACCACCAGTTCATTTTCCATGACTTTCCTCCTTATGGCTACCTGAGCGCCCTATTATCGCTTCGCTGCGATCTGGAGTCTTGAACATCATATCCAGGAGTTGGACGTTTGTCAAAGGCGCGGTGGATACCGGATTCTCTACAATAGAATAACCCCGAAGGGACGCCTTAGCTCCGCTAGCCTCTACTCTTGTCGAATTTGGATTTGCCAGAGAAAAGGACTATAATGGGATTTGATTGATATGTTGGGGGATTGGCATCTTTTGGAGGTGAACGTCAATTGAGAGACCTATCCCAAGCCAAGCTATCCCGCCTGCTCTCGTGCGTTGTTCTGTGTGCGCTTCTGCTATCGCCAGTCTTCGATGTCATCCCCGCTGCTACAGCAGGGGCGGCTGTTGCGGCAGCGGAATCGTTCACAGTCGTCTTGCAGCAGGGCCATGAGGGTTATACAGGCGCAGAGGACACCTATCTGAACGCCTGGCAGCCCTATACCCCCCAACACCAGAAGAATCCACTATCGGTACGTTCGGATAACGCGGCGGCCCCCTTGTTGCGTTTCGATCTCTCCCCCATTCCCAACTATGCGGTCATCACCGAGGCGCGGTTGGAACTCTATGCCAGTGGGCGGGGGGGATCGAACCCCTTCTCCCTGAGTGCGTATCAAGTGTTGCGCCCCTGGCTGGTCAGCCAGGCGACCTGGTACGAGGCCCAGGCAGGCATACGGTGGGCTGTGCCGGGGTGCAATGGCCTTGGCGTGGATCGGGCGGGCACAGCGACTGCCATGCTTGCGCTGACGGAGATCGGCCAGTGGTACAGCCTGGATTTGACGGCGTTGGCCCAGGGTTGGCTGGCCAATCCAGTGAGCAACCAGGGTGTGTTGCTCAAAGGGGAGTCAATACAGGCCATGGAATACCGGTTCTACAGCTCGGAGCATTGGATGGTGAGCTACCGTCCCAAACTGGTTGTGACTTATACTTTCATCGGCCCCACGCCCACCAGGACGAGCACGGTGACCGCCACCCGCACTCCGACGGCTACCACGACGCCGACCTCCACTGCCACTCCGACTGCGACCCCCGGGCCTCGCACACTGCGCTCCCAAGCTGTCGAGGAGCTCCTGTCCGTGGATGGCGATTTATCTGATTGGGCGCCTGGCAACGCTGTGATCGTGGACTGGTACAGCGCCGACGGTCGCTACGCCGACCCATCTGTACCTGTACCGGTCTTGCCAAGCGATTGCAGCGTACTGATCCGCAGCATGTGGGATCAGTGGTATCTCTATTTCAGCTTTTACGTGTGGGATGACGTGGTTATGGATGATAACCCGGCGGCGGAGATTTGGCACGATGATAGTATCGAAATCGCTATTGACGGCGACGCTGACGGCGCCTGGGGCAGCATCTACGATCACTTTTTCGGCATCCGCCACGATGGCCACGTATTTCGGGATCCCCGCAACCCTGAGATCGTCACGCGAGGATGGCCGGCAGATGGAGGTTATATCCTGGAGGTGGCCATCCCCTGGACAAGCCTTGTGCTGGGAGGGGAACCTTTTTCCGGGATGCTGGTCGGCGTGAATTTCGGGATACATGACGATGACAATGGGGGCAATTACGACACTTACCTGGTTTGGGAAGGGCAGAGCATCATTCGCGCGCCTGACTTTGGCCGGTTGATCTGCGATGGAGATGGCCCCTGGTATCGCCGTGTCTACCAGCAGGGGATGGAAGGCTACTATGGGGTACGAGATACTTATATCAGCGAACCGGAAAGGACGCAGAACTTTGGTTATGATGGGTGGCTGCAGGTGGGGTATGTGGGCGATCCCCTTCCCCCTGCGACGCCCCGTCCAGAGAAAGGCGCTCTTATCCGCTTTGACCTGGGTTCCCTGCCATACGGCGCTATCCTCACCCGCGCCGTGCTGTATCTCTACGCGAACAGGTTGTACCACAGCAACCCCCTGATGAGGATCAACTCATGCCAGATCCGTCACGATTGGGCTGAGGCAGAGGCTACCTGGGATCGGGCCTTCATCGGCCATCCGTGGGACCAGGCTGGCGGCCCTATAGCG
>CAYPON010000009.1:0-16172 GCA_964412315.1 uncultured Anaerolineae bacterium | reverse complement strand
ATGCTTTCGTCAGCGATACGCGCTGGATAAGCGAGACCCTCAAATGGTACGAGCTTGATGTGACGCGCATGGTCTATAACTGGTGGACAGGCACGGACAATTATGGGATTGCCATCACAGGAAGGTCAAGCGGCGTGCGCGGATATGAGTTCATTTCCTCAAATCACCTGGCTGCCGCCTATCATCCTAGGCTGGTGATAGACTGGCGTTATCCTCCCCCTACGCCCACATCAACCCCTTCACCAACCGCCACGCCAACGCGCACGCGGACGCTTACCAGCACGCCGACGGTTACCGCTACACCCACCTGCACTGCCACCCCCACCCCTTCTACTGGCACGATTGCCGGCGTCGTCTACGCCGATCTCAATGCGAATTGGACTCAGGATGAGGGGGAACCGGGCTTGTCAGGGGTTACGATCAAGCTATTTCTCGAAGGACAAGAGTTGGAGTTAGATTCTCGCAAAAGCGGGCCTGGCGGCCTCTACTCTTTTTCAAACCTGGCGCCCGACGTGTATGTCGTGGTGTTACCAACTCCGGATCCTCCTGGCTATGAACTGATCACGCCACGGGAATGGACTGTCTATGTCGCCGCGGGATTAACCACGGAGGTGTCCTTTGGGCTACGTCCTCTGCCCACGGCCACGCCTACGCCTTCGCTCACGCCGACGGTGACGCCATCTCCCACGCAGACCTGGACACCCACGCCGACCGCTACCTGGACGGCCACTCCTTCGGCGACGGCTACGCCGACTTCTACCGCCACAGGCACGCCTACGTTCACCCCTACACCCACCCATACCGGCACGTCTACATTTACTCGCATACCTACCCATACCCGAACGCCTACAGTGACATTCACCGCCACAGCCACGGCGACCTACACCTTTACGCCTTCGCCCACCCCCACAGCGACACACACTTTCACACCCTCAGCTACTCCGACATCAACGCCCACCGGCACAACCTCGCCCACTCCTACAGCGACGCGCACCTTCACCCCCTCCATCACCCCAACCCAGACCGAGACGCCCATCCCGACCTGTGTCGTTTGGAGAGATGTCTTGAGGGAGGAGTTCGAAGACCCTGGTTTGGCTGGTTGGAGGGTGGATTCGGCTGGCGGCCAGGCGAGGGTGAGCGATTCCGTGCTTCATTTGGAGGAAAAGCCAGGGGGCGAGACGCGCTTTCCGCTATTGTGGCGCAACGACGCTTTCCCGGCGGATAGCGATTTCGTGGTGGAGATAAGATTCCGCTTCTCTCGCGTGACTCCCTATGGCGTCACCATCGGCTTGGGTTCCAGATTCTACGATGGGACTCGGTATTTCGAGGAAGGGCCACCTGTGCCCGGCATCGAGGATATCTTGAGCATTCATCACTTTGATGAGTCATTCCATATCCTGTTGCTGGGCCAAGTCGTCTGGGAGGGCAGGCCTGGAGACGAACAGTGGCATGACGTGCGCCTGGCGCAAGAGAGGGGGAAGTACATCCTATCCGTGGATGCTGTGGAAAGAGCGCGGATCGCTGCCAGCCTCCGGGCCGTTTCCACGTTTCTTGGCAATCCAGCTATCGAAAGATACACAGGGCCTTGGACGTGGCTGGATGTGGACTATTTGCGCGTTTCGCAATGCGCGGCGTGGAGCAGGAGCATATCATATCTCCCTCTGCTGCTCAAAGCGCCCTGAAAAATAAGAATCAAATCCCTCTTGCTTTATGAGGCAAGTCGTGGTATACTTGAGTGTATTGGGATGTAGATATTATCCCATGTGAAGGGGGTAAGGTAGGACTAGCCCGGATTTTCTGGAGGGAACGGGAGGTGGAGCGTGAAAGCTCCGCTCTTATCCGCACGCTCCGCGAAGGATCAGCGCAGGCAAGGTGGGAGGCAGCCCGAGCATTGGGCTATGCTCGCAGCGAGGCCACACTTGCTGCTTTGTTGGACGCTTTGAGCGACAAAGATGCTGTCGTTCGTTGGCAGGTCGTGGAATCTCTGGCTCGACGCAAAGATCCCGTCGCCCTGGCTCATTTGAGGGAGGCATTGGCCAGCAAGGATCGTGTAAGACAGGCCGCTGCTGCCGATGCTTTGGGCCTGTCCTCAGACTCAACAGCGATTGAGCCGCTCTATCGCCTCTTGCGACATCGGCATAGAGAAGTCCGACAGGCAGCAGTGCAAGCTCTGGGAAGGTTGCTGGATGTAACGTCTGCTCCCACCCTGGTCGCCCTGGCGGAAGACAAGTCCGGGGATGTAATCGTTCGTTATGCAGTCATCGAGGCGTTGGGCAAAATGAGGTGTCGCCTGGCGACACTAGACGCCGGCTCTCGACAGCGTATCCAGGCAGCGCTTGTCGCCGCCTTGACAGACTTGTGCCCTTTGCTGCGCTCGGCGGCGGCGAAGGCAGCGGGCCGCCTCGGATTGCGCGAGTCCGTTCCGGCTTTAGAGGAAGCATTGCGAGATGCCGACCCTTATACCCGCTGGCAGGCAGCGCGTTCTCTGGGGTGCGTCGGCACCTGGGCGAGTTTAGCGCATTTGAAGAACGCGCTGGTGGATAAAGAGACGGTCTTCGGCAAGAGGATTGCCTGGCAGGCGTGGCGTGCGTTTGTCATGATTCCGCCACGTGAAGCAATCTATAGGCTGCGAACTCTCTGGCAAGCTCTCTCGAATCGTTGGCGAAAGTAAAGGGGCAGGAGCTCCCTACCAGTCCCGGGGGCGGCAAGGGGCGTTTATGTCCACCCTGGAAAATACGCGGCGCGACGAGTTGCTAACCAAGTTGGCGCGATTTATCATGCGTTGCGGTTTGCGGACGCCGGCGATCTGGTTTTTGGCCATGCATGAACCTTTGAGTTTCCTAGGGGGGCAGGCGCTCCTTTTCTCCGAGCCGCTTCTCGCACCCTTTGTCGGCGATTCAACGATACGTGACTATGTTTCGCTATTGGAGGATCGGAAGAATATAAAGCGTTTATTAGACCTGCTGGAAGGCGAGTCATGTGCCCCATCCAGGCAAGATAATCAGTGATGGAGACGAAGGCTGCTTCGAATGGGAGAGAGGAGATAGGGGATGGAAGCAGTAAGCCGGATTCTTACAGGTTGGACGCTCGCCAGCCCGGGGGCTTTGATTATCCTGCTGGTCTTTCTGGCCCTATTCTATTTGTTTGCAGCGCGCGCACGGGCCGGGTGGGTTTATCAGTTGCGCAAGATCGGTGCCTTTGAGGCGATCAGGCAAGCAGTAGGCCAGGCAGCAGAGATGGGCAAGCCTCTGCACATGGCTCTGGGTACAGGGGGGATTGGTACGCCAACCGCTCTGGAGACGATGGCCGGACTGACGGCGCTTGAATATCTCGCGCAGCAATCCGCTCTGTGTCGCACACCTCTGCTAGTCAATGTTGCGGATCCGACTAGCCTGCCTGCAGCTCAGGCCACCTTGTATCATGCCTACCAGCAAGCCGGTTATCCGGATGAATATGATGCCAACCAGGTTCGCTTCGTCGCTCCCGATCCCGTCGCTTACGCCGCAGGGGTGATGGGCACTCTGGGTCAGGAGAACCTGGCGGCGAGCGTCATGGTTGGCACTTTCGGCGACGAGTTCCTCCTTATGGGAGAAACGGGTAATCGCCGGAAGATCACTCAGATTGGCGGAACCACCAATCCCCACACCCTTCCTTTCGTCTACACTTCGGTGGATCACACCTTAATCGGGGAAGAGATATTTGCCTCTGGCGCTTATCTCCTGGACAAGCCCAATCATGTGGGAGGCTTGGTAACGCAGGATGTCATGCGTAGTGCCATCGTCATCACTGTAGTCATCGGGGTGATTTTGAAAACTCTAGGTATCTTGTAAGGAGAGGCAAGGCCAATGAAGAGGATCGTGCTTTCGGTTGTTGCTGGCGCTGTGGCGCTCATGGTCCTGCTAGATTTCTTCGTCGAGCACCCCATCGTGAATAAGGCGGGGATGATCTTGACCGAGGGGGCAGTTATCCTGGCTGCTTTTGCCATGATCCTGGGTCTCGTCAACCTCTTTTCTGTGCATACCACCCGTGTAAGGAAAAGAGAGAAGGACTGGGCCTACAGCGCTATTCTGATTCTTGTGGTCCTTATCATGCTCATATTTGGCCTTGGCGGTCCAGGCAGCCCGCCTGTTGCCTGGATTTTTCGCTATGTTTATTCCCCTCTGCAGGCGACCATTTTTTCATTGCTGGCCTTCTTCATGGTCTCTGCTGCGTATCGCGCTTTCCGCGTTCGCAACTGGGAAACCGCCCTTTTTGTCGTTGCAGGTATCATCGTCCTGTTGGGACAGATACCGCTGGGAAGGCTTATTTGGGAACAAATGCCGGTCTTGAAAGATTGGATCCTGGCTGTGCCGGCGACGGCGGGCACGAGAGGGATTCTTCTGGGTGTGGCTCTGGGCACTGTCATTGCTGGCTTGCGTTTTCTCTTGTTTATGGATCGGCCTTATCTTTAGAAACCTTCCCAAAAGCTTGGAGCTTTCGGGAAGGTTTAGGAGTTATGGAATATGATCTACTGTCCGGAATGTGGGACGGCCAATCGAGACGGCAGCAATTTCTGTAACAACTGTGGGAAACGGTTGACCCCGGACGGCCAGGTGCGCTGCCCGATGTGCGATGCACCCAATTCGCCTGGCGTGGAGATATGCCAGAAATGCGGTGCACGTCTCAAGCCTTTACGCCTGCCTCAGAGCGGACCAGAGGCCACCCTGCCCGCGACGGAGCCAGCTCCTTTGATCCCCCCAGAGGCTGCTCCTTCGGAACCAACGGTATCCGAAGCCCAGCCAACAAGTGCGCCTGCCGAAGCTCCGCCAGAATTGCCTGATTGGTTGCAGCGCCTTCGAGCGACGGCTTTTCAGGAGGAGGAGGCAGCGAAAGAGATCCCTGCCGCTGCCCCTGCGCCAGAACAGGCGGAGGGCGAATTGCCGGATTGGTTGCGGGAAATCGTCTCTCCCGAAAAAGTGGGCGAGATGCCTGCGGCGGAAGCTGGGCCAACTTCCGAAGAGGAAATCCCCGCCTGGTTGCACGAAATAGTCACCCCGGAAGAAGCCGCAGCCGAACCCACAGCACCTGTTGAGAGACCGACGACCGCGCAGGCCGCGCCAGAGAAAGCGGAACCTTCGTTGCCTGCGTGGCTGCTTGCGGCAGAAGGAGCAGAGGAAAAACTGCCCGAAGCAGAAGAGGGGCAGCCCCAGACTCCCCAGGGGTTGGGTGCACTGCCGGACATTGGTGCGGAGACGCCAGTCAAGAGCCAGCGCGAAGCTCCGCCCTCCTCGGAAGAAAGCGCGGCAGCGCCTTTGCGCCCCCAGGATTTCATCATGGAACCCGCTATCCCTGACTGGCTGCGGGAGGCTGCCGAAAGTCCGGCGGCCATGCAGCCCGTTGAGGAAGGCGAAGAAGAGGAGATCCCCGATTGGCTGCGCAGCCTCACCGCCCCTGAGGTCTCACAGGAAAAGCTGGGGGAAGAACGGCGGGTCGGGCCACCGACGACGGAAGCGGAGCAGCCTCTTGAACCAGTCCCGTCCGCTGGCCCGGCGGTCTTCCAGGAGGGGGAGAAACCTTTGGTCAAGCCCGAGATTCCTGACTGGTTGAAAGAACTTGCGCCCTCAGGCTTGCCTGAAGAGGTGCCTGTTACTGAGCAGGCCGCGCCGGCCCTGGCAAAAGCAGAGATTCCCGATTGGTTAGAGTCCCTGCGACCTTCCAAGGCGGAGGAAGCGCAACCAGAAGAAGACAAGTTGGTAGAAGGGAGCGGGCTTCTGGCGGGAATCCGGGGCATTTTGCCTGTCGAAAGCATCTGGTATCTGCCCCGTCGCGCTCAGGCTACGCCTATCGCTCCGCCACCGGTAGCAGGAACTGGGCCGGTTGAGCTTTTCGCCGATATTCTGGTCGCTCACCCAGAGAAGCGGGTTGTTGGCGCCTTCAAACCGGCGGTAGCGATCCCTGGAGGCATCACCCGTTTTCTCATCTACCTGCTTCTAGCAGTGGTGACCATCGCCCCTCTTTTCTTTGGAACGGAATGGTTCAGCAAAAGCATCTATGTGAGTCAGTCCACGTGGCATCTTTTTGACGCCGCAAATAGATTGCCATCCGGATCAGTAGTTGTGCTCTCTTTTGATTATGACCCGGCAGCGGCTGTCGAGTTGGATTTGCAGGCCAAGGCGATCTTGCGTCATTTGCTTGCGAGGAAGGTGGCTGTCATTGCTGTCAGCCAGGTTCCCCAAGGGCCTGCTCTCGCGCAAGATGTCTGGAGGCAGGTGGCGCGGGGCAGAGAGTATCTCTATGGCCAGGACTTTATCAACTTGGGTTATTTGGCCGGGCAAGAGGCGGGGCTGCGTCTGTTCGTGCAGAACCTGGGAGGCGCTTTCACACAGGACTTTGTAGATCACAAGCCCCTTTCCGCTCATGCTCTTATGCGCAAGGTCAAGGATTTCAGGGAAATCGCACTTGTCGTGGTTTTGACCGGCGATCAGCAGGATGTGCGTCGCTGGCTTGAGCAGGTGCAAAGCTTGCATCCGGTCAAGATGGCTGCCGCTGTAACTGCGCTTGCCAGCCCATCGGTGCTGCCCTATTATCAATCGCGGCAATTATCCGGCTTCATTGCCGGCCTGCCTGGCGCGGCGGAGTATGAAACCGCTATGAATCGCCCTGCGAATGCAGTGTCAAGTTTGGGCGCCCAGACGGCTGCGCATCTGGCTATTATTCTGGTGATCATCCTGGGAAATCTGGCCTCGCTGGTTAAAGGGACGGGGAGAAGGGAATAAAGAAATGGGAGATCCTTTCGCTTATCTCGCAAACTACTTTCAATCCCCCGCTGCTGGAGTCGTTGGCCTTTGGGTGGCAGCGATTCTGACCCTGGTCGTTTACAGCTATCTATTCGCTGATACGGCGTTGTTCCGGCTGGCCGAATATGTGTTCGTGGGGGTCGCCGCTGGCTACGCTGTCATCATCGCCTGGCACGGGGTGTTGGTGCCTCGGGCCGGGGCTTTTTGGGACGCTCCGCGAGAGAACCTGGGCCTTGTCGTGTGGCTGATTCTAGGATTGTTGCTTTTCGTGAGAAAGGTTCCCTCGATAGACTGGCTCAGCAAAATACCTGTGGCCTATCTCTTCGGTGTAGGTGTGGCGCTGGCCATTGGGGGCGCTCTTGCCGGGTCTCTCATTCCCCAATTGGGAGCTACGATCATCTCCCTGTCCCCTGAACGTTGGGGAGGGGGCCGTTCCGGTTTGGAGATCGCGCTTTACCAAGCCTTGTTGGTGGCCGGTACTCTGGGCACACTGTTGTACTTTTATTTCACGACGGGGAAAGGGTCCCCTCTGCCCGGCGTATGGGTTAAGATAGCCAGGTTGTGGGGAGGTTTGGGCAAGTGGATGATTTTGATCACCTTTGGCGCGTTCTTTGCCAGTGCCGTTATATCGCGGGTTTCTTTGCTGCTTGGCCGTCTACAATTTCTGGCCGCTGATTGGCTCGGTCTGATTCCATAGGGGAGGGACACATGACCAACGAGCGCGGGTCCACGGAGATCGAGTCCATTTTGGCCGTTGAAGGCGGCAACGTAGCGACCAGAGCTTTTTTGGTTGATCGCGTAGAAGGAACTTATCGTTTCGTGGCGCGAGGCGAGTGCCTCACCACCCTGGCCTTGCCACAAAGTAGCTTTGAGATCGGGCTATGGAGTGCCTTGCAACAGCTTGAGGGGGCGGCAGGCCGTATATTATTGAGCGCGTCCGGCGCGTCTCAACCTCGAGGCAGGTCGCTAAGCTGGGGATCGGTGATCATGCCTGAACAACCCGATGGACATGGTGTGGACGCCCTGGTGGCGAGCACCAGCATCTTGCCTCCCCTGCGTGTCGCCATCGCTGGCTTGATCCGCGACCTCAGTGTGGAAAGCGCGCGGCGCGCCGTCGAAAGCACTTATACGGTCGTAGAGGATATTATTGCTCTCAATGAGGGAGCACAACGGTGGGGCACAGCGCGGGGTATCGAGGCCAAATTGGAAGCTCTATGCCAGAATCCACCCCATGTGATCCTATTAGTAGGCGGCGTGGATGAGGGCGCATACGGCAGGCGTGTTTACACGCCGCTTCTGGAGATCGCCGAAATGCTGGGGGCTGTGGCTTCCGTCCTGGACAAGCCCGCTCGGCCGGTGGTCATTTTTGCAGGCAATCAGAGTGCACGTTCGGCGGTGGCGGACTTGTTAAGCGATCAGTTTGAGTTTCGGGCGGTGGACAATGTGCGTCCGGAGCTTGGCCTTGAGGTGCTGACCGGAGTGCAGCAAGAACTGGAGCGTTTGTACCAGGAGACGATCATAAAACAGATCCCCCATCTGGATGCCCTGGTAAACCTCAGCACGGCTCCCCTCATGTCTTCGGCCAGGGCTTTCGAGTTGGTCGTGCGTTTCGTAGCACGCCAGTATAACCTGATACGCGGCGTTTTGGGTGTGGACATTGGCGGGGCCAGCACGCAGATTTTCGTTGCCATGGGCGATCACAGTTGCGGCCTGGTCAAGGGCAACTTGGGCACCAGCCACGGGTTGGAGAGCCTGCTAGACCAAATCGCCATCGAGGATATCTTGCGTTGGCTTCCCTTTGTTATGCCAGCCGCGGAGGCTCGGAACCGACTCTTGAACAAATGGGTGCACCCTTTGAGCATTCCCCAAACGCGCGAGGATCTTCTCCTGGAGCAGGCAGTAGCACGTGAAGCGATGCGCCTGGCTCTACGGGAACTGCGCCCGCGCTGGGCTACGTTAGCCGAAAGTAGCGCACTTGCGCTTCAAGGCGATGGTTTGCTTCCTCCTCTCGATCTCCTGATCGCCAGGGGTGGGGTCTTATCGCACGCCCCGAATCCCGGCCAGGCGGCATTGATGCTGCTGGATGCCTTCCAACCGGTGGGCTTGAGCCGCTTGGTTTTGGACCAGCTTTCACTCCTTCCTGCTATAGGGGCTATGGCCGCTTTGCAACCGCTGGCCGCTGCTGAGGTTCTTGAGCGCGACGGCTTTCTGGATCTGGGCACGGTGATAGCTCCCACGGGCCAGGCCAGGAGAGGAGAGATTATTCTGCGATTCAGAATGGAGTATGCTGATGGGAGCACCGTTCAGGTAGAAGTCCCTTACGGTTCATTAGAGGTGATTCCTTTACCGCTCGGCCAGACCGCCAATCTGGAATTGCGCCCTGCGCGAGGGTTCGACATAGGAATGGGAAGCAAGGGGCGTGGCGGAAAAACCCAGGTGCAGGGAGGCGCTCTTGGCCTGATCATAGATGCACGAGGGAGGCCGCTCGCATTTTCCTCCAGGCCGCAGGTGCAGCAGGCAAGGATACAAGAATGGCTCTGGAGCATAGGTGGATGAGGCCCTTGCTGATTGGGAAGAAGGGAGGAGGTTGGCGTAGAGTATGGAATATCGCCTGCCCGTGTGTGTGATCCCGTTTGCGCAACTTGAGGTGGAGCGCTTGCTCCCTGTGCCTGGACAGGTTTTGGTTCGCGTTGGGGATAAGGTAGATGCAACGGATGTCATAGCCCGCGCCCTCCATCCTGGCCCACTGTGCGCGATCAATGCCGCCCGCGTTCTAGGGGTGGGTAACGCGATGTTGCCCAAATATGTCGTCAAAAAGGAGGGCGAGGATGTCAAAGAAAAGGAGATTCTGGCCGCTCGCGGGGGGGTCCTGGGGTTGTTCCGCAAAAAGTGCGTGTCACCAGTGGCCGGGACCGTCCTCGCCATCACCCATGGCCGCATTCTCTTGGAGCAGGCACCGTTGACCGTGGAATTGCGAGCTAATGTCAGGGGCGAGGTAGCAACCGTTATCCCCAATTTTGGGGCGGTGATTCGTACAATGGGGGCGCTGATCCGGGGAGCCTGGAGTTCAGGGGCAGAGGCTAACGGCCCGAACCTGGGATTTGGTGTCCTGCGGGTCGTCGTAGAGGGACGGGATCAACCACTAACCGCCGGCCTCGTTGATGTGAGTTGTCATGGGGCTATCGTTGTGGGAGGTAGCTCGGTAGAACAGGAGGCATTAGAACAGGCTAAGGAAATGAACGTCAGGGCTATCGTTGTGGGAGGCGTAGACGCTGGCTTGAGAAAGCTCTGCCGTTCCCTTCCTTTCCCGGTCGTCGCCACGCAAGGCCTGGGCGATCTTCCTATGGCGGAGCCGATGTTCCAGCTCCTGAGGATGCATCAGGGCCGTGAAGCAGTGATCATACAGTGGGATACTGCCTGGGGGAAGGCGCGCCCGGAGATCATCATCCCTTTGCCACTGGATCAGGCATGGGGCATTTCCGCAGCGCCCTCTCTAGAGGTGGGCGCCCACGTGCATCTTACTCGTTCACCTTATGCGGGGTTGGTTGGCCAGGTGATGAGCCAGCCCCAGCTTTTGCGCGACCCACGGACGGGCCTACAGTTTTTGGGGGTCAAGGTTCTTCTGGAAGGCCCTCGCACCGAAGGTTCGGGAAATGTCATAGCCCCCCTCGCCAATCTTGAGCTGATTCCATGATGGGTTCCAAAACGAAGAGAAACTGCTTTGCAAGGCGGAAAGGAGATAGTTGAATGAGCAATGCGGACATAGATGTTACACCCCCTACGAGCACTTCCCGCCGCACCCGTTTGTTTATTATTGTTGCGGTTCTGCTTGTGCTCGTCCTAATCGTGGGCATCGCCGGAATCGTCAGAGCCTTGAGCGGTCGGGCCAGGCGAGCCAGCACGCCACCGGCGGTCGCTGAGGCCCAGCCTACGGCAACGTGGACTGTCGTGCTCCCCACTGACACGCCGACCCTCAGGCCTACAAACACGCCGGTGGTGAGCAAGCCGACGAGTACACCGACCAGCAAGGAAACAGATACGCCGGTGAAGATTGCGGCAGTGAACACCCCGACACTGACTGCAACCCCTTCGCCGACCAAAAGCGCAGCTACGCCCACCCCCAAGCCGACGGAAATCCCGAACACAGGGCTTGGCTCTGCCGGGATATTGGTGGGGGCTTTGGTGTTGGTGGTCCTGATTTTCCTGGTGCGCCGCCTGCGGCTGGGCAATCAATCCTGAACAACGGCTGAACCACAGATGAACACCGATTCACACAGATAAATGATATTTTATTTTCATTTGAGTTCATCTGTGGTTACCATTAGAGGAGTGGAATGGCGAAACTGAGCCGTGCTGAGGTGGAGCATGTCGCAGAGTTGGCCAAGCTGGGCCTGACTGATGAAGAGAAGGACCGCTTTAGTGAGCAACTCTCTGCGATCCTGGAATACGCCGAAATTCTGCAACGGCTGGATACGGCAGCGATACCCCCCACAGCGCAAGTTATAGACCTGCGTAACGTGATGCGCCCCGATGAGGTGATACCTTCTCTCCTCCTCGAGGAAGCCCTGGCCAATGCGCCAGCCAAAATGGAAGGCTATTTCAAAGTGAAACCGATCCTCGAGTAGGCTTGGCCTCTGCGTATTGACCGACCCAGACCACAGGAAAGGATAGGGATTGAGGACCGCAGATTTAACCGTGCATGAGGCCCGCGCCTTGTTGAGCCGAGGCAAGATAAGTTCCACCGAGCTGACGGAGGCGTTGATCCAGCAGATCGAGTCTTTAGATGGCCAGCTTAAGGCTTATCTAGCTTTCACACCGGAAATAGCCCGCCGCCGGGCACAGGAAGCGGATCGCCGCCTGGCGCAAGGGGATCAAGCTCCCCTATTGGGTGTGCCGCTTGCCGTCAAAGATGTGCTCTGCACTACGGATTTGCCAACGACCTGTGGCTCCAAAATCCTCCAGGGCTTCATGTCACCTTACAATGCCACAGCGGTAGAGAAACTCTATGCCGCTGGGGCTGTGGTCTTGGGCAAGACCAATTGCGATGAATTCGCCATGGGGTCATCAACCGAGAACTCGGCCTACTTTACGACGCACAATCCCTGGGATTTGACGCGAGTGCCCGGTGGCTCCAGTGGGGGCAGCGCGGCGGCGGTGGCGGCGGGCGAGGCCCTGGCCGCACTCGGCACGGACACGGGAGGGAGTGTGCGACAGCCGGCCTCTTTCTGCGGTATCGTGGGCCTCAAGCCGACGTATGGCAGAGTCTCCCGCTACGGTTTGATTGCTTTCGCCTCCTCCCTGGATCAGGTGGGCTGTCTGACGAAAGATGTCCGCGACACAGCTATTGTGCTGGGGGTCATTGCCGGTTATGATGCGAAGGACTCGACCTCTGTGAACATTCCGGTTGCCGATTACGAGCAGGCTCTCAAGTCGGACATACAGGGGCTGCGCATCGGCGTGCCGAGGGAATACTTTACGGAGGGAATGCAGCCGGGCGTGGCCGAGGCCGCTAAAGAGGCGATTCGTGTTCTAGAAGGTCTGGGGGCTTCGATAGAGGAGGTTTCCTTGCCTCACACCGAGTATGCCCTCCCCACCTATTACCTCATCGCGCCGGCGGAAGCCTCGGCCAACCTGGCCCGTTACGATGGGGTTAAATACGGCTTTTCCTTCCCCAACGCCGAGGATATGTGGGACAGCTACCGTCGCACGCGACAGCATGGTTTCGGGCCGGAGGTCAAACGCCGCATCATGTTGGGCACCTATGCCTTGTCTGCAGGATACTACGACGCCTATTACCTGAAAGCGCAGAAAGCGCGCACCTTGATCAAAGGTGATTTCGACCAGGCTTTCGCCAGGTGCGATGTGCTGGTCGGCCCCACCTCGCCGACGGTGGCTTTCAAAATCGGGGAAAAGGTGGATGACCCGCTGCAAATGTATCTCTCGGATATCTTCACCCTCTCCCTGAATCTGGCCGGGCTGTGCGGGATTTCCGTTCCTTGCGGCTTTGTGGAGGGGATGCCGGTGGGGCTGCAGATTTTCGGACGTGCCTTTGATGAGGGGGTGATCTTGCGCGTGGCATATGCTTATGAACAGGCCACGGACTGGCACAAAAAGCGGCCGCCGATAGAACCATTGTGGATTGGGAAATCTTGAGCCTTAGATGGGGGGAGAATCCCTTTTCCTCTGGATACAACACGGGTTTGGCGGGGAATGCGGTAATATGACTGTGATACACAGTAGTTTGGTACCGTGGAACGTAGGTTCACGGACACGCGCTATAACCCAAGCGGCGCGGGCTAGACACAACTTGGCTATTTCACGCTGGAGATAGTGCAATCACAGGAAGTGGCATATGTTGGGTTTTGTTGATTCTCTCAAGCAAATCATCGCTGATGTTCAAATCACAGGAGGTGCTATTGTAGAGCGAAGTACTCCGTCTGCTAGCTTGCTTCAAAGGCTAAAGGAATATGCACTTCAGCGTATTGCTGAGACTAAAGCACCCGAATGGACTCTTTTTGGGTGGTTCACTGAGGGCTTTTTTGATGAATACGTTCGCGTATGTACGATTCACCTAGGCAAACTCGGCATAACGGATAACGAAGTTGTTTTTCGTATCATTGCTAAGATCATTGACACGGAATTATCCACTAAGCCAGATCGGGCGCGCGAAGTCAAGGACTTTGAGGAACGGTTGGCCTTTTCACTGGTGGACATCTGGGAGCAAATGGGAGATGAGCAGACTCTGGCTTATACTTTCGCTCAAGAGCGGTGGTTGATTGCTTGGGATTATCAGAAAAGTCACTGGAAGGCTACAGGCTTGGGTCAATTGTTTCTGGAGTTGTCTCCAGTGCAGGCCGCAACATTTCTACTCAGCATAGACACTCTGTTTAGTACTGGTAAACACGATTTTCGGCATATTAGCGTGGAAGTGTTACGCGATGTCTTGCATCCCCAGCCTGATAGCGATGAGCCATTTCACTTGATACCTCTTCATCGAGACATTCTAACTCGACTGGGCATTCTTCAAGAACCCGATGATTACCGACCAGACCACATCAAACTAACGCCTATCGGTAGCGTTGTGCTTCGCCGAGTATTAGAAAAGGACAATCCACTTCGAGACACGGCTTCTGCGTTGATAGAAACTGAGGAGTTTGGGGACACCTTTAAGGGTTCGGCAGTGGAAACGGAAGATGTTCTAACACTTGTCAGCAAAACCGAACTCATTGACGACGCAAACCGAGAGTCTATCAATACAAGTGCCCAACTTTACCGCTCTGAAAAATATCTGGATTCATTGCGAGTGCTGTATCCCTCAATAGAGCACGTTATCAACAATATGCTTGTTAGAGCAGGCGAAAACCCCGAACATTTCAGAGGATTGATGGACAAGGCGCGTTGGCTGGAACAACAAAGGTGCATTCCACCTGATGTGTCGAATGCTATAGAAGTATTCACAAGCCGAAATCGGGTTCTGCACGGGAACTTCTCTCCGCCAGAGGATTATGTGTTTCCACTGTGCCTACTTGCTTTTCGGTACTTGCGAAGGTTGCTTACAGAATATCGTCCTGTTTCTGTCGCTGACCAAAGTAGTGTTTAGCATTTCATTGGAGGCCTCTCAAATGCAAGGCACAACCGGCATTCTTGACGTAACTACAGATTGTAACTACAATTAGGCTATGGAATTCGAGTGGGACGAAGCCAAGCGTCAGTCCAATATCCACAAACATGGGATTGACTTCGCTGATGTTCCCGCAATCTTTGACGGCTACACCGTAACTGTGGAAGACACACGTTTCGCTTACGGCGAGCCCCGCTACAGCACCATTGGGCTTCTTAAGGGGCGTGTCGTCGTTGTGGCACACACGGAACGTGGAGATAAGATACGGATCATCTCGGCTAGAAAGGCAACCCAGTATGAAGAAATCTCGTATTTCGAACAAATCGCTGACCGATTGGGAACGGCTCGACGCACTAAGAGACGAAGACATTGACCTGTCTGATATTCCGGAAATCACACCGGAGATGTTCGCCAGAGCTGTGGTGCGTCATGGTTTAAAGCCTATCCCCAATAAGGCGCAAATCACTCTACGCCTGGATAGCGATGTACTGGAATGGTTCAAGATGCAGGGACGCGGTTACCAGACCCGCATCAACGCGCTGCTGAGAGCCTACATGGAAGCATACAAACAGCAATCTGCTCAATGAGTATGCACAACGGGAAACAAGGCAATAGGCTCAATGACCAATAACCGTTTTCCACCACCAGGATGGGATGAAGAACGAGTGCGTCGAGTTCTTGCCCACTACGAAACTCAAACAGAAGAAGAAGCTGTCGCTGAAGACGAAAGAGCTTTTAAGGGCAAAGGGCAAGCTGTGGAAACCCCAATTGTGCCCATCGTCATCCCCGACCTTAATGACGTGAGAGAATTTGCAGCCAAACTGCACGCGGAGGGTAAGCCGTGGAAAGGGGAGGCTTTTGGATGGCCGGCGGAGTATAATCCGGAACGACCCGAACCACCCCTTGATTCCAAGATGACTTTTACTCCTGCCGACTTTTGCATTGGTGAGAGCGGCATTTGGTTCTTTTCTCTCATGTGGGAACATGGCAAGGACAAAGAACCAACAGAATTCCTCGATGATCGAAACATCATAGACGGCGCCGCAGGCTAACCACAAGTCAGGCGCCCTCGGAGATCACCCTAGATAAAGCATTATCGCATGGCCGAAAGATAAGGGGTATGGCGAACCAAAGTTTTCCAGAGCCTACTGTTGGAGCGCTAATATTCAATCCAGAGGGCAAGATACTTCTTGTGCAATCTCACAAGTGGCGCGACAACTATGTAATACCTGGCGGTCACATTGAGCTGGGAGAAACAATCGAGGCTGCACTGAGAAGAGAGGTAAAAGAGGAGACCAATTTAGACATCTATGATATTGAGTTTATCGGCTTTCAGGAATTTATTTTTGATGATGTGTTCTGGGAGAAGAAACATTTTATCTTCTTCGACTATGCCTGCAAAACTGATTCGACCGATATCAAATTGAACTCCGAAGGTGAAGAGTACGTATGGGTTTCTTTGGAAGATACTATCAACCTTCCAATCGAACCTTATACTAGGCGGACGATTCAAGAGTATCTGCGGAAACGACTAGTTGAGAGATAAAGATGGCTAAACCATAATCAAGAACATGTCAAGGAGGACGAATTGAGTATCAAAGTAGTTATCCCTCTGGCGGGTTTCGGGACGCGCTTGCGCCCGCATACCTACACCAGGCCCAAGCCTCTGGTGAATGTGGCAGGTAAGCCCGTTCTGGGGCACATCCTGGATAAATTGAAGGGCCTGGATATCGCAGAGATCGTCTTCATCGTCGGCTACCTGGGCGAGCAGATCC
>CAYPON010000008.1:21015-28938 GCA_964412315.1 uncultured Anaerolineae bacterium | reverse complement strand
AGGATAGACAGCCTGCTCGAAGGGGCCCACATAGACGTACCCCACGCCATATCTGGCCAGGAGTTGCGCCGCCTCAGAAACATCGGTGGTTTTGTACAGATTATCGGCGTCGCGGTGACGAGGGCCGATCAACTCATCGTAGCGTTGCTCATTTTCGTGTAGAGGGTTGAGCACCGTGGGGTAACCGGTGTTGACGGCAATACGCACGCCATTTTCGCGGTAGAACCCATAGGGTGCCTGTGCGATCACCGGCGTGCCTTTCAGGTTATCCATCAGCCAACGGATTGCCTTGTAATCCGGCTCTAGGAATATCTGGTGGCCCTCCCAATGATAAACGCCTGTTTCCATATAAGCCAAGCCATCGAGCGTGCCCCATGCGGGTGGGGAAGGGAAGCGATCTCGCCAGCGGCTTTGGATGGCGAAAATCGGGTAGAGGGCCACAGCCAGCGTGAGGATACCGAAACCGGTCCACCAGAAGACGGCCAGAGGCTGTTGCTCTAACAGGCGGCGTCCTTTCCAGAGATAACCCAAGCAGGCAGCGGCAGCCACGGCCAGGACAACCCAGGTGTGCGTGTAGAACTTAAAAATGGTATTCATCCGGTACCAAGTGTCCCCCAGGTGGTCGCGGATATAGACCACTTCTACACCGAGGGAAACCAGCAGTCCTACGAGGGCCAGCCAGTTGGCGAAGCCCTCTTCGGGAGAAGCCTCCCGTCTCCAGAGAGCTGCAACTACCAGAAGAAGCAATTCGCTGATCAGCCACCAGGTCGACACCTGCCGCCAGTTCAGGCGAGGATAAAGTTGCCTGGCGACCAGAGGAATCAGCACAAAGAGCACTCCGGCGGCTACTAACAGCCAATTCCTGACGAAAAATGGCGCCCAGCCAACTGTCTTCTTCTCTCCCTCTATCGCTCTCTCCTGCGTAGTTGTCGTGCTGAACTCCATGCTCTGCGGAGTCTCCGGCGGGAAAGCGGGCGGCGAAGGAGGTGGCGAAACCGGTGGCATAGTCGCGGCTATCTCTTTCTGCGCCTCTTCCACAAGCAGAGGCAAAGCCTCCTCCACCATAGCCTGCGGGCCGCTGTTGGCATGTGGCTCCCTCACTGTAGTCACGACGCTCTCCGCTGGCGGCGTTTCAAGCAGCGGCTCCAGGGGAAGCTGCGTTGGCAACGGTGCCTGCGCTGCCGGAGCCTCCAGCGTTGACACAGCGCCGGCTCCAGTCTCACGCATGGTCCTAGACTCCTGCATTCGTCGCACTGCACACCAGAGGCCATAAGAGGCGATCAGAAAGAGAAAGAAGCCGAAAAAGCCTAGATAGTAGTTGAACTCGGTGGGGTATTTGACGCGACCAATGCCCTTCACAAAAGCCTGGAAATGGGTAAAGAATGGAAAGTAGAGACCCAAAGAGAGCGGGGCGAGTAGCACTGCCCCCAGGATCGCAGCGGCAAGAGTGCGCCATATTGCCAGCCAATGGCGACGTGCGCGACGGAGATGCGCTAGAGCCAGGCTGCCTGTCGCCAGGAGGAGAAAAGTCGGGAAATCCCAAGAGTTGGTAACCGCTAAAGCGCCCAAGACTACAGCGATTACGATAAAGAGCAACCAGGGTGCTAGCGGCGTAGAACGGTCCGCTTCTGCAGCCCCCTCGTGGCGAACAAGCCCCTGCGCGAGACGAAGCGATAGAGCAATCGCCAGGATGGTGAATGGTATGTTGATCGTGTGAGGGTGGAGGTCGGCGAAAAGAAAGCTCCAGAAGGGAAACTCGGTAATGGTGTTCTCGTAGGGGCCATGCGTTCTGGAAGCATCCCAGAACCAATCGGTGCGCAAGGGGAGTATCTCCGGCCCCAGCCAGCGCCAGAGGCCCTGCCAGGTTCGCGCCAGGCTGCCCTGCGTCTGCGGATCCGCCAGGCGCTGCAATGCCGCGACCACCTCGCCGAAACCACCGCGGCCTCGAATCGTCACCGCGCCGGACAGAGGGCCGATAAAAGCTGTGAGCGCGCCTCCAATCCAGCCGAAAACATGCCTTCCCGTCAAGGTGGCCACGACAGCATAAGCGCCACTTACGGTCAAGGCGAACAGGGTGGGGATGATCAAGTTGAAAGCGACAGCGGGCGCAAGGCCGGTCAGTTTGACCAATGTGGAAACCAGGAAAAGCCCGTAGTAGTAGTAGTTGACATAGCCGCCAGAGAAGAAGGGATCATAAGGAGGCATGGTGGGGCTACGGAGGATGGCATTTAGAAAACCGAATTCCATGGGCTTCTCGCCGCCATTGATGGGATGCCAGAGGTCAGGGTTGCCGAGGCGGAGAAGAAGCGAGAAGAGAAACGCTGCCAGGAAGACAAGCTCACAGCGCAGGATGAGGCGGCGTTCCCTCTGCCAGAAAGACCGCCAGGGCTCCCGACGGCGGCCGCTCAGGATCACCACATGGGAGAGAAAACCTACAAACGCTACAGCCGCGATCACCGCCCAGACGGTGTAATGCCAGAAGCCGAGGCTCACCGGCATCCAAGTAAGATAAGCGACCAGCAACAAGCCTAGAGGCTTGGCGAGCAGGTACCCTCGGTCGGCGAAAGAACGGAAAAGTGCCCAGGACAAAGGCAAAACGGCCAGCGACACAATGGCGAGAACAAGCAACCAAACCAGAACGGACGGGCCCGTGCCGGAACTGGCCCACCGATTCCAAGCATAGTCGTTGACCGGCGGCAGCGCGTCCACTGGCACACCCAGCATGAGGGTCTTACGGTAGCGCGGCGTTGGCAGATTGACGGGAGGCGTGCTTCCTCGCCGCGTCACCACCGGCTTGGCAATCAAAGCATCGCCAAAGAGGTTTCTCAACTCAGCCTCTGGCAGGTCGCGCACCTTGCGATAGATCAGCACCTTGGGATGATCGTAGACACTGAAACTCTCATCTGCACCGCGCTCGGCGTCGGGATCGTCCACAAAGGTGAAGCCCCATATGCTGGGATAGGACATGGACACATGCGCCAGCTCAAAGCCGAGCTTGCCGCTAAAGAGAAGCTCGTAGTACTTGATCTCGACCGGATACCGCCAAGGCAATCGCCGCACTGCGCCGTAGAGCCTCGGCGTGGCCAGGACGATATAGTCGGAGCGGCGCATCGCTTGTATGAAATGCCGAAACTTGTCCTCTGGCGACATATCGTGGTAGATATCCATCGTTACATTCGGCGCGAAATAGCTCCTCGTATGGCCCTCGGAGGTGATATCCACCGGCAAAGCATCGTCCCAGGCTTCCGAACTGACCGCGGCGCCGCGGGGAGCATCGGCATATAGCCACCGCGAAGCGTCTAGCCAGGTATGTGGGCGCTGGTAGATACTCAGGAAAGCCATCGCCCATACTACGGTCGGCAGTAGGATAGCCACTACAACTCCCACTTGAGCTACGATGACGGGCCAGGCCGGCTGGTCGCCGTGGCCAACTACATTCCCATGTAGATGCCATTGCCCCCAGTGACTAAGGCTTAAACGGCGCGCAAGGCGGCCTGCGTGACGCGCCAACGTAATCGTGAGCCATCCGGCCAGAACGCAGAGCGGCGGTACCAGCGGCAACATATACCGCATGAACTTGACCTCGTAGCGTCCGACATAGATGAAATAGGAGACGCTCCAAGCTAGAACCAGAGCCGCGCCCCAAAGGGCTAGATCCTGGAAGAATACGCGCACCACCCGTTGCCACCATCTCTCGTCTGGCGGGGCGCCTCCATCAGGTGTACGGCGAGATACGATTGCTGCCACAATGCGCCCGGCAGCGACAAGAACCGCGCCCAGGCTGGCCACGCCGAGAGGCCACCCCAGTCCCCAGCGCACCAGATTCTCCAGGTGATACAGGTACAGAGTCGTATTGACGTATTGGCGAGTGAAAGGCCAGTCGTTTGTCCCCTGTACCATCTGCGCCTGCCGGCTCAAGGCTCCAATATAGGTTCGGGGATCAAGCAAGACATAGAACTCAAAAGTTCCAAACAGAAGCAGGAAACCGAGGATGGTGAGCAGGAGGTAGCCGACGGCTTTTATCCAGGGGCGACCGGTTGTTCTGACGGCAGGGCCAAACGCCCAGAATACATAGGCTGCGCTGACGGCTGCCAGGAGGGTGGCGCCACTCACCTTGCAGGCGGTAGCCCCGCCCAGAGATAGCCCGAGCAATAGGGCATTCGACCAACCACCGCGTCGGGCGAAGCGAAGGCCCCAATAAAGCCCGCCGATGATAAACATAGTAAGCGCCAGGTCAACGGTCATGAAATGGCTCAACTGGATGTGCGTGACACTGCACGCCAGGAACGCTGCTCCCAGCAGGCCCACGGAAGGCCCATAGATGGCCGCGCCTGTGGCATACGTCAGCCCAACAGTGATCAACGCGAAAATGACGGTGACGACCCGCCCGACAAGGAAATAGCCGTCGTAGGTGTTCAGCGAGGGATAGCCAAGCTCCTGCGAAATTGCCGCGACCGCTTTGTAGATGTAAAGCGGCAGAGTCCCATAAGCCAAATCGTAATGGCTGCCGTCTGCTGGATTGACGCGGCGGGGGTTTAGAGGGCTTGTGGCGGGATCCATGAGCTGTGCCCAATTCAGTGGCCAGGGGAGGGAGAGGCGGGACATGGTGTTGGCGAGATGGCGCTCGTCGGGGTGAGGGTACGCACCAAAGTATCCATCCCAGCACAGGCCATAAAAACGGAAACTGGCAGCGCAAATCAGAACGATCAGGAGAGCGAAGAGCACCCGATGTCTGCTAATGGGGCTGTTGCAGAGATGCTGCAACGCAACGTCTTTGCGAAGGGTGATTCTGAGCAGGGGCACGTCTCGATCCTCCGTCTACGTGCGGATGTAAGGCGCGTAATTATTGTAGACGATCCGGAACATCGGTCAAATCAAAGAGCAGAGACACAAAAAAGTAGGGGCAATTCATCAATTGCCCCTACCAGTTGCAGTGGAGATGGCGGGAATCGAACCCGCGTCCAGAGAGTTCAGCCACGAACCTACTACAAGCTTAGTCGGCCTATCTGCTTTTCGCCCCAGGACAACCCGGCCAACGAGGATGCCCTCGGGCTACCTGATAGCTCTTACGCCGCCCTTATCAGTGTGGGGGCGACGGCACTCTGACTTTATCACGCCCATTCTCGGCCCGTCAGAGAGGGGCCGAGGTGGACGTGGCCGCTATTTCGAGCAGCCAGGGCCTACAATTGCGCTAGATGCTGCTTACGCAGCCATTGCGAACTGATAGGCCGGGAGTTTGGCAGTGTTGCCAGTTACTTTTTTGCCCCATTTTACGAGAGCGAGGCGCCTCGGCTTGCAGTTCGGAGCCAGCCGTCCCCGTCGAAACCTGTCATCCCCGCATAGCTATATTATACCACCATTCCTTCGTGCTGCAAAATCATAGTACCTTTTCCCTATTGTCCTTCGCTGGTAGCGCACCTATACTAGACGGAGACGCCAAGTAACTTGCGGCTAGTTACTGCATTTGTTCGCCGGGAGGGGTATGCGATGAAAAAGTGCATCGCCATTGCCGGGATTATCTTCCTGGTTGTTTCACTCTTCACAGCGGCAAGCTCCTTACCTTGGAGCCTTGCCTTTCGTGGGCACACTGTGAGAGCATCAGGATCGTCGGCGGTCATGTTCATCGAGAACGTGGGCCAGTTCAAAGAGGGTGCACGCTTCCAGGTGCACGGCGGCGATCGCATGCTCTGGTTGACCCACGATAGCCTCTGGATCAATGTGCTTGAGGCTGCGCGCCGGCCTCGCCAAGCAATAAGAGAGCCGGACGAAGCAGGAAAAATGCAGCGCGGTGTCAACCTCAAGATCAGCTTCAGTGGCGCCAATCCTCATACCCGCCTCGAACCCTTCAACCGTCTGGATACGACAGTATCCTACTTTATCGGAGATGACCCTACCAAGTGGCACCTTCAAGTCCCTGTCTGGGGTGGCGTGCACTACGTGGACCTATATCCCGGCATTGACTTGGTCATCACGAGCGAAGATGGCCGCCTTGTACAGCGTATCATCGCCCGCCCAGGCGCAGATCTCAGCAGGGTCAGATTGCAGGTAGAAGGCGCCGAAAGGGTGACATTGGAAGGAGATCAGTTGCGCCTGGGCACCGTCATAGGCGAGTTCCATCTCTCCTTGCTACGGCTAGAGGGGGCGGATAAACAGGCAGCTCGCGCCAGACCAGCAATCGAAGGGAACACTGTCCTGTTCCCGTTCTCCTTATCGCGTCGCTCATCCGGCTCGGTGTCCCTTCTGGGTGCCAACGATCTCACTTTGAGCACCTTCGTGGGAGGAGGCAATTATGATGGAGGCGAAGCCCTAGTTCTGGATGGATCGGGCAACATCTACATAACGGGCTACACAGCCTCATCGGACTTCACCACTACACCGGGAGCGTACAGTACAACCCTCAGCGGCAGCTATGATGCCTTTGCCGTCAAACTGAACGCCAACGGCAGCGATCTTATCTATGCCACTTTCCTCGGCGGCAGCGACTATGACCAGAGCCGTGCCATTGTCTTGGACAGCGGAAACAACGCCTACATAACGGGCGAGACCTCCTCTGCCAATTTTCCCCATACGACGGGGGCTTATGATGAGAGCCATAATGGCCTCCGCGATGTCTTTGTGGTCAAACTGAACTCCGCAGGAAGTGCTCTGGGCTATGCCACCTTTCTTGGGGGAACCGACAATGACCGGGGTTATGGCATCGCTTTGGACGGGTCAAACAACGCTTATGTGACAGGTGAGACCCAATCCACGAATTTTCCCTCCACCTCCGGGGCCTACGATCAGACCTACAACGGCAACCGTGACGTTTTTGTCGCCAAGCTAGACTCAAGCGGTGGTAGCCTGGTCTACGCAACCTACCTGGGGGGAAGCGGGGATGATACGGGCTATGCCATCAGCCTGGGCGGCTCGAGCAATGCCTACGTGACAGGCGACACTGCGTCCTCCAGTTTTCCTCATACATCAGGAGCCTTCGATGAAACTCACAACGGCGGCTTTGATGCCTTTGTTGTTAAGCTGAACTCCACAGGTAGTGGCCTCATCTATGCCACTTTCCTGGGAGGGAGCAACTCCGACTCAAGCCGCGCCATCGTCGTAGATGGATCGGGCAATGCCTACGTAACAGGCGTGACCGCTTCCCCGACCTTCACCACCACCGTGGGAGCCTATGACACGATCCATAATGGTGGCTTCGACTCCTTTGCAGTCAAATTGAACTCTAATGGCAGTGGTCTCGGGTATTCTACCTTCCTAGGAGGAAGTGACGCGGACTATGGTTATGGCATCGCCTTGGACAGCCTGAACAATGCTTATATAGTGGGGGAAACCTGGTCCTCGGACTTTCCGCATACAGGAGCAGCCTACGATGGGAGCTATAATGGCGATGCTGACGTCTTTGTCGTCAAACTGAACGCGAGTGGTAGCGACCTGGCTTATGGGACCTTCCTGGGAGGGAACGGCGAAGATGTGGGCCGGGCGATTGTGGTCAGCGCCGAGGACACCGTTTACCTGACAGGCTACACCGGCTCCTCTGGCTTCCCTACTACACCGGGAGCCTTCGATGAGACCCTCAATGGCTGGGACGATGCGTTTGCCGCCAAGTTCGAATTCGACTACGCCACGCCGACGCCAACAGAGACGCCATCTCCAACGCAGACGAGCACAGCGACGGCAACATCGTCTCCGACACAGACAAGTACGTCAACCGCCACGGCGACTTCGACGGCCACAGCGACATCAACACCGACGGAGACAGGCACACCAACGGCAACACCATCTCCGACACAGACAGGTACGTCAACTGCCACAGCGACATCTACTTCGACGGCCACAGTGACATCAACACCGACGGAGACAGGCACATCAACAGAAACACCATCTCCGACACAGACAGGTACGTCAACTGCCACAGCGACATCTACTTCG
>CAYPON010000008.1:0-20915 GCA_964412315.1 uncultured Anaerolineae bacterium | reverse complement strand
AACACCATCTCCGACACAGACAGGTACGTCAACTGCCACAGCGACATCTACTTCGACGGCCACAGTGACATCAACACCGACGGAGACAGGCACATCAACAGAAACACCATCTCCGACACAGACAGCAACAGCAACGGCGACAGCTACACACACTCATACAACAGAACCCACGCCAACGGCTACGGCGACGAAGACAAGTACGCCAACACCTACTCATACCAGGACACCCACGCCGACACCAACGACCACTCAGGGCAGCAACGCTCCTACCACGGTCAGAGTCTCACCGGTGAATATGTGGTGTAAGCCTGGGGTATGGCAATCCTTCACTGCTGTCTATAGGGATCCAAACGGCTGGCAGAACATCCGCTATGCTGATCTTCTTATCAACCCCACGACCATCAGCAAGCCCTTCTACGTCCGCTTGCGTTACGATGTGCAAGCGAACCGCATGTTCCTCTACCACCCAACAGACGATTACTGGACACCCACAGGGGGAGTGCAGCCGGGGAGTGCTTGCATAATCCAACACACCTATGCCCGCCTGGATGTGGCCCAGAGTAGCAGGGTGTGGAGCACAGAGACATTGACCGTGACCTGGAGAGTCTTGTGGCGCTATCCGGCAAGCGGGAGGACCGATAACCTCTATCTACGGGTAGAGGACTTGCAGGGGAACCAGAGTGGCTGGAACGATCATGGCGATTGGACAATCAACAACAAGCCTTCGCTGCCCTATCTGTCGCCGAGTGAGGGGACTGTGTCGGTCGGCCCGTGGTACGAGTTCCTCAGCCGCTATTTTGACTCGGACGGACGGCAGACACTGGACGAACTGTACCTGTTGATCACGACCACGTGGGCGCGAACGCAAAACGCCGTGTACCTGAAATACGATCAAAGCGAGAACAAGATGTATCTGCGGAACGCGGCGGATACGGCGTGGTTAGGGCCGATCACGCCCAAGTCCCCGACATATGTTACGCTAGAGAACGAATACTGCATCCTGCGCGGCGATTGGAGCCGCTCGGGAGCCTACGACAGCAAGACGCTCACTGTGCGATGGTGGCTACAGTTCAAGCCAGCGTTCCGAGGGACCCACAATACCTACATGAGAGCGATAGACAAGCTAGGGCCAGCGTTGAACGGCGCGACTGGCATGTGGCAGAAGGGCTGGATACAGGTTCAGTAGGGGCATGAGTTGCCCCTACTGGTCTTCTTCATCCCAATTGCGGCTGCGGCTTTTCATCGCTCGCTCAATATTTCTGTCCGCTTCTCTTTCCGCGATCGCGGCACGCTTGTCGTAGAGCTTCTTGCCGCGCACGAGGGCAATCTCCACTTTGGCCAGGTTTTTCTGTAAGTAGAGGCGCAAAGGCACAATAGTATAACCACGTTCCTGCACACGGCTGCGCCATTGCAGGATTTGCCGGCGGTGCAAAAGCAGCTTGCGGTCCCGTAGCGGCGGGCGGTTCTCCCGGCTTCCCCGGTCATAAGGCGCAATGTGCACATTCACCAGCCACGGCTCTCCGTCCTTGATCGTTACATATCCATCACGAAGATTCACACGACCAGCGCGAATAGATTTGATCTCTGTGCCCGTCAAAACCAGGCCGGCTTCCAGTACCTCGTCAATATAATAGTCATGGTATGCTTTTCGATTGACGGCAATGACCTTGATCTTGTCGTCTTTCATTTACTTTGATGTCTCTCTCTAAGGTGCTCAATAGCCCGATCCAGTTGGGGGTCGCGTCCTACACGGATGTCTTCGTCGCTGCGCCGTACCTCGACGTCGGGCGTCAATCCGCTGCCATGGATGCGACGCTTCAACGGCGTCAGCCAGTTGGCTGATGTAACGTGTAAGCTGGATTTGTCGCTCAGTTCGTGCAGGAACTGCACTGAGCCTTTGCCAAAAGTAGTTTCCCCTATCAGAATGCCTCGCTTGTAATCCTGTATGGCTCCTGCTACGATCTCCGAGGCGCTGGCTGTACCCTTGTCCACGAGGATGACCAAAAGCTCCTTCTCCAAGAGCGGCCTCGATGGCGAACCTTTAGTGTTCACTGGTATCATGTATGCCTCTTCAATATCGCTTCCTTCGGGGCCATGCTTCCTCTCGTAAAGGAGAACCCCGCTCTTGATGAATTGGGCGGTAACTTCGCCAGCGGCTGCTAGCAAGCCCCCTCGGTTGCCTCGCAAATCGAGTATGATCCCAGGCTCTTTGACCCCCTTTGCGGCGCCCGCCTTGCGCACCTCGCGCAGGGCCTCGGCCAACTCATTGCCCGTAGGCTCGGCGAAGAGAGTAAGCTGCACATAGCCTATGCGCCCTTCATCGAGCATTTTCCACTCCACAGTAGGCTGTTTGATCTCAGCGCGGACTATCGAGAAACGCAAAGGAGCAGCCTGCCCTTCGCGCTGCATGAGGAGTTCCACGGTGGTGCCCACCGGGCCTCGGATTTTGAGGACTACTTGGTCCAGTGACAGGCCCTCGACCGGCTTGCCGTCCACTTGGAGAACGATGTCGCCAGGTTGGAGGCCGGCAGCCTCGGCAGGCGTATTCTTGATGATCTCGACCAACATCGGCTGCTTCTTGTCATTTATGGAGATCCTCGCCCCGATCCCGCCAAATTTCCCCTGGTATCCGCTTTTCTCCAGTTCGTGCTGAGGCGGCTCGACGAAAATAGTGTAGGGATCGCCCAAAGCACCCAGAAGGCCGCGAATAGCCCCGTAAGTAACCTGCTGGTAATCCAGCGGCTTCTCCGAGTAGAAATCACGGTCCACCAGTTGCCACGCCTCCCAAAAGGTAGATAGCCGGGAATCAATCGGCTTGTCTTTCTGGCCATCCTCCTTGGTAGCCACTGTCGTCGGGGTAGGGGAGGGAGCCGGTGTAACCGGCGTAGGGGGCTTATGGGCATACCAGCCCACGCCAAAGCCGGCGACGAAAGTGAATGAACTGGCACTGAGTACGAGCAAAAACAGAACCAAGAGCATAAAAGGTGATCTTCGCATTGAGCATTCCTTTGTTTACATAATAATGGGAACTCTGTTTTAGAAATTGTACCACACAAGGTATCAAGAGTCAAAGACCTTCTTATGCGCCCGGCGGTAATCTTCTCGTTTCGTCTGGGCGTAAATGCGCGTGGTATTCGGCGAGGCGTGGCCCAGGGCGTACTGGGTCAGCGCCAGGTTGCCGGTCTTGCTCAGAAACTCGGTGGCGAAAAAGTGGCGGAGTGTGTGGGGGGTTAGATGGAACTTCTCCAGGATATCGGCTTGTTGTGCTAGCTCAAAGAGGATGTTTTGTACGCCGCGGGTAGACAAGGGGAGTACCTTGTCTCCGGCGTTGCGGCTGTGGCGGGCGAAAACCGGCAGATCGGCCAGCGCCCGTTGCTGCGCTCCATCTTGCCGCGCCCTGAGATAAGTCTGTATGGCCTGCCAAGATCCCTCTGAGAAGAGCACTTCGCGTTCCTTCTTGCCCTTGGTATATTTGACGATCGCTCCTTTTACATCATACAGCAGATGACCACGCCGCAATCTGACCAATTCGGAGACTCTCATACCAGAGCTGAGCAGGGCCTCGACGATGGCAATGTTGCGCAGGCGGGTGAGGTTCTGGCGGTTGCGTTCCCCTGGGGCGATCTTGTCGGGTAGGTCCAAAGGCTTGCGAACCTCAGTCAGCAGTTCCTCAACGATCTCCCGCGTGGGGAGCTTGTCGGGGGACAACTCGTCTCGGCTCTTCCACCTGGCGGCTCTGGCGAGCGCTTTACGTAATGTATCGTACTCGTCTATGGTCAGCGGCAAGAGTTGTGCCTCGATCACCAGATATGCGAAAAACCTGGAGACGGCAGCGAAATAAGTGGATTTGGTCGCCTCAGAGATCTTTTGGGGATCGCCATTGGCTGTTGAGTCAAGAAGGTACTCGTACAGCCAGGTGATGAATCCTGTGGCGATCGGGAGAGTGAGTGTCGCCACCTCGCTTCTGTCTGGTGGAAAGGACTGGGAGGCGAGATAAGCCGTGAATCGCCGCAATCCTATGGCATAGGTTCTCGCTGTGCCCGCAGATTGAGAAGCCCTGACGTGATCCAGGAATCGAGAGATTGCTTCGGTGATGGTCATTATGTCAATCTCTTTTTTACTGCGGATATAAAAGATTATGCGAAGTAAAACCTGTCACTATTCACTTCCCTGCTCTTTCACGCAGATAACGTTTCCAGCAACGAGCCGCTTACCCTTCCCCTTTTGCCAATAAAACATCGCGGAGGCGACGGCGCACCTGCTCAATGGTGAAAGGCTTGGTAAGAATGTAGTCAACACACCACTCGCGCGCCCTCCTGTGGTCCAGTTGTGTTGCCCAGCCAGTGACCAAGACCACGCGCGTCGCGGGAGCCATCTCCTTGATCTTCTGCGCCACCTGTAGCCCGGACATGGCATCCATACCCCAATCGGTAAAGACTACCGGGTAATTCCCCTTGCGAAAGGCCGCCAGTCCCTCGGGCCCGGAGGCAACGGCGGTCACGTGTTGCCCTTCCTTCTCCAAAACCGTCGCCAGCAATTGGCGAACCGGTTCCTCGTCCTCGATCACCAGGATATTGGACTCCGGGATATCCTGCTCAGTCGCTTCCGCTAGAAGCGACGGGGCTTTTTCCGGCCCCGGCGGCGAGAGCGTGCTTGGTAATGTCACGATGATTGTTGTACCTGCACCTTCCTGCGTAAATACCTCGACATTGCCCTGATGGTCAGCAGCCACGGCCTGAACCGTGCTCAAACCAAGGCCTGCGCGCTGCGGCCCTTTCGTGGTGACGAAAGGCTCGAATATGCGGCCCTGGACCTCCTCCGGAATCCCTATGCCATTGTCTATGAACATGATGCGCGTTTCCCTGGCCGAGCCTTCTGTCCTGATCTCCACCCGGCCCTGACTCGGGATCGCCTCGACAGCGTTGATTAAAAGCTGCAACAAAGCCTCGCGCAAGGCTACGACATCACCATACAAGGGTTGTATATCGCCCGGCTCCAAGACGACATCCACAGTGCGGCCATCGCGGCGCAACTCATCCTGCCACCACGGCTTTGTGGCTTCTACGATCATCCTGAGTAGATGATTTATGTCAACTAGCTCCCTCTCCTTCCCTGCTGGGAAAGCGAATAGCTCCTGGAGTTGCCAGATCAACCGCGTAGCTTGCAAGCTCCGATCTATGATCTCTTGCAGCATCTGCCGGCTTTCCGCCGATTCCGGGACTCCGTGGTCTTGCTGTTGGTTCAACATCAACTCCGCGTTGCCAAGAATCGGCGTCAGAGCGTTGTTGAGATGATGGGCGAGACCATTGGCGATGCTAAATAGAGTCCTGCGTCTCTCTGCTTTCAACAGGTGTTCCATGAAACGACGACTATCTCTGAGCGGCTCGGCTTTGCTTTCAGCAGGGGAACTATCGCCACTACCGACCAGGGCAGCGACTGCCGCCTCTAAAGCATGAAATCCCACAGCCAAAAACAGCGGCGTCTCCGCTGCAAGCTGCCTGACTCGATCCAAGAGCTGCGCACCATCCAGGGTTGAAGGCTCGATGTCAGCCACGATTATGTCAAACCGCGCGACCTCAAGCTGCTTTAAGGCCTCCTTTGCCTCCGAAGCAGCAGTGACTTCGTATCCCTTTGCGGTGAGCAAGGCCTCCATCAGGCGGAGATTATCGGTATCCTGTTCTAATAGCAGAATCCGGCGAGGCTGCAAAGCTCCCCTCTCTTCCCCATAACCATCCTCAGCGGCTGCTTTATAGTATATGATAAAGAGGGCATCTTGGCAAATGTTTGGTGGCACCACAAGTTTTGGCATTGTGAGGGGGAATGGAATATAATGATGGCCATTCCACTGCCCCACAAGGAGGAAAAGCATGTCTCTGACGCTTGAATGGAAACACCGCATTGACAACTGGCGCAAGGAGTTATCCCATCACTTTTTCCGCGAGCTTGGCCCCGTCGAGTTGAGCGGATTCACCATCAAAGATCAACTGAGGCTTGATGAGGCCCTCGGAGGTAGTTTCAGACCGATGCCACCCGGAACATCTTGGGGAGCCAAATGGGAGTATGGCTGGTTCAAGGGCGAGGTTACCTTACCGCCAGAAGCTCTGGGCAAACGAATCGCCCTCCGCATTGATGTAGGTGCAGAGAGCTTGGTCTTTATCAATGGCAAGGCTGCCGGTGCGAAAGACCGCCAGCACAACGAGATAACGCTATCCATGAGCGGCGTCCCAGGCACGAAGTACCAGGTGGTGGTTGAAGGGTACGCCGGCCATGGCCCGCGCGTCGCCCAGGGGGGGCCAGTACCTCCTGGACGCTTGACAGTGCCAGAGCCAGGCCCAACCCAGGCTGTTGTCGGCAAGAGTTCCTTTGGCATCTGGGAAGAGGATGTTTATCAACTGGCGATGGATGTGGAGACCCTGTACGGCGTCCGCGAGAACATTGACCCGGACTCCCTTCGCGTCGCCGAAATAGACCAGGGATTGCGCGATTTCACGGTGATCGTTGACTTTGAGCTGCCCCATGACGAGATGCTCGAGACGGTCAAAGCCTGTCGTGCCAGGTTGAAGCCTTTTCTCGATTGCGTCAATAGCTCCACTGCTCCTACGATGTTTGCCTTCGGACATGCTCACCTGGATGTCGCCTGGCTTTGGCCGCTGGCTGAAACGGAGAGAAAAGCCGCCCGCACCTTCTCCACACAACTGGCTCTCATGGAAGAATACCCGGAGTACAGGTTTCTGCAGAGTGAACCACATCTCTACTGGATGGTACAGAGGCGTTATCCAGAGCTGTACGCGCGAATCAAGCAGGCGGTCAAGGCCGGACGAATCATCCCCGACGGTGGCATGTGGGTCGAAGCCGATACCAATATATCCAGTGGCGAGAGCCTGATTCGCCAGTTCATGCACGGCAAGCGGTTCTTCCGCGAGGAGTTCGGTGTCGAAAATGAGATCCTCTGGCTGCCCGACGTGTTCGGCTATTCGGGAGCCTTGCCGCAAATCATGCGTGGCTGCGGCATCAAGTATTTCTCGACAGCCAAGATATTCTGGACGTACCACGGGGGCGACCCGTTTCCCTACAATACGTTCATTTGGGAGGGGATAGACGGCTCGGAGGTCCTTGTTCACCTGTGTAACGACTATAACTCCAGCACAGACCCCGCCTCGGTCATTCAACGTTGGAATCAACGGGTACAGAAGGATGGCTTCTCCACCCGCCTCCTTCCCTTCGGCTTTGGCGACGGTGGAGGAGGCCCAACGCGCGACCATCTCGAATACCTTCGCCGCCAGAGGGATTTAGAAGGCGTGCCTCGCGTCAGGATCGCGGCGCCGCTCGAGTATTTCCAAGACCAGGAGGCAAAAGGCGTGCCGACAGTGCGATACGTGGGCGAGCTGTATTTCCAGGCTCATCGCGGCACCTACACCTCGCAGGCCAGGACCAAGCGAGGAAACCGCAAGAGCGAATTCGCCCTACGCGAGGCGGAAATGTGGGGAGCCGCCGCCAAGCTGCTCAAGGGCTACTCCTTCCCTCAGGCCACAATGGACGAGGCGTGGGGGCTTGTCCTGTTGAACCAATTTCATGACATCATCCCCGGCTCCTCGATTCACAGGGTATATGAAGAGGCCGAGACAGCTCATAAGGAAGTGCTCGGCATAGCCCAGGAAGTTGTCCGCCAGGCTGCTTCGCGCCTTACTGATGGGGCTAGGGGAGTAACCGTCTTCAACTCGCTCTCCTGGGAGCGCACAGCCCTGGTCGCCCTTCCTGATAGCATGACCGACGCAGCCAATGCAGCAGGAGTCGCACTGCCGACGCAAGTCATAGGTGGTCGGACCTGGGTGGAGGTCACCATACCATCGTGTGGCTGGACGGCCTTGCAGCCTGCCAGCAGTCTCAAGGGCATGAACACTTTGAGAGCTACGGAAAAGCTCCTGGAGAACGAGTTGCTGCGGATCGAGTTCAACGATAAAGGCGAGATCACCAGCATCTTGGATAAGGAAACGGGGCGGGAATTGGCGGCGGGGCTGTGTAACAGCTTCAAGATGTACAAAGATGTGCCAGCAGCCTGGGACGCCTGGGACATAGATAGTAGCTATCCGCTCACGCCGGTTCCGCTCGAAGAGAAGGCGCACATGGAGGTCCTTGCGGCCGGGCCGCTCTTGGCCAGGATTCGCGTAACCCGAAGGTTGTACCAATCTACTATGATGCAGGAGATCAGCCTCAGGCGAGGCAGCCGGCGGGTGGACTTCAACACGACGATGGACTGGCAGGAAAACCACAAGTTGCTGAAGGTCGCTTTCCCCGTCAACATTCATGCCAATGAAGCGATCCACGAGATCCAATTCGGACACATCCGCCGGCCTAACCACCAATCGCGGCCCTTCGACGCCGACCGTTTCGAGGTCACGAATCACAAATGGACGGCCCTGGCCGAGGAAAACCGTGGCTGCGCTGTGCTCAATGACTGCAAGTACGGGGTGAACATCCTCGGCAACTCTATCAATCTGACCCTCTTAAAGTCGGCGCTCGCGCCTGACATGACCGCCGACAAAGGCCATCAAGAATTCGTCTACGCTTTCTATGCCTGGAACGGCAGCTTCGCCGATAGCCGCATCGTGCAGGAAGCCTACGAGCTAAACTGCCCTGCCCTGACCATGCCGGGCGCAGCCGGTGAAAGATCCCTCTTCTCTCTGGATGCGCCGAATGTGCTCATAGAGATGATCAAGCCAGCGGAGGACGGCTCCAACGACATCATTGTGCGGCTCTACGAAGCCAAGAGGATGGCCACCCGCTGCACGCTGACGACGTCATTGCCGGTGCGCAGCGTCGGTCAGACTAATATGTTAGAGGGAGAGGAAAAGCCCCTTCCCTGCAACACTGGCAAGCTCTCCCTCGAGTTTCGGCCCTTTGAGGTGAAAACGCTTCGCCTACACTTCTGATCGTTTCGCTGGTTTACAAGCGCACTGCAAGGCAGAGAGGGCGTGGAGAGACAGTATGAATCCTCCACGCCTTTGCGGTGCGCCCGGTGGCCTTGGTCTGATCGGGCGTGTTTCGCAGAGTAATAGTTTCCTTGTTGTGTTGTGTTAGTGGTTTGGTTGTGGTAGGTATTGACTATGCGAAAAGCATCTAGCCCAATGCGGTATGAGCATAAGGGAGAGGCAATCTAATAAAGCATTTGTTCGGCTCTACCATAACATAGGGGCCGCATCTTGTCAAGTCCGCCTTGCATACATACTCTCTCGTTTGCGCAATATTCGGAAAATGGCTAGAATCAGACCCCAAGAGCTTCCAAGCCTCTTGGGTCTGTGCATTCTGGGCAAAAGGAGGTACCTTCCGTGAGAATCACTGATGTCAAGACTGCCACCGTGCAAGGGAACTTTGAATGGATCCTGGTGCGAGTGCATACGGACGAAGGCCTGGCCGGCCTGGGCGAATGCTATTGGAGCGCGGGTGTGGAAATGACCGTGCGCCGCTTGAAGCCTATCCTGCTGGGCGAAGACCCGCACAATATAGACTGGCTCTACCAGAAGATGGTGCGCGGGATGTCCGGGGCAGGTTCTACCGGTGGCGCCGCCGTCGCGGCCATCAGCGGCATCGAGATCGCGCTGTGGGATGTCAAAGGCCAGGCGTTGGACACACCGATATACAACCTCCTGGGCGGTCGCTACCGCGAGCGGATTCGCATCTACGCCGACTGCGGCCACGGCGCCCAGCCTACGCCCGCTTCCTGGGCAGAGAAAGCCAGGCAGGTGGTCGCCAAAGGGTTCACGGCCATCAAATTCGACATTGACAACATCGCCCCGGAGCGCTTTTGCGATCCCTATCACGTGGGTGCCAAGGCAGGGGCACGCTATGGCTGGCTACAGGGGCAACAGCGGCCCATCTCCAACCGGGAAATGGATCTGATGGTCAGCCTGGTGGGAGCGGTGCGCGAGGCCATCGGGCCTTACGTTGACCTAGCGGCGGATTGCCACTGGAACTATAACACGCGCGACGTGATCAAGCTGACCCAGGAATTGGAGCCTTTCAGGTTGATGTGGCTGGAAGACCCAACGCCGCCCGACAACATCGAAGCTCTCAAGCGGGTGACCGACTACTCCCCTGTGCCAATCTGCTCCGGCGAGAACCATTACACCCGCCATGGCCTGCGCGAGATGATCGTTACCCAGGCAGTGGACATCCTGCAGCCGGATATCCCAAAAGTAGGTGGGCTGCTGGAGGCCAAAAAAATCGCCGACCTGGCCGATATCTATTACATCCCCATGGCCGCGCATAATGTCTCCAGCCCCATCGCCACCCTGGCTGCCTGCCATGCCTGCGCCACTATGCGCAACTTTGCTGTGCTCGAGTTCCACGCGCAGGATGTGGCTTGGTGGAACGATCTGGTGCTGGACGGACAGCCCCTCATCCAGGAAGGCTACATCGCCCTGCCCGACAAGCCTGGCCTGGGCATCCAGCTCAATGAGGAGGTAGCCTGCGCTCATCTGGCGCAAGGCGCTACGTTTTTCGCATGATTCACAGCAGCAGCGCCAAGACGCAGCGAGAAGTAGAGAGGTTCCACAGCGATCTGGCACAAAACTAAACCATTGAAAGAAAGGAACAGCCCATGTCTAACCCAGAAATCCGTAAATTGAATATCACGGATCTCGAACGGATCGCGCGTTTCCGTCACGCCGGTTACGGGGGTTCGGTGTCCGACGCACTAAACGCCCTGGGAGTGCGCGACACTGTCCTTTCGGCGCAATTCAAGCCCTTGCGCCAGGGGATGCAGTTGGTTGGACGCGCTATACCAATCAAACTCCATTCCCTCGTACCTGTGACCCTCTCCCCGGAGGAAAAAGCGGAACAGGAGCGGAAATGGCAGGCCGAAGGCGGCCATCCCCAGAAGCGGATGATGCGCGCAGTGGCCGGGTCGGCGCCGGGAAGTGTGTTGTGCTTCGACTGCGGCGGCGACATGCAGCCTGCGCAATTCGGCGAGATGAGCTGCCAACTCGCCTATGCGCACGGCTGCCGTGGGCTGTTGGTCGCCGGAAACTGCCGCGACACGCAATATGTCCTGAAAATGCCCGACTTTCCTGTCTTTAGTTTCGGCACGCGCCCCAACGCCTTCGGCGGCTGGATCATCACTGAGGTCAACAAGCCGATTTTTCTGCCTGGCCATTTGACACATTACGTCAAAGTTATGCCCGGTGATTTCGTCTTTGGCGACAACGATGGTGTGCAGACCATCCCGAAAGATCTGGTAGATGAGGTGCTGCTGCGTGTCGAAGCCATCTTTGAAAAAGAAAACAAGGAGCGCGAGGCATTGGCTGCCGGCATGTCCATTGACGAGGTGTACCGCGTTTATGGCGTGCTGTGAGGGATAATAGCAATGACTATGCGCATACTGAGGTACCCATCATGTTCGAGCAGGATGCAGCCTTAACCGAAGAGAGCGTAGTCTTCCTGGATGGGCGTCAGACGCGGTTCCATCTCATATAGTAGTGCCCCACTGGCGCCATAGTGACCAGGCCAGCGCCACGGTGCCAACCAGGACAGATAGATCAAGCCGCCCCCACCAGGCTAGCAAGACGTAATTCGCTGCCAGTGCGGCAGCAGCGGCGATCAAGTTGGATGACGTCCTGGGCGCGAACAGCAGCCACCAAAGCATGATGGTGAGCGGCAAGGCCAACAAGCTTTGCCAGGTCACCGTCGTCGGCGCCCAGCCCAGCCAGTCCAGGAGCACGCCATCTATGCCCAGGACAAAGATGACGCCAATGATGACCAGGGGGGAGCGTCGTTTGCTCAGCAGCCACCAGATGGCCAGGGTCAGCAACAGCGGCAACAGCCCCTTCATGATCTTGTCCAGGACATCTCCTTGCAGGTTGACCTTCTGTTGCCCCACCACTACGTTGGCAACCGTGGCCAGGCTCACCTGCCGCGCCGCCAGTCCGCCGACCACCATCAGCCCCAGCACGCTTGCTGCCTCAGTCAGCCGATGCATGAGGCCCCCAGCCAGGATGCGCTCCACTGCGGCCTTGCCCCAACGATACCCTTGCATCCAAAAGACATACGATAGAGCGATGATAGCGGCGGATTCTAGGATAAAGTAGAGAACAGGTCCCCCCAGGTTCCCTTCGCTCGCCAGGCCGATGCCAAGCGCCAGCAAAATCGGCGTAATCAGCCCCTGGGTGACCGAATCGCCCAGGCCAGCCAGCGGCCCCATCAGGCCACTCTTGACGCCATTGATCGCCTCATCGGAGACATCCTGTCCGCTGGCCCGCTCCTCCTCCATAGCGATCACCGCGCCATGGATCACTGCCCCTACCTGCGGCTCGGTGTTGAAGAAGACGAGATGGCGTTTGAGCGCGGCCGCGATATCCTCTTTCTTGTCGTAAAGAGCACGGATGATTGGCAGCATGGCATGAGCAAAACCCAATCCCTGCAACCGTTCATAGTTGTAGCAGGCATGGGAGAAGAAAAGCCAGCGAAGCCAGGATCGAAGCAGGTCGCGACGTGTAACTCTCTTAGGCGGCTGTTTCATCGCGGACACCCCCTGTGTACTGGATATGCAGGTAGGCTGCTGCCAGGCCAAACAGGGCGATCACTGTAATCGGCAGATTCAGATAAGAAGCCAGCAGGAAGCCGATAAGAAAATAGGGGATCAAGCGACGCTTGCCCATGTAGTTTAGCAACATGCCGATACCTACTGCCGGCAACATGCCGCCAACCATAGCAAAGCCAGTGATCCATTTCCCTGGGATAGCAGCCACCAGCGACTGCACCGCGCTCGCACCATAGTAGATAGCGATGAAAGTGGGGATGCCGTAGAGAAGCAGCAGGAGAACCTGGCCTGGCCATAGATTCATCGCGGCTATGCCTCGCGCATTGCCTTTCTCAGCATAAGCATCCGCCCAATGGGCAAACAAAGAATCCACCGTCATGCGCAGGAACCAAATCGCGCTCCCCAATAAGCCCAAAGGCACCACCAGCGAGAGAGCCGTTTGCGCATCCAGGCCCGCGATCAAGGCCAAAGCAGTGCCCAGGTAGCCGGCAAAGATCAGGTCGCTCGGCAGCGAACCACCTGTGGAGATGAATCCCAGGTACATGGCGTTGATCGCCGCGCCGATCTCCATCCCTTTGACTACATCGCCCAACACCAGGCCGACCAACGTCCCGCCGATCAGTGGGCGGTATACCGTGAAATACCCCACCCCGAAAACCCACGTGCTCGACCCAAAGTAGGCAAGCAACGCGACCAACAGTGCCTGAACAAAGGAGACCTGCATTCTTCCCCCTTTCACAACCTGCTCAAAAGCGTATCGAAGTCGAGAGCGGACTCTTCCGGCTCAGGAACCGTCTGTAACATGATCCGCACTCCCAGCCGACGGATCTCCTTCAACTCGGCGATCTGCTCCAGCGTAGCCGAGATGCTCTTATAGAGACGCTTCGTTCCCGGCCCGGCAGCCATGCCGCCCACATTGAGCTTATCGAACCACACGCCTCCCCGTAGCAGTGCCAAAGCGGTGCATGGCGCCTTCATGAGGAGCATCACACGCGGGCTGCTTCCCTTATCCGCCAGATAGGAGAGGCTTTCCGCCACCGATTGCACGGTCAGACGAGCCGTGGGCGGCGCAGCCAAGCTGAGCACCCTCTGCAAGAAACTATCCGCCCGAACCTGGTCGTCGCAAACCAGGATTTCCTCGCAAGGCACGGCGCGAATCCATTTGATGACGACCTGGCCGTGAATTAACCTGTCATCTATGCGCGCCAATGAGATGGTAGGCATATCGCTTGCCGACTGATGCCCTTAGACTTCACTGGCAGCGACGACAGCGGGCGCTTTCCACAAAGCGGCCCCGACATCGGTCACCCCCTGCTTTCCCTTCTTGACCGCCAAATCGGCCAATTGCGCCGCCGACATCTGGTCGCGATTCAAGAGAACCTCTAACAGCATGGGCAAATTGACACCTGCTACGATTTCAAAAACTCTATCCTGCAAAACCCAGGCTGCCGCATTCGCTGCGGTGCCGCCGAACAGATCTACTAACACCAGAATCCCCTGCCCCGTCGCGCCGTTCTCTGCCTCAGCCAGAGCCAACTCCACCTTCGCCCGCGCTGTATCGAGGTTATCCTGCGGGCCAAGGCAGATCGCTTTCACATCCGGCAGGTCTTCCTCCAAAATCATCTCTGCGCTCTTGAGCAGCGCAGCAGCCAACGGCCCATGCGTGACGATAATCACGTGGTTCATTATGTCAAATCTTTGTGTCATACAGAATGCTCCCAATAGAAAAGCCCTAAGGTATGACCTTAAGGCTTGGATGCAATCGAATTCCCGGAGCCGGCAAACGCCCACAGTACGGCGAAGAGAGGCACCCGGCCTCATCGCCTTTAACCTTCTCCTATCCGGACTTTACCGTCGGCTCCGCCATCGCAGCGGATCAACTGATCGGAAATATCCTCTCAGCTCGTGGGCTTGCCCTTTGGCATTACCACCGATCGGGAATTGGCTCTCGCCTCACCCTGCCCTGAAGGTCAGGGCTATTCTATAACCGTTTGCGTTTTTTGTCAATTCCTATACTGTCCAGAAGCTATAACCAGTCTTGCCAGTTCATCAATTCGTCGGGCAGGCTACGGTAAAGCCACGCCGGACGTTTGGCATGACAAGGGCCGGCCTTGACCGCCAGGCAAAAGAGGTTATCTTCGTGGAAGCGTGCTGGCTTAAGCCAGGTCACGATCCACGTCCTGAGATCCAGCTTGTGGCGAGGATGGATGGCACGCGCCTCGAGGCGCTCAACCCTGAAGCCCAGGCCAGAGACCAGCCGCAGCAATTCAGGATAGGTGTATTCCCGATTGTGGCGACCATAAACACCATACCCGCTATATTGGTCACTGGGGTTACGCGCCAGCCAGAGTTTGACGATGTTCTCATAGCGCGCGAAATTGGGCGTGGTCACCAAAAGCCACCCCCCTGGCTTGAGCACGCGATGTGTCTCAGCTAGGGCGGCCACCGGATCCTGCACCAGATGCTCCAAAAGTTCACAGAAGAGCATCCCATCGAATGTCTCATCGGGATACGGGAACCTCCCTGCCTCGACGTTGAACTGCCGGTAGGGGAAAGTATGAGTCTCGCCATACTTTTCGTTAACAATCGCTTGCTCGTAGATCTTGTTCGGGTCGGCGTCCTCGTGGAAAAAATTGGCCAATTCCAGGGCATATGGCCGCCGCTTTTTGATGAGTAAGGTCATGAAATAGGGATTGGCTCCTAGCTCCAGAACCCGTCCCGGCCTGTCAGGAAGATACTCCAGGGTAACCAGAAAGCGCTGCAGAGCGTAATCCACATAGTTCATCAGGTCGCGTCGGCCAACCTCGGTATCGGCCACCAGGCTATTCTTCAAATAGTCGCGTAAATCCTCCACGGAGTCCAGTCCTGCTGCCTGCCCCATCTTGCTCCTCAACTAGAGAACTCCCGCAAAGTTTCCAGTATGTGATCAAGCTCCTCTTTCAGGGTGAAGAAAGCCACTGAAAAACGCATCCATTGCGTGCCATCCTCGCGCTTATGATAAGGAAATAGGATGTGCCGTTCATCGTACAACTTCGACAATCCCTCATGGCGATAACTGGTCGTTTCCAGGGCAACCAGCCCTGCCGAGGCATGGCAAGCAAGAGGCGTCAGTAATCGCATCCTCGGCAATTCAGTGAGCGCCTTTTTGAAAGGTTCCACCAGGCTTTGTACCCTGGCCTCGATATTCGCCGGGCCGATTTGCTGGATCATATCCAAAGCCGCGCCAAGCCCGGCATAAAGCCCCCAGGCGCGCGTGGCATTCTCGTAGCGACGCGCCCCTTGCGCCCAGAGCAGCCGCGCGTCACCCGGCCCTTTGCACTCGCGAGAGCGCGATCCCGCTCCCACCCAAGAGGGCGCGACCAGCGCCAAATGGAACCAAGGGACATAGAGAAAACCAGTCCCTTGTGGCCCCATTAACCATTTGTGCCCGCAGCCAGTATAAAAGTCGCAATTCAACTTGCGCACATTGATGGGAAACTGCCCCACAGCATGTGCCCCATCCAGCATGAACAAAGCCCCTCGCTCATGCACCAGCCGGCCCAACTCTGCGGCGGGAATCTTAAGCCCCGTCACACACGAGACGTGGCTGATAAAAACCAGACGTGTGCGGGGGGTCATCAGCTCATCGAGGCGAGAGAGCAATTCCCTCTCATCTGCTACCAGCGGCAAAATCTGCAAGCGGAGATCGTAGCGGCGGGCTGCTTCATGCCACACCACCCACCCGCTTTCATGCTCCTTATCGCTGATGAGCACCTCATCGCCAGCCCGCCAGGGTAATCCGTGAGCGATGATGTTCGTGCCATCGGTGACCGAGCGCGTCAGGGCGATCTCATCCGGTTCGGCACCCAGCAATGCTGCAATCTTGCCACGTGTCGCTTCGTAGGCTTCGTCACTCTGCTTCATAGCTAGCGGCGACCAGGGGCCTTCCACCTCTAACATGCGGTACCACTCGCAAAGTGTGTTGACCACAGGGGTGGGCATGGCTCCGTAGGTCCCCGTGTTAAGATAGGATACCCGACTCAGGACGGGAAACCATGCCCTGTATGTTTCGATTTCCGCATCGTTCATATAAGTCTGCTAATCCTCCCAGAATTTCGCCCGATAATATTATCCATATAGCGTTTTTGGTCAAATGCGCATCTTGCACTTTTGACGCCAGCGAAAACAGAGGTACACTCTTGGCGTTTCACACTCTACCTTTGACCAGTGAGGCTCTCATGACCGAATACCCTGAGACATACCGTTTTCCGTGGTGGCGCAACCGCTCTTACCTCCTGCTTTCCGCCATCATGTTCATGTCCCTCATGTCAGGCGGCTTAGTCAAACCGCTCTTCTCCATCCGTGCGCAGGGTCTCGGCGCGACCCTGGTGGAGATCGGCCTGATCGGCACAGTCAGCCAGATCGTGGGTATGGCAGTACAGTATCTTTGGGGCCAGCAATCGGACCGCTTGATGCGTCGCAAGCCATTGATACTGATCGGCATGATCGGCAATGCGTTCACTACATTCCTGGTGGGCGTTGTCAGCGGCCATCGCCCCCTCTATTGGATCCAGGCCCTCAACGTTCTGGCCTATGCGGCCTACACTGTCGGCAGCCTAGCCATGATCGGCGATATCCTGGAGGGCTGGCCGAGCCGGGGCCGGCTGATGGGACTCTATCGCGGCGCGGGGTCGTTCGCCTTTGGCCTGGCCTCGCTCTTCGGGGGCCGCCTCGCCGATCTTTACGGGATGGCCACGCCCTTTTTCTTCGCTAGCGCTTTCGGGTTTGTCGCCTTTCTCTTCGCCTGTGGGCTGCAAGAGTCACCCGTGCAGAAGCCCAAAATGACGACAGAGAAGCCCTCCTTTGTGGAAACCCAAATCTCCTGGGACAAGCTGCGACGGATACTTCCCTTCCTCATCATCGTCTTTATCTGGTCGGTCTCTATGGGTTCGGCCTTTGCCTTCTGGCCCGTCTATATGGTGGAGCGAGGCTTTACTAAGACGGTGGTCACTCAACTCTGGGGTATCGCTGCGCTCGGCGAGACGGTGGCGATGGTGTTCGCTGGCTATCTCTGCGACCGGTTAGGGAGCAGAAGGGTCGTTGTAGAGGGGCTGGCGGGGATGGGCCTGATTTTCATGGCCTATACCTTTTGGCCACGCTTCCCCTGGCTCATTCCCATTCAGGTCATTCGCGCCCTCGTGTTTTCCTGCTACTCCGCCGCCTCCATGATCTACGCCACCGAGATGGGCCTCCGCCAGCAACGAGGCCGCATGGCTGGCTTACACGCTACAGCGGCCAGTGTGGGAACGATCTCCGGCTCCGCGCTCGGCGGCCTCTTGGCGCAACTGCTGGGCGTAGGAATCATGATCCGGGGCATCGGCGCACTGATGGTCCTGGGCGGGCTGCTCGCCGGCTGGCGGATGGCGGAGCCAGCAGAGACAGCCGTGGTCAGCAAAAAACCCGCCAGACGAACGTAAATCGCTACTTCCCCACAACTACCTGATACGCCTCCGGCAGCAGTGTGCCATCCTCCGTGAGGAAGCCCACCAGTCGTCCTTGTCGCAGCAAAGCTTGCAGCCGCATCCCCAATGTCAGTTTGGGCATCGTCCATGGGTAAACCTGCTGAGAGAAGGCAGCTTGCAGGCTGGCGGAAAGCTGGCGCGCTGTCTCCGCTGGCTCCCCTGCCACCAATTCGATCTCGATCTCGTAATGCCGGATGTCGCGCTCCAGGTGGTAGACAACAGCATCAAAGGCCAGGTCCGCTATTGGCTCGGAATTAGGGGAAGGATCGCGCGTCACCTGCCGTAAGAGGCGTCGAGTGCTCCTCTCTTGAATGACGATCAGCCCTTGTGCCCAAAGCGCTGCCAACGGTTCCGCCTCCTCCACAACATGGCTTGTGGGCAGATGAATGCCATATCTCTCCAACTCAGCAGTGACTGATTGCAGTGCGCCGTCGGCCCAGTCCTGCTCCAACTCGCGCCTTGCCTTGAGATTGCCGCCGCCCCGCCCTGATTCTCCCTTCAGCGTGAGCTTGGGAACCCCATTTACCTCGCGCAATCGAAGCGAGAGTATCTTGGAGGCCAGGGCCATTTCAGGGGTATCAAGATAGATATCGTGAATCCGCTTCTCAGGCCGAGGATGCAACCGATACTCCCCCACGCGGGTCAAAGCCGCCAGCCTCTCGACCACATCCCAGGGCTTTGGGTCACAGATGACGAGCGCAGCCTCTAACTCTGTAGGAATGGCCACCGATGACGCAGTATCACTACTGCCTTCTCGAAGCGTATCGCGGGAAGTACTCATATCTGTCCCCTCCTGCGATGATTATATCACAGATCAGACCTTTGCGCTCCTCGCGTCCTTTCATCTTTTTCGCGCTCTTTCGCGATCCAACTCCTTCGTGACTCAGGTAGCTGAGAAAAGTACTTTCGTTTACCAAATCAAGTACTTTTAGGTTCCAAATCCCTCGGCTTTGCTCAACCTTTCCAGCGCCAGGATACAATAGATCAACGCGCGAGGTAGGTGGAAGGGGTCTTTCACCGGCAAGGCCACGGTCTGGGTGAACTTTCTCCCCCGGCGATCCAGCTTTTGCGTCCATTCTCCGTATTTCGGCACAGGGTAATGACCGAAGGCATAGTTGTGCACCCGTTCATACCACTCCAGGCACCATTTCTCCCGCGACAGTTCGTAGGCCAACAACAGCGCGTAAAGCGCCTCAGTGTGCGGCCACCAGAGCTTGGAGTCGGCGAATTTCCACCAGACCGGTTCCTTATCCTCAACATCACGCGCCAGCAGAATGCCGCCGTATTCCGCATCCCAGCCCAGCTCGATATGCCACTTGATCGCCTCCACTGCCTGGCGGATGCGTTCCTGGTTCCCCTCTCGTTGGTAGATGTGTACCATGAACCACATGGATTCAATGACGTGGCCCGGTACCAGGCTTCGCCCCTGCGACGTGTCCAGCAACCGGTTGTCCAACGTGACGAACTCGTAAAGCATCTTCTGTTCAGGCTGCAGATAGGCGGTCATCACCTCGTTGGCATGGTAAAGGCTGGCTTCTATGATGTCTTGACGCCCCAACAGATGCCCCAGTTCGTGGAAAACGATGGAAAAGGTCATGGAGATACCGTGCGCTTTCACTCCCTCCGGCAGGGGATACGGCTCCGTCCTATACGATCCAGGGCGGGCCAATCTGCGCTGCACGTTTTCATAGGTTTCCAGCGCCAGGTCAATCGCCTCTTGGTCGCCCGTAGCTTTAGCCAATTCGGCCAGCCCATAGATAGCAAAGCCGTCAGTATAGATGCTAGTGGCTCCTTGCAGGATGTTGCCCTCCTTGCTGACGGCGAAAACCCACTGCCCCTGATCGTCGCGGCCATACTTCCTGGCGAACTTGTAGATGTGCTTTGCTATGTCCAGCCACTCTTGCCGCCGTTCGATCTTGTTATAGAGGGCGGAAAAAGTCCAGATGGCGCGGAGTTGCGACCATAGATACTTGTCCTCGGAGAGGACCTTGCCTTCATCCGAAAGGCAAGTGCAAATGCCACCGTTTTTCCAGTCTATGGCATACTTGAGCCAAAAGGGCACTGTACGATCCAGCAACTCCGAACGATACAGAGCAAGAAGGTCAACAAATCGCACATCAAGTCGCATATTCTGGCTCACCTCAGCGCCTTAAACCAATCATACCATTTTTTCAGACCGGTCTCCGGCGGCTCGACGTGTACCTCGTACTCCAACGCCCAGTCCCCTTTGTAGCCTGTGGTATCCAATTGCTTGATGATCCAGGGGAAGTCAATCACGCCTTCCCCCAGCATAGTGCGCTCAAATCCGCTAGGGGTCGTGGCTCCATCCTTGAGGTGCACATGGGTAATGTGGCCTTTCATGACCTCGAAGGCAGTGCGATAGTCCACGCCGGCGGCCAGCAAGTTACACGGCTCGTATAGCACCCCAAAAAAGGGAGACTCGACTTCAACGGCCAGTTCTCTGCAAATATCGGGCTTGCCGGAGATCGCACCGTCATGGTTCTCAAAACCGAGGCGGACATTCTTGCGAGCAGCGTAGGCCGCGCTGCGCTGGAACCAGGGGATGAGCCGATCTAGATGCTTGGGGTCGTCGTCGCCGGGACTGACGCGGATGGAACGCGCTCCGAACAGGGCAGCGGCGTCAATGGCGCGATATACCTGTTTCAACTCCTCCTGTTGCACCGCCAGATCATCGCTGGCAAAACCCTTTCCGACATAGGTGCCCAGGTTGGCGATGCGCAAGCCATGTGCCTGGGCTGTGCCCTTAAGTTGGGTCGGGTCGCATTCCTTGGAATCCAGCGAGAAATGCGGCATCCGCCCTAGCAGGTCAATCTTTTTGAACCCGGCGGCGGCGATGAGCCTGAAGGCCTCCTCTGGAG
>CAYPON010000007.1:22877-29788 GCA_964412315.1 uncultured Anaerolineae bacterium | reverse complement strand
CGGCGAACTGCTCTGCAACTACTATTTCAAGCGCTTCGGGCTGGACGTGCGCGGCATCCGCTATCCCGGCGTGATCAGCAGCGAGACGCTCCCTGGCGGTGGCACCACGGATTATGCCGTCGAGATCTTTTACGAGGCGATCAAACATAAGAGATACACCTGCTTCCTGCGTGAGGACACAGTCTTGCCGATGATCTATATGCCAGATGTGATCAAGGGCACCATTCAACTGGCCGAGGCTGATGTCTCCAGGCTTAAGCATCACGCAGACTTTAACATGGCTGGTTTCAGTTTTGCCCCGAAGGATCTGGCAGCAGAAATCAGGAAGCACATCTCCGAGTTCCAGATCGAATACAAGCCGGATTTCCGTCAGGCCATCGCCGATTCCTGGCCGATGTTCATTGACGATAGCGTGGCAAGGCAGGAGTGGGGCTGGCAGCCCAGCTATGATCTGGCGAGCATGACGAGGGACATGCTGGAAAAGCTTGGCAAACGGCATCGGGAGGGGAAGCTCTAGTGCTGTGATAGATCAACTTGTGGCGAAAGAGAGGCGTCCGCTCATCCTGGTGACGAATGACGATGGGATCGCTTCTCCAGGATTGCAGGCAGCAGTCAAGGCGGTGTACGACTTGGGCGAGGTGTGGGTGGTCGCTCCCAAACAGCAACAATCGGCGATGGGCCGCAGTTATCCCTTTACGGATGGTGTCATCTACGAGGAGCAATTCTCCGTCGAAGGACAGATTCTGAGGGCATTCTCTCTGGATAGTTCGCCGGCTAACGTCGTGTTATACGCCCTGGTCATGATCCTGCCCCGGCAACCGGACATCGCTATTTCCGGCGTCAACTATGGCGAGAACGTGGGATCAGGCATCACCGGTTCCGGCACAGTGGGGGCTGCTCTGGAGGCGGCAGGCTGGGGCGTTCCGAGTATGGCCGTTTCGCTGGAAACGGAGCCTCGCTACCATTATAGCCATAGCGAAGAGGTTGATTTCGAGGTCGCGGGACTCGTCGTGCGCCGTTTCACACGCTGGCTTTTGCGCCACAAGCTGCCAGAGGGCGTGGACCTTCTCAAGATTGACGTTCCCAACGATGCAACCCCCCAAACGCCCTGGCGGCTCACGCGGGTATCCCGGCAGCAATACCTGCAACCGATACGAACCTTAAGGCCAAATGGCACGCCCGGCGGCCCCCTGGGATACGAGGCTCGTGTGGACTATGAGCATCTGGAGCCGGACTCTGACATCGCGGCTCTGGTGCGCGACCGCGTGATCGCCGTCAGTCCTCTGACTTTCGACCTTTCGGCCTGCGGACGGGGAGATATAGCCGCCCAGATGTTGCAAGGGCTAGAATGGGATGAAAAAGATGATTCTGACTAAAGATTTGACACGACGTTTTGATGGCACTGTAGCCGTGGATCGGCTGAACCTGGAGATCGCCGAGGGGGAAATCTTCGGCCTCCTGGGGCCTAACGGGGCAGGCAAGACCACGACGGTGCGCCTGTTGAGCTGTCTCATCGCACCGACCAGCGGCGAGGCGATCATCAATGGCTACAAGGTGGGCCAGGATGACATGCAAATCCGCCGCATCGTGGGCATTCTCACGGAATCGCCCGGCCTGTACGAAAGGCTGGATGCTTATACCAACCTCGAGTTCTACGCCAATCTCTACGAGGTGGAAAACGCTCCCAAGCAAGTGGAACGCTACCTGAATATGCTGGGCCTGTGGGAGCGGCGCAAGGAGGCAGTGGCCCGCTTCTCCAAAGGTATGAAGCAGAAACTGGCCATTGCGCGCGCCCTAATCCACGAGCCGAAAGTGCTCTTCCTGGATGAACCCACCGCCGCCCTCGATCCAGAAGCGTCCAAGGTGGTGCGGGACTTTATCGAGGAATTGAAAGGGGAGGGGCGTATCATCTTCCTCTGCACCCATAACCTGGACGAGGCGCAGCGCCTCTGCGACCGCATAGGTGTCCTGAAAACGCAGCTCATTGCCGTGGATACACCGGAAAACCTACAGCGGCAGATGTTTGGCCGCCGCATGTTGATACGATTGCGTCAGCTTACCCCCGAAATGATGGCAGCGGTGCGCAGCCTCAACCTGGCCACTGCCCTGGAGCAGGCAGACAACCAACTGATCCTCTCCCTGGGTGATCCTGAAACAGCTACTCCCATCATTGTGCGGCGGCTGGTTGAATCGGGCGGCGACATTCTACAGGTGACGGAATTGAAACACTCCCTGGAAGAGATCTACCTGAACTTGATCAAGGAGGCGCAATGAAAAAGGTCTGGATCATCGTGCGCAAGGAGTGGCGAGACGTCTTTCGGGACAAGATGATCCTCCTCACTTCTCTCCTGCTGCCACTTCTTTTCATCGCCATGCCGGTGGGCATCATCTATTTCATGGAGCGCGCGCCGAAGACGAGTGGTAGCGGCCTGCCGCCAGACGTCAACGTGCCCTCCGGTTTCGAGCACCTGATGCGACGGCCCGAATTCGCCGGTATGAATCCTTTGGCAGTGGTGGAGATCCTGATGGTGAATCAGTTCCTTTTCTATTTCCTGATGATCCCCCTGATGATCCCCATGTTCGTCGCCGTCTATAGCATCGTGGGCGAAAAGCAGCAGCGAAGCCTGGAACCTCTGCTGGCGACTCCGCTGTCAGTCTGGCAGTTGCTGGCCGGCAAGACGCTGGCCGGGGTCATACCCGCCATGCTCATCACCTGGATTAGCTTCGGCATCGCCGCTTTGGGGCTTGCTCTCGTTGCCAGGCCCGAGGTGGCGGCGATCATGGCCAGCCCCATGTGGCTGCTAGCCATGCTGATCCTGGCGCCCCTGCTGACCATTACGGCGGTCGTCGTGGCCGTGATCATCTCCTCGCGGGTGAATGACATACGCCTGGCGGAGCAACTGGGAGGGCTGCTGGTTCTGCCGCTGGTGGGCCTGATGATACCGGTGATGATGGGGAAACTACTGGTCAGCGTGGCCATGTTCGCCATCGGTTCGGCGATTGTGGCGCTGCTGGACATCGTGCTGTTGTACTTGGGGGTCAAGCTGTTCCAGCGGGAGACGATCCTGATCCGTTGGTCGCGTTAGCACTTTATACCTTCCCGAAGGTAACCCAAGCGGTAAGGAGGATAAGCATGGGCACGAAAGCGCAGAAAAAACCTGCAAAAACATCGGCCTCAACGCCAGCCTACCTGGACCCCGCCCTGCCTATCGAAAAGCGGGTGGATGATCTGGTCTCGCGGATGACAGTGGAGGAGAAAATCTCGCAGATGATCCACAGCGCGCCAGCCATTGACCGCCTGGGCATTGCGGAGTACGACTGGTGGAACGAATGCCTGCACGGCGTCGGCAGGGCAGGCATCGCCACGGTCTTTCCCCAAGCCATCGGCGTGGCTGCTATGTGGGATCGTGACCTCATGTATCGCGTGGCGGTGGCGATATCGGACGAGGCCAGGGCCAAGCATCATGAGGCCGTGCGACGTGGCGTGAGGGATAGATACACTGGCCTCACCTTCTGGTCGCCCAATATCAATATCTTTCGCGATCCCCGCTGGGGCAGGGGCCAGGAAACCTATGGCGAAGATCCCTATCTTACGGCCAGGCTGGGCGTCGCCTTTGTCAAAGGGCTGCAAGGAGACCACCCCCGCTACCTGAAGCTCGTAGCGACGCCGAAACATTATGCCGTGCACAGCGGGCCGGAGCATGAGCGGCATCATTTCGACGCGCGGGCAAGTGAGCGGGATTTGCGCGAGACGTATCTCCCCGCCTTCGAGGCCACCGTCCAGGAAGGGAAAGCCGTTTCCGTCATGGGGGCCTATAACCGGACGAACGGCGAACCCTGTTGCGCCAGCCCGACCCTCCTGGAAAAGATCCTGCGGCAGGAATGGGGCTTTGACGGATACGTGGTATCCGATTGCGGCGCGATTGACGATATCTACAAGCATCACCAGGTCGCCGCCACCGCCGCCGAAGCCGCTGCGATGGCTGTGAAGGCAGGCTGCGACCTGAATTGCGGCGCGACATATCTCGCTTTGCGGGAAGCAGTCGCCCAGGGGCTGATCTCTGAGGCGACGATTGATAAATCGGTCAAGCGGCTCTTCACGGCGCGATTCCGCCTGGGGATGTTTGACCCGCCGGAGATGGTGCCCTACGCGCAAACCGCGTATGAGGTGAACGATTGCCAGGCGCATCGAGAACTGGCGCTGCAAGCAGCAAGGGAATCCATTGTCCTCTTGAAGAATGAAAACGGCATTCTGCCCTTGAGGAAGGAGCGCAAGTCCATCGCCGTCATCGGGCCGAACGCCGATGTGGTCACCGTCCTCCTCGGAAATTACAACGGCACCCCCTCCAAGGCCGTGACCCCGCTTGAGGGCATCCGCGCCAAAGTCTCTCCGCAGACGCAAGTCTTTTATGCCCGCGGCTGCGACATCGCGGGCGCCTCGCGGGAGGGGTTCGCCGAGGCGGTGGAACTGGCGCGAAAATCGGAGGTGGTCATCGCCGTCGTCGGCCTCGATCAGAGGGTAGAGGGCGAGGAAGGACAGCGCGAAGGCGTAGAAGGTGGCGGGAGAAGCAGCGGAGATCGCGCCAGTTTGGATTTGCCGGGCATGCAAGAAGACCTGCTCAAAGCGCTTCACGCCACGGGCAAGCCGCTCATCGTCGTCCTGCTGAACGGCAGCGCTGTGGCCGTCAATTGGGCTGATGCGCACGCGGCGGCGATCCTGGAGGCGTGGTATCCGGGCGAGGAGGGAGGCACGGCCATCGCCGATGTCCTCTTTGACGACTACAACCCTGCCGGGCGGCTGCCGGTCACTTTCCCCAAATCGGTGGAGCAATTGCCGCCATTCACCGATTATAACATGGCCGGAAGAACTTACCGCTATTCCAAAGAGGAGCCGCTCTACTCCTTCGGCTATGGGCTGAGCTACACGCAATTCAAGTACAGCAATCTGCGCATCGCCCCGAAGAGCGCCAAGGCCGGCGAGGAGGTCAAGGTCGGTGTCACCGTGCAGAATATCGGCGACCGCGCGGGCGATGAGGTGGTGCAACTGTACGTGAGCGATGTCGCTGCAACCGTGCCAGTGCCTATCCGTCAACTGCAGGGCTTTGCCAGGATTCACCTGGAAGTGGGCGAAAAGAAAAGGGTGGCCTTCACCCTGGTTCCGGCCCAGATGTCCCTCATTGACGCGAGTGGCAAGCGGGTCATTGAGCGAGGCGAGTTCGAGGTGGCGGTAGGTGGACACCAACCGGGCGACAAGAAGGGGACAAGCAATGTCTTGATAGGCAGGTTCGAAATCATTGGAGCGGTGACGGAAGTCAAGTAGTCAGGCAGCAAAATAGGAGGTGTCTGAGGACATGGCGATACCAGATTTCCAGTCCATCATGTTGCCTTTGCTGAAGTATATCGGCGACCAAAGAGAGCACTCTCTACGAGAGTGCATCGAGACGCTTGCTGACGAGTTCAAACTTACTGACGAAGAACGCAGAGAGCTTTTGTCCAGTGGTCAGCAGGCTACTTTTGACAATCGGGTCGGCTGGGCCCGAACCTATATGAAGAAGGCTGGTCTGCTCGAGTCAACCAGGCGCGGCTGCTTCCAAATCACTGAGCGTGGCTTGGATATCTTGCGTCAGCGTCCTCCGAAGATCAGCGTCTCTTTTCTGAAGCAGTTCCCGGAATTCTTGGAGTTTAGCAGGCCGCACGGCAAGCTGGAAAGGCAAACCGAAAGGGAAACAAGCAGCGACCAAACGCCCGAAGAAGCAATCGAAGCTGCTTATCAACGAGTTCGGCAGAGCTTAGCAGCCGAACTGCTGCAAACTATCAGGAGTTGTTCGCCTGCCTTCTTTGAGCGATTGGTCATTGATCTTCTGGTCAAAATGGGATATGGAGGCACAAGGAAGGACGCTGGGGAGGCCATCGGCAAGAGTGGCGATGACGGACTGGATGGCATCATCAAGGAGGATCGTCTGGGCCTGGATATCGTTTATGTCCAAGCGAAACGTTGGGAAAACCCTGTCAGCCGTCCAGAGATTCAGAAGTTTGCCGGTGCATTGCAGGGCCAACGTGCGCGAAAGGGGGTCTTTATAACGACATCCAGCTTCACGAAAGACGCCCAGGACTATATATCACGAATAGACAGCAAAATCGTATTGATTGACGGAGACATCCTGGCTCAGTTGCTCATTGACTATAACATAGGTGTTACTCCCGTCTCCTCCTATGAGTTGAAGAGAGTGGATTCAGACTACTTTACCGAAGAGTAAGCAGATACGCTTTGTGTGCCGTTAGCATCTCGTCCGCTAATCGTTCCGCCGTCTCTACCTGCGTGACCGCTCCATCCGCCAGCAGGGCCTGGAGCAAGAGTTGCCGATCCCCGCGCAGGGCTGCCTCCACCGTGATCTCATGCACGCCCACGACGCGGTTCATGATGGCGGCCAGGCCAGCGGGGAGATCGCCGATGGCCAGTGGCTTGAAACCGTTCCCCGTGGCCATGGCCGGCGTCTCCAGGATCGCTTCGCGCGGCAGGTTGTTCACCTGGCCCTTGTTGGGCAGGTTGACGGAAAAGATGGTGCCCCGATCCTCCCACAAAGCGTGCAGGATTTCCAGCAGTTGTTCGTGCTCGCCTGGCGCCCGGTCGAAGATCCTCTCGTCAATCGCGCTTTCGCCCCTCGCCTGCCTCTCCATCTCGGCATAGACCGCGTCGCCGTGGGCGATGGTGGCCTCAAAGGAGAAGACATCCATGCCCAGCGTTTTGCCATAGTAAGCGCCCTTGCCCAACGTCGCGGGGAAGAATTCGGTGACGTGGCGATCCAATACAGCGGGAAAAGCACCGAAAATGCGGTACAGTTCCCAGGAAAACATGCTCTCCTGGCCTGCACCCACCTCCGCAAGGCGTTGCTTGACCAGGGGCCAGGCAT
>CAYPON010000007.1:0-22777 GCA_964412315.1 uncultured Anaerolineae bacterium | reverse complement strand
CTCTCCTGGCCTGCACCCACCTCCGCAAGGCGTTGCTTGACCAGGGGCCAGGCATCGCGCCCTTTGTACAGCAATTCCGTGAACCAGGTGAGGTGGTTGACGCCCACGGCAACGGATTTCAACTCTTCAGGGGGCACGCCGATGTATTGCGCCAGGTAACGATGGACGTGTTGCACGCCATGGCAGAGGCCAACCACTGGCGCATCGGTCGCTTTGCGGATGGCGCGGCAGTTGACCGACATCGGGTTGCTATAGTTGAAGAACAGAGCGTTTGGGCAGAGCCTGGCCACGTCCCGCGCGATCTCCACCATCACCGGCACCATGCGCATGGCGCGAAAGATGCCGCCGACGGCCACGCTATCCCCCACCGGCTGGTAGATGCCGTATTTGCGCGGTATGAAAACGTCCGTCTCCCAGGCGCGGCGGCCTCCCACGGCGACGGTAGTGACGACCACATCCGCGCCGGGGAGCAACTCGCGCCTATCCAGCGAAGCGACGACGTCAATCGGCGCCTTTTTCAGGGCCACCATCCTTTCGCTCAGCCTGACAGCCACAGCCAGAGCTTGCGGGTCTATATCCACCAGGCCCACCTGCCACTGGCCCCCATCCCGCACCAGGTCGGCCACCAGGCTGCGCGTGAACATCGCGCTTCCCGCGCCGATCAACACAATCTTTCTCCTATCCACAGTGCCTCCTCAATGTCACACAAGCAGTAAATGTATCACCCCTTAAGGAGTAGGGGCAGGTGGGTGCGTTTCAGTGTACGAGTCGGTGTTGGCGTGGGAGGTGCGCTGACGGCGACCGTGCCAGGGAGGCTGACCGCCGTGTGGCCAAGGCTATCCATCACCTCCACCCGAGGATGAAAAGTTCCGGCGCGTCCGTAGACATGAGCGATAGGGGGTACATCCGTTTGCACGATGGCTGACCCGTCCCCGAAATCCCAGCGATAACAGAGGAATGTAGCGGTGGTAATGTTGGAGGATGCGCGGGCGATCAAGGTGGCTGGGTCGTAGGGGTTTGCCGCGGCGCCGTCGGAGATGGTCACACGCAGATCGTCGGCGAACCACTCCAGAACCCGCTGGAGCAAATCCCGGCGGGTGGTGTATCCTGTGTCGTCGTTGATGCCCTCCAGTCCGAAGGAGAGGTAAACCGCGCGCCCCGGCGGCATAGCAGGCAAGGGAGACTCCAACGTGGGATCGGATGACTTGGCCAGGCCCACAGCGCCTTCGTGTGGCGAAGCACGGAAGATGGCCTTGCTATCGTATTGCGGGATCGGGAGAAGCTCGTCAACCGTGCGCAGATTGCCCGCACCGGCGGCGAGCGTCGGCGTCGTGTGCCGTGTAGTGCCCAAGTCCAGACGCATCCCCTGGAAGGCCGGAGCCGTATGCACCCCTTCGGCGCCGATAAAGGGTGAGGCATTTCCCGCAGGCGCGTAGACATCCTCGCCAGCGAGGCTTGCCCCCAGTCCAATGGTGGCCAGGTTGAAACTGTCGAACCGGTGTGGCAGATAGTACCCGCTGAAATCCTGCCCTGTGACCAATAACCGCCCGCCGTTCTGCAGATAATCGAGGACAGCGCAACGGTCGCCTTCTGTGGCCCCGACGTCTAGATAGGTTAGCCTGCTGTCACCCGTGAACCAGAGGACAGCCTTAAACCCCTTCAGGTAAGCGGCGTTGGGCAAGGCACCGTATGGTGCGCCTCCCTCCTGGATCACCTCGCGCCATTTGGCGCCCACATCCCAGACCACGTAGGTGAGTTCCAAATCCGCCAGCACCTTTGTATAGTAGAACAGATAGTCCGTGCCTTCGCCCAGGGAGCTGGCATCATCGTCTAGCAAGAGGATGTCAGCGAGGGGCCGCGCAGGCACGACGCGCACCCACCAGGGGATATGCAAGCGGCGGTTTTCCCCTTCCAGCCAAACGCGCCCTTCATAATCTCCAGGCGCGGTTGCGGAGCTTGCTCGCAGGCGCAAAGCGAAGCTCGCCTGCCCTCCCACCGCCAGGGAAAGGGTGGTCACAGAGGGGGTCAAGACAAGCCCCGTCGCCACAGAGGGGCCTTCCACGGTCACCGTATAGACGCCACTGGCCGACACATTGAGCGCCGTGGCCGTCACGCTGGCGACCGCGCCGGCCTGTATCTCGCCGAAGCTGTGGCTGGGTGGCGATAACAGCAGGCCGGGATCGTAGGCTTGGCGCAGATCAATGCGGCCTGCTCCCTGGCCCATGGCTCCCACTGGCGCACTGCCACCGCTTGGATCATGCACGATAGTATTGGCCGTGGTCATGAGGGCTGTCTTGACCTGCGCGGGCGTCCAGGTGGGATACAACTGGCGCAGGAGGGCGGCCGCACCGGAAACGTGCGGCGCGGCCATGCTGGTGCCGCTCGAAAACGCAAAGTAACCAATGAAAGAGGAATAAATGCCCTCGCCGGGCGCTGCGAGATCAGGCTTCAGGCTGAGGCCCAGGCCAGGGCCTCGGGAGCTGAACGCGCTCAGCATGTCCGGCCTGTCTCCCTCCCGATCCGTCGTCGTGCTTCCCACAGCGATGGCGTGGGGGGCGATGGCTGGCGAGTTGACGCTGGCCGGCAGGGAGCCGTCGTTGCCAGCAGCAAAGGCGACGGCCACGCCTGCCCGCACCATCGCTTCCGCCGCGAGCACCATCGGATCGGACTCTGGCGCAAAGTCAGCAGCGCCGCCCCAACTGCCGTTGCAGACATCTGCGCCATCGGCGACGGCATCCTCCATGCTGGCCAGGATCTCCGGCGTGAAGGCGATCACTCGCCCGCTGTACGGCCGGTAGAAGACCTTGTAGTTCATCAGCCAGGCGCGCGGCGCCACGCCACTGAGCGGCCCGCGGGGCGTCTGGGTGTTGGCGACGCCTGCGGCGATGCCCGCCACGTGAGTTCCGTGGCCTATGCCGTCTATTGGCGTGACAGGCTCTCCCAATGCGGGAGGATCATCGGGGCGGAAATAGGTGCGCGCGGCGATCACTTTGGGCGTGGTATAACGGGTGTGGCCTTTGGGGAAGCCAGGGGGATAAGAGAAGCCGGCGGCGTTGAAGAAAGGATTGCCGATATAGATGCCGGAATCTATGATGGCGATCTTGAGGCCCTCTCCCGCCCTGCCAACACCCCCCAGAGCGTTCCAAATCTCCGGCGCGCCGATCAAAGGCAGGCTATGATCCAAAGACAACCGGTACTCTTTTTCCGGGTAGACGCCAACCACGCCCGGCAGACGGCCAAGCACCTGTAGGGGCGAACCCGCGTGTTCGCCTAGCAGCCGCACGGCCAGGCCGTTCAGCAAAATGCGATAGCTATATTCGACCTGGGCCGTGGGAAGGGACTGGCGCAGTTGTTCGCGGAAAGCGGCCTGTTTCCCTTGCAGATAGCTCAGGTAGGCGCGGCTGGCAGCCGACTCCACATCCAGGCGATGCTGGCCCGTTGCCGCGATGGAGGTCGCCGCATAGCCCTCGATGTCTCCCTCATACAACGCCAGCGGGGGATCGGCCAGCCGCACGATGACACGCATGGCCGGTACAGTCGCCGCAGGCTTTATGTTTGTGGAGACAGGCTCGATACCCGCGAGAGACGCGACATGTCGCGCCTCTACGCCTGCGACGGCGATGAGCAACAGTAACAAACCGAAGATGACCCGCCGTACACTTTTGGTCATGCGACGCCCCCTTACAAAAAGGCGGACATCGGAAACCCGATGCCCGCCATACTTTCGCCAGGCGAACTTACGGCCTGCGAACCATTACCGGCTTCTACCCTTCATAACTAACGGCAGGTGTGTCTTCAGCGTCACAAAGGTGATCTCCACTGGCACTTCCAGGATAGCAGGCGCCCTGTCCGTGCCGAGGAGGACCAAGCCATAGTAAGTGCCGCTAGCCAAAGGCTTGGCATAGTTCAGCCGGAAGCGATAAGGCGTGCCCGCGGCGATGGGGCCGGTCGGCAGGCCGGTCACCGTGAGATCGGTTCCCTCGATGGAGCGGATAGTCAGATCGAAGGAGCCGGTGCCAAGGACCGTATACCCGTGGACCATCGCCATATAGAGGCCGTCCGGCGGGCGCACGATCCTGATGTATTCATCGGCAGTGACCCCAGCGGAGTATTTAATCCGCACCCACCTACCGGCGATAGCGCGATACAGATACAGGTCGAGGTCTTTGGTCGTGGCCGGGTCCCTGGTGGTCAGGGTGAGATCCAGGAGAGCCGAGTTTTGTACACTGAAGCGATAGAACTTTTGCTCATCCTGTACGATGGGCACATTCTTGTAGACTGCCGGCTTGCCTAATCCGAAGGAGCCTCCGTAGCCGAGGCCGGGGAGGGCAATGCTGGAGGTGAAAGTGATCTCCACAATGCCCGCCGTCTCGAGCACAGCGACTTTGATCGGATAAGGCGTGACCGAGACCGTACCTACCGTGCCGGTGAAACGCTCGCGCGGCGCGATGCCGCCATACAGGACGTTCTGCAATTCGACGGCATTGAGGCCGGGCTGCAACGGAGCCGTAACGGTTTCCTCAGCCCCGCCGGTGTTGGTCTTCCAGGCGTAAGCTCTGCCATTAGAAATCCCGGGGCGCACATAGGGGTAGAAAGTATCCTGGCTGCCGCCCACAATGCGCAGCGTGTAAGGCCCAAAGATGTGCGGATAGAGAGCCGAAAGCTCGTCAGGCGTCGGGCCGAAGACCAACGTGTCAATATCGGTTCTGCCCGATTGCCACTGGGTGTCTACCAGCCAGTGCGTGCCTGCGGGCAGGCCCGTATTGTCCGGCACGTCCACAAAGTACATTCGCCAGTCGCCCTGATCGTTCCAGCCGTTCCCCAACCAGTCGAACCCGCCGTAGATATAGCTGTTGTCATACAGATAGCCGGAAGGAGCGCGGCCACCAAAGTCGAAGTTGAGGTTGCCCGATTGGACTACAGCGGGGACGTTGACAGCCACCGGGATCACCGTCGTCTCGCCGGCTGCATCCGCCACGCGGATGGTGGCCTGATAGAGGCCAGGCGCCTGATCGGCAGGCACCGTCACCGCAGAGACAAAGGTGGCAGCCATGCCTCCACCAACGGTTAGCGTGGGCACGCTGGTGGTGATCCAAGAGACATCCCTGTGGCTATAGAAGGCGACGCGAATGCTCAGCACCGTCTGCGGGAACGGCTTGAAGATCTGGCGAGGGTCGCTGGTGTAGTGGATCAACCCGATGTACAGGCCATCGTCAGCGCGCTCCAGAGGCTTCTCCACGCGGCATTCCTTGGTCGTGCCATACTGATAGCTGAGGTTGAACTCGTTGATCTCTTGCGACGAGTTGTCGTAGGCGGGGATGCCGGTGAGCGGCGGGTTGTCCAGTTCGCCATTGTTCACCGCACCGTTGCCATTGAGGTCGCGCCAGAGCACGCCGTTGCCGTTCAGATCCTTCCAGTTCAGCATCTTCATGTACCAGAGGCTGTCAATCGTCTGGGAGGCAGGGATGGTGGGATTGCCCAGGCTGAACTTTTCCCACGGGTAAGAGACGCTGACGACCACCAGATCGGTGTCCTGCGGGATAAGGTTGACCCCGCCCTTCACATACAGAGGAACCAGGTAGTCCGGCTTGCTGAAGTTGCGCGTCGGCTCCTCGGCAGCCACCGTGGTGGTCAGCGTAGCGTTCCATTCGCCGATCTGCATCAATGTCTCATCGGAGATGGTCAGATTGATCGCTGTCGGCCCTGTGTTGCGCACGGTGAAGGTCTGACGGTCGGAGGTGCCAGGCGCTACCAGGTAAGCGAAGTCCCGGTACCTGGCGCCGCGGTAGGAGCCAGCATCCCACCGCGCCGGAGACACATAGAAGCCTTTCAGGCCGGAGGCCACTTCCACAGCCCTCTCGGCATTCACCCGGCCTGCGCCCTGGGCAAAGGGATCGTTGTTGGCATCGGTGGCAGTAGACAGCAGGATTTCCTTCAGCGTGGCATAGCTGGGCCACATCCCTGTGGCTTTGCGATAAGCCTGGCAGACCAGTGCGCCGACGCCGGCCACGAAAGGTGTGGCCTGGCTCGTGCCGCCGAACTCATACCAGGCCAGTTGCCCGTTCGGGCGCCGGCCATAGAACGCGCTCACAAGCAGCAGCGGCATGTCGCCTGTAGCACCATCGGCGATGCCCATGATGTCCGCGTCACCCCGCCCAGCCGTGTTCGGCCCACGGCTGGAGTAGGGCGTCAGATCGCCATAGAGGACCTGATCCGGGCCAGCGATCACCTCGTCATTCAGGATCGCTGTGCCATTCAGGTCGTAACCCGCCACCCCAATGGCCGTAGGGCTTGTGCCAGGGGCAGCAGATGTGCCATAGCCGAAGCCACCGTTCGCGGTCCCAGAAAACCAGGTGGTTCTGGGAAGCATAGCGTTCAGCAGAGTGATGACTCGGCTGTCGGTGAGCCAGACATCCTCACGCGCTGGGTAGCCCCAGCTATTGGTGCTGATCTGCGCCTCATCGCCGCTATCGGGCACGCCATCGAAGCCTACGGCATGGACGACCCAGGAGTCTATATCCGATGCGCCCACGTTGGAATTGCTGCTGAAAATCCTGGCCCCCGGCGCTGCGCCCCAGACGATGCCCTCGCTGACATCAACCCACTCGGGAATCCAGGAGCCATCCGCTGCCCGCGGGCCGACGATTTTGTGCTGCGCCGCTACCGCGGCAGCGGTGGCTGTGCCATGGCTCTCAAAATTGTAATCTCCGTAGAAGAGGACCAGGCTTCCGTTGGCGGGCGGCGCCAGATACTGTGGCTCGTAGATGACATCGCTGCCAGGGATCACATTCTGGCCATCGGCGATCCAATAGAGGATGCCCGCCGAGACATCGGCTACGCTATCGCCATTGACATCCCGCGACCAGGTATCCGAGACTCTGTCGTAGTACCAGTTGGTGGGATGTTTCTTGGTGAAGCGCTCGTAGGAGTCGAAGGTGTAGTTGCTGTCCCAGTCCACATAGACCGTGTCGTAGACGCCGGCGGCGTTTTCATCCACCAGCAAGACCGCCACATACTCGCCAGGCTCGTTGAAGATGGAGAGCAGGCTCTCGGGGTGGATGCCAGCGTGATACACGCCGCTCTTGCTCGTGTGGGCGAAGGTATAGACATGGGACAAAATGGCGGGCACGGAATAGGTCGGAGGGTCGGCGTACCCCACTGTGGTGATGACCGCCGTGGCGGTGAGGCCGCTGACGGTCACCTGCGGCGTGTAGCTCGTGTCTATGTAGTACGAGTACTGGCCGAGTGTCTTATTCCAGACGGATTTCCAACTGAAAGCTTCCCCATAGCCGACATAGAGGAGCGCCGCGCCTGAATCATAGACCATCGGCCAGCCATGGTAGGGCGAGGCTGGGTCTTCCACGACAGCCCAGGTGCCCTCTAGATCGGGATGGCCAAAGTCGCAGCCGCTGTCCACATGGCTAACGATGACTCCCTTGCCGGTATAGCCCAACTCCCAGGCTGCCCTGGCGCCCAGGACATCCACACCGATATAGCTGGAGAGGCCCGGCGTTCCCGCCGGCTGCGCCCCTGCGCCTTTGACCTTGCTTAGCTTGATCGCAGGCCCTGCTTTGCGCGGCAGGCCGTAAGGGCCGCGTTGCATGGTCGGCCTCTCGCCATCCGGCGGCACCGGACGCAAGTCGGAAGCCGTGGGAGTAAAGGGACGGATGGACAAGACACCCGGCGTGGTAGCCAGCTTGCCTAGATTCCCGGCCTTGATCCGACCACTCGCCGTCACGATGCCACCGATCGGTTTGCGCAAGATGAGATGATCTACCGTTCTGCTGACATCGCTGCCGGCTACCAGGATGATGTGAATGTCAACCCATTCCTCGCCGCCCATCTTGGCTAGCTCGTACAGCTCATCCGTGGCAAAGACGCCGCTATAAGCATCCAGCGCCGTCTCAATTTTCCCTCCCTGGGCCGAGACGTTGCCCCAAGAGGCGAGCACTAAAGAGAGAACCAACATCAATACATAAATCTTGCGTGGCAACTTACTCATGTTTCCCCCTTTCACGGCGATACATTGCATCGCCCCTACTGGCCAATAGATAAGCGCTGAGAAACCCCGAGGTGGGATAGGCAGTCCCCGAAGAGGTAACCCCATGACAGTAAAACATGGCCATCGGGTCTGGCACGCTTCGTAAAATGCCGGATACTCACCCCCTTTCCGTACCGGCTCGTCTCAATTCAAGCCGACGGTAAACTATCAGCCTCAGAATAACACTATATTCGATCTCTGTCAAAACGAGCCTTCACCACATTTTGATGCGCGTCAGCCTGAAGAGCTGACGCTGGACAGCAACTCCCAGCGACGGCTCTTTAAGGCTGTCACCTACATCTGCGCCACCCGCCGATACACCTGCAAGGCTTCCTCTGCGGTTTTGGCCCAGGAGAAACGCACCGCCTGGACGAGGGCCTGGGAGCGCAACGCCAGGCGTTGCTGCGGTTGACTCCAGAGGGCGGTTATCGCCTTGGCCCAGCCTCCCACGTCATAGGGATCTACCAGGAGTCCTCCGCCGCCTACGATTTCAGGCAATGAAGTCGCATTGGAGGCGATCACCGGCACGCCGCAAGCCATAGCCTCCAACGGCGGCAGGCCGAATCCTTCATAAATAGAAGGAAAGACGAAAAACTGGGCGCCATTATAGAGCAGAGGCTTCTCCTCCTCGGCGATCCGCCCGATGCAACGCACTACCTCCTCCAACCCAAGCTCACTGACCATTCGCCGGGGATCGGGCGAGAAAGGCGTGTCTTCCCTCGGCAACTGGCCCGCCAGAACCAGGCAGGGCAAGGAATGAGCATCCCTCCAACCTCTGACGACGACGGCAAAGGCGCGAAGTAAAGTGCCGATATTGCGGCGCTGGTCAAAGCCGCCAAGGTAGAGGATATAGTGCTCAGGCAGCTTGTATTTGGCTCTCAGCGCCGCCAAAGCCTGTGCATCCGCCGTGGGCCGAAAACGATCCTCGGCGGCCAGATAGGCGACGTAGACGCGCTCCCCTGGGATGCCCAATGTGCGCACGATGTCCCGCCGTGATGCCTGCGAATCGGTCAAGATAGCATCGGCTCGTCTTGCTGCCAGCGAGACGAGGCGCATGTAGAGGCGCACCCGAAAATCACCCCGATAGGCGGGAAGCAGCAAGGGAATGAGATCATGGATCGTGACGACGGTTGGGATGCGAGGAAACAGAGGCGAGGCAAAATACGGGACGTGAGCTAATTCGGCGCCCACCTTTTGACAGGCCCGCGGGAAAGAAACCTGCTCGAAGCAAAGCTTGGCCCAATTCTCGTACTTTCTATTGAAAGGCAGAGCGACCAGGCGCAAGCCGGGAGCGATGGCGACATCTTCGGATGGAGACCCGGCCTGGTCTGGAACGAAAAGGGTGTACGAGTTTTCCTGGGAAATCACCAGCAAAGCTTGCAGAAGATGGACAAGATATTGTCCGCTTCCGGTCGTTTCCTGGCCCCAGAAATACCCATTTACTCCGATACGCATGGCACTCCCTACTGAACTCGCGCGAACTCTCCCAAACCACATTATATGCTTTTTTTGCTTTATTTGAAGCTGTGGTATAATGGTAGTAGATTTGGTGACATTACAGATCGGGCTGTCGAGTTCGGCTTCACTCCCGACGCTGGCTAGAGGAGGAAGAGTCCATGGCAGAAGTAGGGCTACACGCTTATGTAGATGAAGCGAAAGAATTGGTCAGATCCGGCGCATACGATGAGGCCATCGCCATCTGTCGCCACATTCTGGGAAAACACCCCAAGTGCATCGAGCCTTATCGTGTCCTGGCGGAAGCTTGCCTGGAAAAAGGCGAGCACCAGGAAGCGACGGACCTGTTCAAGCGCGTCTTGAGCGCAGATCCGGAGGATTTCATTGCTTACGTTGGAGCAGGCATTATTTACGACCAGGACGGTCTCCTCCATGAAGCCATCTGGCAGTTTGAGCGCGCCTTCGAGCTTACCCCTGGAAACGCTGAGATACGCCGCGAACTGAAGCGCCTCTATACGCAGCGGGATGGCGTGGAGCAACCCCGACTCAAACTGAACAGGGCTGCTCTTGGACGACTATATGCCAAAGGTGGTTTCTATACGCAGGCCATCGCCGAGTTCCGCGAGATTCTGGCCGTGGATCAGGAGCGTATAGATATCCAATTGGCTCTAGCCGAGGCGTTGTGGCATGACAACAGGCAACGAGAGGCCGCGGAGATCTGTCAGGACGTCCTGAGCAAGGTGCCTCATTGCCTGAAGGCCAACCTGTTGCTCGGAGAGATTTGGCTCAATAGCGGGCTGGAGGAGGATGGCATGACACTGCTCCGCCGCGCCGAGAGCCTGGATCCGGAAAACCTGAAAGCGCAAGAGCTATTCGGCGAAGCTTCCCCGTTGCCCGCGAAAACGCTGACCATCGAACGGCTGGAAGAGCGGGAGTTGGCCGAGCTAACCCAGGTCGCAGCTTTGGCGAAGGAAGAGGCGGTGCCGGCGGCCCCGGAGAAAGAAGCGGAGGAGTGGATGCAGGCGCTGAAAGCGCCCGCCGCCGAGATACCCGCTGTGGAGCAACTCGAAACGATCCAGGAGAAGCCCGCAGAGGAAGCCCCCCCTATTATCCCTGCTCTGGAAGCAGCGCCGCCAGAAATGGCTGCGCCCGAACCCATCCTGAAAGAAGAGGCCGTTGCAGGCCCTGTGGTGGAGGAAATCGCTCCCCCAGAGGCTGGCGAAGCAGAGCGGGCAGCGGTTGAGGCCGCCATGCTTCCCGAAACGGCCACCCCTGAAGAGATCATGGCCTGGCTGCGCCAGAGACAGGCCGGCGTCATCGAGGAAGCACCTGCAGAAGCGGTTATCCCTCAACCTCCCGCCGAGGAAAGGCTGGCTCAACCTGTCGAGGCAGTGAAGGAGGAAAAGGAATCCCCCATGATTGCCGCTCTGGAAAAGGAGTTTGGTGCCCTCCCCACCATCACACTTGAGGAAGTGAGCGAGGAGGAACGCGCTGCTATCGAAGCCACCATGCCTCCCGAAACAGCGACCCCTGAGGAGGTTATGGCCTGGCTGCGTCAAAGACAGGCAGGCGTTGCCCCGGCGGCGCCAGCCGTGGAGGTGCCGGAGGAGGGTGCGGCAGTGGTCGAGGTCGCACCTCAAGTTCCCGCTTTGGAGGAGGAGAAACCGGAATGGCTGGCTGGGCTGAAAAAAGCCTGGGAGACAATGCCAGAGGAGGCGTTGCCGGAAGGGGCCGCCGAAGCGCCTCTCCCCCTGGAGCCTGCTCAGGTCGAGGCTGCGCCGGAAGTGCCTATCCCTGTGGAGCCTACACCTGCCCCAGTCGAGGTTGCGGCGGCGGAGATCGTAGCAGAGGAAGCGGTACCGGAAGCTGTCGCTGAAGTCCCCGCCCCAGTCGAGGCGGTGGAGGTGGGTAAAGTCGTGCCGGAGCAGGTTGTCGAGGAAATAGCCGTGCCTGCGCCCACGGTTGAAGAAGCATTGGTGGAGGTGGTTGCTGCGGCCCCTGCCCCAACAGTAGACATAACAGCAGCCATCGCCGGCTATCTGGCGAAGTTAGAGGCCAGTCCCCAGGATCATCCCACGAGGTTGGCTTTGGCGAGGGCCTATGTCGCCACAGGAGAGTGGGAAAAGGCCGCGCAGCAGTACACGCAACTGGCCCAATCCGCCGCCGAAGTTCGGGGTGACGTGATCGCCGATTTGGAGAGATCCACGCAGGAGCATCCAGAACAGTGGCCCTTGCACCAGGCGTTGGGCGATGCCTACATGGAAGCTGGACGGTTCGAAGAAGCCCTGGCCAAATACAACTGGCTGCTGTCCCAATCCTAATTGAGAGCGCCAAGTAAATCCATCGGTGCCTCTGGAAAGAGGCACCGATTATTTTGTCAAGGAGGACAAAATGGAAAGAACCCTAGTCATCGTCAAGCCGGATGCTGTACAGCGTGGCCTGATCGGCCCGGTCATCACGCGGTTGGAATGTCGTGGCCTGAAAATCGTAGCGATGAAAATGATCCAAATAGATGAAGCATTGGCAAAAAGACTTTATGCGACACACGAAGGAAAGCCCTTCTTCGAAGGGCTAATCTCTTTCATTACGTCGGCTCCTGTGGTGGTCATGGTTTTAGAGGGCAAAAATGCCATAGAGATCACACGCAGCACTATGGGCGCCACTGATCCGGCCAAAGCGGATCCCGGCACTATTCGCGCCGACTATGCCCTGGAGATCCGCCGCAACCTGGTGCACGGCTCCGACGGGCCGGAGACAGCTCGCACCGAAATCGCCCTCTTTTTCGACGAGCGGGAGCTCCTTTCCTACCAGCGCGATACCGAGCGGTGGATCTCGGGATAAATGCCAAACAGAAAGGCGATGGGCAACTTTATGCCCATCGCCCTTTGCTTCTTTACCCTGAGAGCCTATTCGATTCTGAGCATCGTTCTCGCCCTGCTCCAAAAGCCCTCCAGGTCGTAGTAACGGCGTACACCCGGAGTGAAGATATGCAGGATGACACTGGAATAGTCCATCAGGACCCAACCCGATGCCGCATCCCCTTCGACGCCGAGCGGCTTGACTCCTTGTTCCTCCAAACTTTCGATAACCTGGTCGGAGATCGCCTGAACCTGGCGATCCGTATGCCCTGTACAGATGACGAAATAGTCGGCGATCAAGGTCACCTCGCGCACATCCAGCAATAGCGTATCCGAAGCCAATTTGCCGACGACGAGGTCTACTATCTCCCTTGCCAGCTCTAAAGGCTCCAGTTTAACCTCCTTTTGGGCGAGGTTACCTCGCCCCTACGGAGCATTATAGTGCGCTCTTTTTGTTGAGCAAATTCAGCATTAGTTTCGCGCCAGCATTCTAATCCTCTCGCACATCCCTTGCCAATGCGTGCCGCGCCAGTAGAAGCGGTTGCATTCCGGGCAAAGGCGGAAGGAATCCTGCGTCTTGAAGATAAAAGGTGGGACCTGTCCCCAGGCCATTGCTTTGGGCACATCCTCCAAGGGGGCGTTACACACGGGACAGCGCGAGAAGGGGTGATCCAGGCTCAGCCCGAAGGCTTGTGCGACTTGCGCCAACTGCTGCTCAAGATCGCCTTCCTCAATCAGCAAGGATTGGAGGCCGCGGCGTCGCGCCAACTCCGCATCGCGGGTCAAGAGGACCCGCCCCTCGGCGCGGGCGATGCGCGCCAGTTCGTTATCGTCCCAACGAGGCGAGTATTTGGTGTCGTAGCCCGCTATGCGCAGCCATTTGGCTAGCGTGCCCAACATGCCGTCAACCAGGAAGCGAACCATGGCCTCCACTGATCCTCCCTTGCTTATCATAATGGTTTGGCGTGCTCTTGTCAAAGCGAGGGGAGGGAAAGTATTCACAGGTTTTTGACATTGACCTGGATACTCTTATAATTCTGGCGTTCACGCGGACTGGCCAGTTCGCCAAACCAATGGAGGTAAAATAGGAGGGTTTCTTGTGAACATCATTTTCCTTATCCTGGACTCGCTGCGGCAGGATCATGTGAGCTTTTACGGCTGGGATGGATGCCCGCTGGAGACGCCGAACATAGACCGCCTGGCGCAGGAAAGCGTCGTCTTCGACAACTGCTACCCGGAGGCACTGCCCACCATCCCCGTGCGCACGCAATGGATGACCGGACAGCGCACGCTTCCCTTCCGTCCCTGGCAGCCTTTGACCAAAGAGGACCGCACTATCGCCGACATCCTCTCCAAGGAAGGCTACCTGACGGCCCTTTTCACCGATTGCTATCACTATTTCAAGCCGGGCTACAACCTGCACCGCAGCTTTCGCGTCTGGCAGTGGGTTCGCGGCCAGGAGTACGATGCCTACCGCTCCGCACCGCTCAGCAAATACCGCCTGGAGGATTATATCAAAGACACCTTTACACCCCACTGGCGGCAGTTGGTGGAGACGTGTTTGATGAACATCGAACCTTTTGAAAAGGCTGACGATCACTATTGCGCCCAGTTGGCCCGCGCGGCTATCCAGTGGCTGGAAGAGAACAAGACGCGCCGCGAGCCTTTCCTGCTTTGGTGGGATTCCTTCGATCCCCATGAGCCGTGGACTCCCCCCAAAGAATTTGATCGCTACACTGATCCCAACTACAAGGGCAAAAAGATCATCCTCCCTTGTGGGGGGCCGGTTGTGAACCATTTCACGCCGGAGGAGATCGCCTATACACGCGGCCTATACGCGGGCGAGGTGGCCTATGTAGACCATTACGTAGGGCAGTTGCTCAACAAGATCGCCGGGTTAGGATATATGGACAACTCGCTCATCGTCCTGGTCGCCGACCATGGCCACCCTCTGGCCGATCATGGCAAGTTCCTGAAGGGGGGCGACCGCATGTACAGCGAACTGCTCAAAGTGCCCTTTATGATTCGCTTCCCCGGCGGACGATATGGCGGGCGAAGGCTGACGGCTTTGACACAATTCCAGGATATCCTGCCCACTCTCCTGGAGGCTATCGGCTTGGGGAACAACATCGAGGCCATGCATGGCCGCAGCCTGATGCCACTCATTCGCGGCGAAGTGCCCTCCATCCGCGATGTGATCGTGACCGGCTATCATGAGGCGCCGGATCGCTGCATCCGCACCGTGGAGTGGAGCTACATCCGCCGTCCCGAAGGACAGCCGGATGAATTGTATAATCTGATCGAGGATCCACAGGAGAAGGTCAATCTGGTGGACAGATACCCCGACGTGGCGCGGCGACTGGCGTCTTCCTTTGGCTCGCTCTACGCTGTTCAGGTCGCAGAGGTGAAGGGGATACAGGGGAAATACGAGGTCGGTGGATCAGCCGTCGCGTGAAATGGACAAAAGACCTTCGAGCTCTCCAAGACCTCGAAGGTCTTGCGACAAGGCCTAGGGCAGGCGTTCCTTGATGGCCCTGGCTTCTGCCAGCATTTGCGGATCCGTATCAAAGATCGCTTTCCCCTTCAAATCGGATTCGATGGCAGCGGGGCTATAGGAGAGGTAACCCAGAATTGTCTCCCCTGCCAACTGCTCGGCGATAAAGGCTCGATCCTGGTCGCTGCGCACCTTGTTGCCCACGATGTAGACGTTCTTCAGCCCGATGTCGGCGGCAAGGCGCTTGATCGTTTGCGCTGTCTGGGTGCTGCGCTGCCCCGGCTCCACCACGACGATGAAAGCATCTACTGCCGAGGCTGTGCCACGCCCCAGATGCTCAATGCCCGCCTCCATATCCATAATCAGTACGTCGCCCTTGCCCAGCAGGAGGTACGTCACCAGGGTCTTCAACATCACACTCTCCGGACAGACGCACCCCGATCCGCCACGATCCACCGTGCCCATGACCAGGAGTCTGATGCCGCGATGCGTGATCGAGAACCGTTCCGGGATGTCATCCACGCGCGGGTTCATTTTGAAGAACCCGCCGAATGTCCCTGGCGTGGTGCCCGTCCTCTCCGCGATCAACTCTTCCATTTCCGCGATTGGGATGATCTGCTTGGCCATCTCAGAAGGCACCCCCAATGCCGAAGCCAGATTCGCGTTCGGGTCGGCATCAATCGCCAGAACGGTGCGCCCCTCGCTGGCGTAAAGATACGCCAACAGCACCGCCAAGGTGGTCTTGCCAACGCCGCCCTTCCCTGTGATGGCTAATTTCGGCACGGGCCTTTCCTCCTGTTTCCAGATGTGCCCATCTATTCGATCAGGTATTCGATCTTGGCTTTGGCGCGTTCGGCCTCCAACCAGTGCATAAACGCTTCCTGACGCAAAGCGATCATCATTTCGGGGGTTATCTCTCTCGCTAGGTCGCGTTGCGTTACCTGAATGATGTGATAGCCAAAGTTTGTGCGGATGACGTCGCTTATCTGGCCAACGACCAGGCTAAAAGCGACTTTATCTATCTCGGGCGAAAGCACGCCACGGGGATAGAAACCCAGGTCGCCGCCGGTTTCCCGCGTGCCCATATCTTTGGAATACTGTTTGGCCAGGCGCGTGAAATCTTCGTTGCTCTTGATCTGCCGCAGGATTTGCCGGGCTTCGTTTTCAGAGCTTACTAGGATGTGCCGCACACAAACCTGCTCCATCCTGGATGGTATGTAGGAGGTGACGGCATCTCGCACGGCGGCCCCCAACAACTCCGAGTGCAACTTGGCCTTGAAGGATTCAGCAGTGAGGCCATTCTCTTTGAGCCAGCGCTCAAATTGTGCTGGATCGTTCCCTTTTGCTTTGGCGAACTCAGCATCCACCTGCGCCTCCGAAACGCGGGCGCCCATGCGCACGGCAGTCTGCTCGATGAGCAGTTGATCTATCATCCAGTCTAACACCTGGCGCCGAACCTGACGAAGGGCAGCTTCTTTCTCCGCAGCCGACAGGCCCGGCATTTCCTGCTTTTTGAAGAACGCCTCGGCCAGCGCAACTTGCGTTTGATACTCAACCAAGGGCACAGGCTGGCCATTGACAAACACGGCAGCCGCAATAGGGGTGCCTGGCCTGGTCGCTGTCGCCGGCGCGGAGGTTGGGGCTGGCTTGGTGGCCGTCTCTGGCGCAGAGGTAAGGGCAGGCTTGGTCACAGCAGTAGTGGGTGTGGCGAGGCCGGTTTGCGGGGTCGGCGCCGGAATGGAGGGGGTCGCAGTTGCAGCAGCCGCGGTGGGCGATGCAGGAATGCTCTCCGTGGGCGTTGGAGGAGTCTCTCCTCCCCGCCCGCAACCGGCAATCGCAGCGCCGCATGTTATCAGAATGAGAATAGAGAATATTGCTTTCCTCATGGTCAGCTCCTTTTTCAAGTTTCTGGTATTATATTTTCGCTATTATACGCAAAAACCGATTCTTGGCAAGGTAGGGGCAAGGCATTGCGAGAGCCATGTCCGTAAGCGGGGATGTCCACTGTGTGAGATCTTCACAGCCGGAAAGTGAACGCCAGGCGATGCCTTGCCCCTACTCCTCTTGTCTGACCAGGTTGGCTATCGTCACCCCTTCGCCGCCCTCGCCCTGCTCGCCGGCACGGTAGCCCGCAACTAGAGGATGATCGCTTAGTTTTTCGCGCACCACACGACGCAGGGTGCCTGTCCCTTTGCCATGAATGATCCGCACCCAGGGCAGCCCGGCCAGGTAGGCATCATCCAGGTATTTATCCAAGCGGGGAAGCACATCCTCCACTCTCCACCCGCGCAAGTCGAGTTCTATGCCTGGGCTGGGATGCAGCGGGCCAGCCGTACCCCTGACCTGGGCAGGCTGCGCCTCCTTTTTGACCTCAGGCATTCTCTCCAATTCCTCGGCTCGCACCCGCACGCGGAACTTGCCGATGCCCACCTCAGCAGCCATGCCATCCAGGAGCAACAGTTCCCCTCCTTGCTGTAAGCTGGGAATCCACACCATATCTCCCGGCTTCAGGGCAACGGCTTCGGTAGGCGAGACCGGTGGTAGAGCGGGCAAGATGGGCTGCACGCCTTCCGTCAATTTGTCAAGCTCCACTTTGGCTTGAGCCAACCACTCTCTGGTCAGAGCATCCGAGGCAAGGCGGTTACTCAATTGGCGCAGTTGTCTGCGCACCACGTCTAACTCTCGGCGGGCCTCTTCGCGGGCAGTATTGAGCATCTCCTGGCGCGCTTTCTCGATCCCTGCGTTTTTCTCGCGCCACTCTTGCTCAAGCCGTCTGGCGCTCCTCAAGATTGTCCTCGCCGCCTCTCTATCGGAGAGCGCCTCTTCCCGCGCCCTTTTGATGTCGCCGAGCATTTGATCGGCCTGTAACGCCTCATCGGACACCAGTTCACGGGCGTCGTCAATGATCTCTCGGCCCAGGCCGAGGCGACCGGCGATGGCCAGGGCGTTACTGCGCCCAGGGAGGCCGATGGTCAGCTTGAAGGTAGGTGCTAACGTCTCCACATCGAACTCGACAGAAGCATTCTGCACGCCAGGTGTGCTGTGCGCGTAGATTTTCAGTTCGGAGTAGTGAGTGGTGGCCATCACCGGTATACGGCGGCCCAGGAAATAGGAAAGTATGGCTCGCGCCAGGGCTGACCCTTCCACCGGATCGGTGCCTGCTCCCAATTCGTCCAGCAAGGCCAACGACCGCTCATTGGCGTGCGCCGCGATGTCTATAATATTGGTCATGTGGGAGGAAAAGGTAGACAGGCTCTGTTCGATGCTCTGCTCATCGCCTATGTCCGCATAGACACCATCGAAGACCGCCACCGCTGAATCTTCGCGAGCTGGAAGATGCAATCCCGCCTGCGCCATCGCCGTGAGCAAGCCGACCGTCTTTAAGGCCACGGTCTTGCCACCAGTATTCGGCCCGGTGATCACCAGAATAGAGAAGTCGCCGCCGAGATGGACGTCAATAGGCACTACCGTCTCTGCTGGTAGCAAAGGATGGCGTGCCTGGCGCAGCCAAATGCAGACTCCTGGTGGTATGGCGGAAGGCTGCTCGGTGGCAGTTTCACTCCGGGCCGTTTTGTCCAACCTGTCCAGAGAAATCAGAGTAGGTTCTATGCCTCGCATAGCCTGGCTGTAACGTGCCTTGGCGAAAGCCAGATCCAGACTGGCCAGTATCTCCACCAAGCGCGAGATCACCTCCGCCGATTCGGCCACTAGCGCGCTTAACTCGTGCAGAATGCGCTTTACTTCACGCTCCTCCTGCAATTGCAGTTCCCGCCACTGGTTGTTCAACTCGACGGTAGCCAATGGCTCAATGAAAAGCGTGGCACCGCTGGATGATTGATCGTGGACGAGGCCGGGGATGCGTCCCTTGAACTCGGCTCGCAGGGGGATAACGTATCGTCCGCTGCGCAAAGTAACCAGTGCATCTTGCAGGTAACGGGAAACCTCTGGCGAGGTGATCATCCTGTTCAGGCGGTCCACCAATCGGTCGTGCGCGATATTCATCTCGCGGCGGATGCGACCCAAGGCCGGGCTGGCCGCATCCACGACTTCGCCGCGGTCGCTGATGCAGCGGGTGATCTCAGCGACCAGGCGCGGGCACTCGTTGATACCTTCGGCCATATCGGCCAGGAGCGGGAAATCCTCCTTCAGGCGGAGGAGAATTCGCCGCAAACTCTGGGCACTGACACACGTATTGCGGATTCCCAGCAAATCGAGGGGATCCAGAGCTATTCCCAGGCACGCATTGCGCACCAGCGAGCGCACATCGCGCGCCCCTCCCAGGGTGATATCCGGACGCACATCCAGCAGCCGCTTAGCCTCGGTGGTCTCCCGCTGGCACCGCTTCACCTCGTCCAGATCAGAGGAAGGGGACAGAGCCTCCGCCAATTCGCGCCCAGCGGAGAATGAGGTATATTCCGCCAGGCGTGCGATGATTTTGGGGTACTCCAATATCTCTAGATACTTACGATCCATCCCTTTTAGCCCAACTGGAACATCACCGGCAGGCCGCCAGGAAGCCATGGTTCGACGGTTCTGAGCACATAGGGCAGGAAATTCATAAAGACGCGCACCAAGATAGACGCCTCATAATCCCGCGCAAGCCTTTGGCGATGAGCCTCCCACTCTATCCAGGATGAGCCGAGTAGGAACCTGTAAACCAACAGGCCGATGCCGATCCACAGACCGATCGTGACAAAGCCCACCGCAATGCCTCCCAGGTGATTCAGGGCGCTGGCCAGGGACTGTGCGGTTGTATCCTCCCGCACTCTCCAATTGTAGCCCCTGCCTCGCCGGCGACGCCTCTGTGTCATAACCATGCCCAGGATCAGGATACTCAAGAGTATGAACAGCAACAGCAAGACCACCGCGAACACCACCGCTTCCACGATCACGCTGGATGCTCCCTCGAGAAGTCTGTTGACATAAGGGAGCAGCAGGCGATAGAATCGCGTGCTGAGGATCATGCTGATGTACAAGATGATCAGGCTGGCCAATTGACGCACAGCGCCGATCCTGAGGCCATTTAGCGTGCCTGCCACTATCAGAAGCACAATCAGAATATCGAGCATGGCGATACTTGGCATGGTTTCCTCCTCACATACAGACGCTGCCTTTACACTCCCGTGAGGGGGCAAATGCAACAGGAGATGCAGGCATAGCTAATCTCAACCCGACAACAGATCAAACACTAAAACGGATATGGAGGATATCTCCATCTTGCACAATATAATCCCGGCCTTCAGTGCGAATCAGGCCCTGCTCGCGCGCGGCAGCGGTGGATCCCAACCGTATCAAATCCTCATAGTGCATCACTTCGGCTCGTATAAAGCCGCGTTGCATATCGGAGTGGATCTTGCCCGCAGCAGCCGGGGCTGTCTCACCGCGCCGCAACGTCCAGGCGCGCACGATTTTGCCTCCCGTGGTGGTGAAGAAAGTGATCAAATCTAACAGCCGATACCCGGCCCGGACGAGTCGCCCCAGGCCCGAACCCTCCAATCCCAACTCTCGCAAGTAGGCCACAGCCTCCTCTGCTGTCAAGCTCTCCACCAGTTCCGCTTCTAATTTGGCGCAAATCACCACGACCTCTGCTCCCGCTTTGTTGGCCAACTCAGCGAGACGTGCAGCGTGCGCTCCGCCATGCGGCAGGTCACCCTCGCTCACGTTAGCCACATACAACTGGGGCTTGGCTGTCAGGAGTTGCATCCGCTGCGCTATCTCTGCTTCTTCGGGCGGAAGGCCAGGCCCACGCAGTCGTCCTCCAGCCGCCAGTCGCTGCTGGATACGCTCCAACGAGGCCAGTTCGGCAGCGTATTCGCGCGGGTTAGCCTTCGCCTGGCCGCGAACTCTCTCTAAGGCGCGCTCCACCACTGCCAAATCTGCTAAGGCAAGCTCCACCTCAACCGTCTCCACATCGCCGAGCGGATCAAGCTCTGGTGTAACATGGGGAACCTCGGGATCCGTAAAGCAGCGGACCACCATCGCTACCGCGTCCACGTTACGGATGTGCCCCAGGAACTGGTTGCCGAGGCCCTCCCCCTTGCTTGCCCCCTTCACCAAGCCAGCGATGTCCACTACCCGCAGAGTGGTCGGGATCGCCTCCTCCGGCTTTATAATATCGGCGATGGCCTGTAGACGGGGATCAGGCACCGGCACCACGCCAATGTTCGGCTCGATGGTAGTGAAAGGGTAACTAGCCACCAGCGCGCCGGCGTTGGTCAAGGCATTGAACAAGGTTGACTTGCCAACGTTCGGCAAGCCCACGATGCCAATTTGAAGCGACATTTCTCTTGCCCTTCAGTCTAACGTTGCGCGGATTTCCGCTTCACAAATTCGCGTACAGCGGCCAGGAAAGCCTGGCTGTAGCTTTCTGAGGCGGCCTTGCCCATGTGTCCTACTCGCACGATCTTGCCTTGCAGGGGGCCAATGCCGCCGGCTACAAGGATACCATGTTCCTCGCGCAGGAACTGAGCCAGTTCATCGGCCGGTAGATCGGGTTTACCCTTGAACACCGTGACCAGCGGACAGGAATATGCATCAGGTACCAGAAACTCGAAACCCATTTCGCGCAGACCGGCGCGCACCATCTGAGACGCGGCGACGTAGCGAGCATATCGCGCCTCCAGCCCCTCCTCCAGCAGTTGCTCCAGGCTCTTGTGCAAGGCCACGATGATGTTTGTGGGCACCGTCGCCGGATAGGGGTGCCAATCCCACTCTCTGGCATAGCTTCGCCAGACGTTCAGATTGAGATACCATCCACACCGCTTGTCGGCTTTGGAGGCGATGATCTGCCAGGCACGCTCGCTGACGGAAACCATCCCCAGGCCTGGCGGCGTCTCTAGGCATTTGTTGGCCACAGTGATGCAACATTCTATTTCCCACTCATCAACGGGCAGGGGGATGCCCCCGATAGTAGATATAGCGTCCACGACGACCGGTAACCCACGTGCATGAGTGACCTTGACAATCTCCTCAAGGGGACTCAGGACTCCAGTCGAAGTTTCATGGTGCACGATCACCACGGCTTTGATCTCGGGATCGGCATCCAAAGCTTGTTGCACCTGTTCTGGGAGTATCGGCTCCCCCCAGGGCACCTCCACCAGGCGAGTCTGGATGCCGCAGGCGCGAGCGATCACGTCAAGCCGCTGGCCGAAAAAGCCGTTCACTAGCACGAGGGCCTTCTCTCCCTCGACCAGAAGGCTGCTAACCGCCGCCTCCAGCGTCGCACTGCCCGGCCCCGGTATGATGAACAAATCGTTCTTTGTCCGGAAAACTCTCTTCAGATAGTCAACCGTCTCATCGTAAATCTGAAGCCAATCTTTGCCGTAATGAGGCATACAGGGCGTAGCCATCATCTCGAGCACTTCATCGGGGACATCCACAGGTCCAGGAATCATCAATTTATACCGTTTCACCACCGGCCTCCGAAAAAGGGTTTGTTGGCGGCGTTGGCGAGCAGCTCGTATCACGCGCTCTTGGCTGCTCATCATCCTTATCACCAGAGACGAATCGAAGCTGTTACGCAACTATAACGCATCTCGTCAACTGTGTCAAACTCGCATATCTATGATACAAGCCGGAATTGAAACGCACCAATAAAGCCGATTTGCATTTCTTCATCATTGGACTATACTTCCAACGCTGATCATTATCGCTCCGTCAACGCCTCATCTTTGTGCCCGACCAGTTCTGAACTATTCGCCGATCAGCAGTCCTGGAGAATGGATACCCTACAGACCGCAGAAGAGTGGTTCGTCCTTTACACGAAGCCTAGGGCCGAATTCAAGACGCGCGATGCGCTGCAGGCTCGGCAGGTGTGTGTTTTCCTGCCGACGCTCCCCGTCCCCCGCCAGGGGAAGCCTCCCGCGCAACAGCCGCTCTTTCCACGCTATCTTTTCGCCCAGTTTGACTGGCTACAGGTTGCACCCGATC
>CAYPON010000006.1:24236-30340 GCA_964412315.1 uncultured Anaerolineae bacterium | reverse complement strand
CCTCCGGCACTGCGGCAAAAAGGTCGCGGATGTCGGTGAAAACGTTGGTATAGGTCGCGGGATTGGAGCGAGGGGTGCGCCCGATGGGAGCCTGGTTGATGTCAATCACCTTATCCAGATTCTCCAACCCGCTGATCGTGTCGTGCTTGCCCGGCTTGTCGCGGCTGCGGAAGAAGACCTGGGCCAGGCGTTTGTAGAGTATCTCGATGATCAGGCTGCTCTTGCCCGACCCGGAGACGCCGGTGATGCAGACGAACTTGCCCAAGGGGATGTTTACGTCAATGTGCTTGAGGTTGTTCTCCGCCGCGCCCTTGACTGTGACTACCTGGCCATTGCCCTCGCGCCGACGGGCAGGCACAGGCACACGACGCTTGCGCGACAGGAACTGCCCGGTGAGGGATTCGGGGCAATTCAGGATGTCCTGGAGTAGGCCAGCAACAACCACATGGCCGCCATGTTCGCCTGCGCCCGGCCCCAGGTCCACGATGTAATCGGCGGAGCGGATTGTCTCTTCGTCGTGCTCGACGACGATGACCGTGTTCCCCAGATCGCGCAATCCGAGCAGGGTGTTGATAAGGCGGCGGTTATCGCGTTGATGGAGGCCAATGCTTGGCTCATCCAGGATATAGAGCACGCCCATGAGGTGCGAGCCGATCTGCGTGGCCAGGCGGATGCGCTGCGCCTCGCCTCCGGCAAGGGAGCCGGTGGTGCGGTCAACGGTCAGATAATCCAGCCCTACATTCACCATAAACTCTAGCCGCGCCACCAGTTCTTTGAGGATAGCCTGGGCGATGGAGAATTCGCGCTCCGAAAGCTTTGTCGGCAGTTCAACAAAGAATCGCTTGGCCTCTACCACAGACATGCGCGCCACTTCGGCGATATTCTGGCTTCCCACGGTCACAGCCAGAGTGGTCGGTTTGAGCCGTTTCCCCTGGCAGGCAGGGCAGGGCCGCTGCGTCATGTAGGTGGCGATTGTCTCCCGCGTATAGTCGGAGCCTTCCTGGTAGCGCCGCTGTAGGTTGGGAATGACGCCCTCGAAAGCCGCCTCATAGACGCGAGTACGGTTATCCCGCTGGTAATAAAAGGTGACCAACTGGTTGCTGCTACCGTACAGCAAGATGCGCTTGACCTCTTCCGGCAGCTCGCGCACCGGCGCGTTGACGGAAAAACGATAATGCTTGGCCACGGCGCGAAGGAGTTGCATGTAGTAATGGTTGTCATCAATGACGCTGGGGCTCCAGGGACGGATGGCCCCCTCGGCGATGGAGAGGTCAGGGTTGGGTATGACCAGTTCGGGATCGAACTCCTGGATAGAACCTATGCCGGTGCAATCGGGACAGGCTCCATAGGGCGTGTTGAAGGAAAAGGTGCGCGGCTCGATGTCCGGCAGGCTGATGCCGCAATAGGCGCAGGCGAGATGCTCGGAGAATAGATGTTCCTCCCCGCCCCCGACCGCTACCTGGGCAATGCCGCTGCCCAGTTTGAGCGCGGTTTCCACCGAGTCTGCCAAGCGTATGCGATCCGCCCTATTATCCTCGCCATGCCGGACGACAAGCCGATCCACTACGGCCTCGATGGTGTGCATCTTGTAGCGATCCAGAGTGATCTCTTCGTTGACGTCGCGGATTTCGCCATTCACGCGCACGCGGACGTAGCCCGCCTTGCGAATGTCCTCAAAGACACGCTGATGGTGCCCTTTGCGCGCTTTGACGAGAGGGGCCAGGATCATGATGCGGCTTCCGTCAGGGAAAGCCAGGATAGCGTCAACGATCTGTTCCACTGTCTGCCGGCTGATGACGCGCCCGCATTGGGGACAGTGCGGGATGCCGATTCGTGCCCAAAGGAGGCGCATATAGTCGTAGATCTCGGTCACCGTGCCCACGGTCGAACGGGGGTTCTGGCTAGCGCCACGTTGATCAATGCTGATCGCAGGAGATAGCCCCTCGATATAGTCCACATCGGGCTTATCCATCTGGCCCAAGAATTGGCGGGCGTAGGCGGATAGCGACTCGACATAGCGTCGCTGTCCCTCGGCGTATATCGTATCAAAGGCCAGCGAGGACTTGCCAGAGCCGGATATCCCAGTGATGACAACTAGCCTGTCGCGGGGTATCTCCAGGTTGATATTCTTGAGGTTATGTTGCCGCGCGCCGCGAATAATGATCTTGTCCTGAGGCATAATCTCGAACCTATATCATAGAACTGGCGTTCTATCTTAGCACGGAAAATGAATCCTGTCAAAGTTGCCTCGAATTGGTGAAATCGCTTCTGCTGAGTATAATGGCTGACAACAGATCGAGAGGGGAAAGCATCGTGGACGACAGGTTAGGGCGCTGGGTTCGACTGCACTGGCAACCGACCGATCCGATCCTTTGGGCGGGGCCAACGTGGGCCATGTTGTGCGGCGTGGCAAACTCGGCAGGCTTCCGAACGGAGGCGACAACGATCACCCGCCTGATACTAACTTGGTTCCTGGCGGACCCGATCCTCGGAGCAGTGTGGGCCGGCGCGGCGGATATCCATGCTGCCGCCTCGGAGGGCCATCCCGGCCCTGACGATCCGCCCGCCGTGCGGCTGCCCTGGCTGCCCTATACGCTTCCCGATTCGCCTGGGGGACGTCTGCGAGCGTGCTTGGAGCGTGCCCTGGGCCATTGCCGCGATGGTTCGCCCTGGGGGACAGCTCTGGGCGGCCTGATCCTGGGGACCGCATTGTCCTTACTGTTAGGGATCATCATAGGAGGAATGGCGCTCTGGCTGACGGCGGCTGGGCTGGCTCTGGCCTGGGTGGGAGCAGTTTCTCGCCCGACCCAGGCGGGCCGCGTGAGGATACGCCTCTTTTTCCCGATCCTGCTTTCCTGGCTACTTGGGCACGCCGTCCTCAGCCCCTTGAGTTGGCCGTCGGTCGCTCTGGCCGGGCTGTATGCTCTGGCCATATACAGCTATGCGATATTGCCCCACACGGATCGCTGGCAAGGGCACGTCTTCCTGGCTAGCCTCGCCCAACTTCTCATTATGCTATTGTTGGTCTTGCACGGGCAGCCGCTGTTGGCCGGTATCGTGGGATCGCTGATCTGGATGCAGTTGCTCTGGCAACTGCCGCTTCTGGGGCGAGGCCAGCACGTCGCTTACTGGCGGCTGAGCAACCTCCCTCTCCTGGCCAGCATGATGATCTCGGCCTGGGGGCTGGCGAGATGATGCCCCAAGTCGCTGCTTTCGGAGTATCCGCATGACCGGGCTGGCAGCAGCTTTGCTGATAGCCATCGTCCTCCTTGTGCTTTACTGGCTTTTTATCATCGCCGAGGGGACGTATTTGGGATGCGGGATGGTGGTCCTTCTGTACGATTGGGGAGCGCGCAGTTACGACCGGATCAAGAACTTGGACCCGGTGGAGGAGGCAGGATATCTTGCTATCCCCATATTGGACCGAATCCGGGATATCTCTTACCCCCGCGTGCTCGACGTAGCCACGGGCACGGCGCGCTTGCCTTTGGCGCTTTTACGCCAACCGGACTTTCGCGGCCACGTGGTTGGGCTGGATCCATCGGCCAAAATGTTGGAACAGGCGCAGCGGAAAACGGTATGGCTCCGAGATCGCCTTGACCTGATACGGCAAAGAGCAGAGCGGCTCCCTTTTCGGGATGCCAGCTTCGATGTGGTGGCCTGTCTGGAAGCGTTGGAATTCATGCCCGATCCGCGGCGTGCCGTGGCCGAGATGGTGCGCGTCCTGCGCCCCGGCGGGCTATTGTTGGTGAGCAATCGCGTCGGCTGGGAGGCGCGCCTCTTGCCGGGCCGATACTGCACGCGGGGGCGATTGGAGCAACTCCTGGCTGCCCAGCCCCTCACGGACATCCACACCGAACCCTGGCAGGTGCAGTATGACCTGATTTGGGCAAGAAAAGAAAGGCGAGGGACGAGATGAGGATCGGAGTGATCGCAGATACGCACATCCCACGAGCCATGCCCTCGCTACCCCTACGGGTTAAAGAGATCTTTCGTGGCGTGGACCTTATCCTCCACGCCGGCGACATCTGCAATATAGCCACCCTGGAGGAATTGGAAGAAATCGCGATCACGATAGCCGTGTCGGGAAACAGAGACGACGCCATGGTGCACCAATATGTCGAGCCGAAACGTGTCGTCGAGTTCGCTAACCGCAGGATCGGCATGATACATGGCCATCGCGGAGGGATGAGCGAATTGCTCGACGCATTACGCGCTATATTTCTGCGGCGACCACGTTATGGGCAACTCTACGATTATTTGCAAGTTCAATTCAGCGATGTGCATTGCATTATCTTTGGGCACACCCATCAGCCTTACTCCGGGATGCATAACGGCGTCCTCCTGTTCAATCCCGGAGCGGTGGCAGCCGGCTACGGCGCCAAGCCAAGCGTTGGCATCCTGAGTATCAGCCATCGCAGCATCTCGGGCCGCATTCTCTATCTGTGAGTTGATCCAACTATGATGCGCATCGGTGTCCTTTCAGATACCCATATCGGCGATGAGCAGGTCGTGCTCTGCGAGACGCTGGCTAAGGTTTGGGGCAAGGTGGATCTGATCCTGCACGCTGGCGACGTCACTTCTCCGGCGGTGATCGAGGAACTGAAGCGGCTGGCCGAGACCCTCGTCGTCGCTGGCAACATGGATGGACGGGCGATGTGGGAAGCCTGGCCGCGGGAGCGGGTGGTGATGGTGGGGCGCTATCAGATCGGCCTGACACATGGTGATTTCATGCGTTCCATGGCCGGGGCGCGTTTCCCGCCGCATTGGAAGATGCCTCGTCATTTCGATGCGGCGGCTCTCCATGCATATCTGCGAAGCCAGTTCCAGCGGGTGGACGCCATCATCTTCGGCCATACGCATCGCCCGCATAACGTGCGCGATGGGGGTGTGCTTTTCTTTAACCCTGGGGCCTGGCAGCGAAGCGAGGGAGGCTCTTCCTCCATTGGCTTGTTGACGATTGATGACCCTCTTCGCGGTGAAGGTGGCATTCGCGGAGAGATCATCTACCTGGAGGATGTCCGCTGAGGCCAAATGGGAGCATTTATGCACATTGATTTGGCCATTCCTCGTAAACAACGGCCAAATCTTTTTGTCTCATAGCTTTTTGGTGGTATACTATATGTATAAACCGGGAGGAGATCAAATGAAACACTTTTTGCGCATCGCCGATCTTGCCAGCGACGAGATTTGGGAGCTTTTGGAGATGGCCAAGGCTCTGAAATCTGAATACAAGGCTGGTGGCAATAAGCCGCTTCTACGAGGGAAAGCCTTGGGCATGATTTTCCAGAAACCCTCGTTGCGTACCCGTGTTTCTTTTGAAATGGGGATGATTCATTTGGGTGGCCATGCTTTGTACCTATCTCCTAACGAGATCAAGCTCGGTGAGCGAGAAAGCATCCCCGATGTGGCGCGTGTGCTGAGCCGATATGTGGATGGGATCATGGCTCGCGTCTTTGCACATTCGGGCATCGTGACCCTGGCCGAATATTCCAGCGTGCCGGTGATCAATGGGCTTTCGGACGACAGCCATCCCTGTCAGGCTTTGGCGGACATTCTCACGATTTGGGAAAAGCGGGGCAAACTAAAGGGACTTAAACTCGCTTTTGTGGGCGATGGGAACAATGTCTGCAATTCCCTCCTTTCTGCCGCGAGTAAAACGGGGATACATATGTCCGTAGCAGGCCCAAAGGGATGCGAACCTAAACCCGAAGTGATGGCTGAGGTGCGCGGCTTTGCTGCTGAGACGGGAAGCGAAATCGCCTTTACATACAATCCATACGAAGCCGTCGAGAATGCCGATGTTATCTACACAGATATCTGGACGAGCATGGGCCAGGAGGCGGAGGCTGAAACACGCCGCAAGCTATTCAAGCCCTACCAGGTAAACGACCGGTTATTGGCTGCGGCCAAGCCGGATGCTATGGTGATGCACTGCCTGCCTGCCCATCGCGGCGAAGAGATCACCGACGCCGTGATAGATGGCCCGCACTCTGTTGTCTTTGATCAGGCGGAGGATCGTTTACATGCGCAAAAAGCGATCCTGGTCAAACTCTTAGCTTAGTTCATGGTGCGAAACGTGTAGCCGCAGTCTTCATGCCTGC
>CAYPON010000006.1:0-24136 GCA_964412315.1 uncultured Anaerolineae bacterium | reverse complement strand
GGGCCATACGCCGGCTTTATTGAGGAGGCCGATATGGCGCGGAACCGGCTTCTCTTTGAAGAGGCCATGAAAAAAGCGCATAACTATGCCTGGGATGCGCGTTGGGAAGAGGCGGCGCAGGAGTACGAGCGCGCTATCGCCGAGTTTCCTGACCACCTAACCGCGCGCCTTAATTTGGGCATGGCCTATCTGGAGCTTGGGCAGCAAGCGGAAGCTCTGGTTCACTATCAGACAGCGAGCGAACTGGCGCCAGAAGATCCCCTGCCGCTGGAAAAGGTGGCCAATATCCAGGAGCGTCTCGGGCGGACCGCAGAGGCGGCCAAGAGCTACGCCAGGTTGGCCCAGGTATGGGAGAATAGTCGGTCGCTGACGCAAGCGATATCCACGTGGCGCAAGGTGATCGCTCTAACCCCGGACGATGCTGAAGCGTATAGCCGGCTGGCCAAGGACTATGTGCGCCATGAACAGGCTGACGCAGCCGTGGCTGAATATGTCGCTGCCGCCCGAATCCATCGAGAGAAAGGCGATAGCGAGGAAGCTATCCGTTGCTGCGACAGCGCCCTGGCCTTGGATCCCTTCAACGCGGCTGCCCGATCCTTACGAGAGGCTTTAAGCGCAAAGGGACCTCCTCAGCCAGCCAGGAAGGAAGCTCCTCACGAAGAGGAAGAGCAAACGCCGCTTTCGATCGCCACGCAGAAGGCCACAGCCCGGCTGGCCGAACTGATCTTTGAGGAGCAAGCGCAAGAGCCGCCCAGGAAGGACCTGGCAGCCTTCATCACTGAGGCGCCGGCAGCCGTGGCTCCCCGCGAGGACAGCCGGCGGCAACTGGGCGTCCTCCTCGGTCGCGCCATAAACTACCAGGCGCAGGGAGTTCTGGACAAGGCGATCAGCGACTATCGTCGGGCCTTGGAATTGGGTGTGGACTATCCGGAAATCCATTTCAACCTGGGCGTTCTCTACTATAAAATTATGGCTTATGAGCAGGCCATCCCCCATTTGCAGAAGACGGTCGAAATTCCAGAGTATGTTATAGCGAGCTACTTTGCCCTGGGACAATGCTACCGCGCCCAGGGCCAGGTGGAGGATGCTTTGCAAGCTTATCTCAGGCTGCTCCGTGTGTTGGATTTGCAGGCGGGCAAGCCCCAGAGCGACGATTTCCTGCAACTTTATCAAAGCCTGGCCGGCGCGCAGGGCAAGATCAAAGACCGTGAAAGGGCCATCGCTTTCATTGATGCGTTGACCCATTTCCTCGCCGGCAAGGATTGGAGAGAGCGCCTGGCCAAAATACGGGAGCAACTCGCCGGTTTGGCGACGGGGGATGTCATGGCCAGCCTGGCTGAGATCGTAGAGGTTCCAGGGTCAGATCAGGTTCTGGAGGGCCTGCAACGAAGCCGGACCTACCTGGCTCAGAAATTGCCTATGGCCGCCATTGAGGAATGCTATTGGCTACTGGACATTGCACCGACCTATCTGCCAGTACATGCACACCTGGCCGAGATATTCCTGCAAGAGGACAAAGTTGAGCAAGCGGTGAGTAAATACGCAACCATTGCCAACACCTACCAGATTCGCGGCGATACCGGCCAGGCTATCCAGGTGTACCGGCGTATCGTCGAGATCTTCCCCCTGGATATCACCGTGCGTCCCAAGCTCATCTCGCTTCTGACAGGACGGGGGCAAATTGACGAGGCGCTCGAGGAGTACATGGCCCTTGCCGACGCTTATTACCAACTGGCACAGGTGGATAAGACGCTGGAAAGGTATCAGGAGGCTCTTGCCCTGGCCGCCCGAGGTTCCAGCGAGCGAAATTGGCCGCTGACTATCTTGAAAAAGATAGCTGATATCTATGTCCAGCGCCTGGATTGGGGCCGCGCCAGCGCCGTATATCAGGAAATCAAACGCCTTGTGCCTGCGGACGGGACGATTCGCTACACACTGGTGGATCTTTATTACAAAGTGGGGCAGGGACGACGAGCCGAGGCCGAGTTGGATGAACTATTATCCAGTTTTCCTCAGGAGAGAAGGCTGGAAGAAGGGCTGCCGCTGATACGCAAACTAGCGGAAACGCGCCCTGGCGAAGCCGGGCTTCGTCGCCGTGCAGCGCGGTTGTTGCTGGAGAGGGGACAGAAGGACGAGGCTATCGCCGAGTTGGACGCTTTGGGCGAGCAGCAGTTGGAGCAAGGGCGGCTAAAAGAGGCCATCATCACCATTCGTCAGATTATCGCGCTGAATCCTCGCCAGGTTGCCGCCTACCAACAACTGCTTCGCCAGTTGGAAGCGCAAGCACAAAACAGTGGAGAGGCAATCTGACATTGCTGGAAACGTCAAGGAGTTCTTATGTCTGATGTCTTGTGGGCTTTTGCCCAGTTGGAACCTTTAGATATCCTGGACATTCTTCTGGTCGCTTTGGCTTTTTATATCGTCTTTCTCCTCATTCGGGGAACCCAGGCCGTGCAACTTTTGCGGGGCATCATCGTGCTGGTCATCGGTATCTTGGTCAGTTCCGTTCTTCCGTTGCCCGCCTTCAAGTGGTTGATGCGCAACTCTCTTACCCCTCTCTTGGTGGCCATACCGGTTATCTTTCAGCCTGAGCTACGGCGTGGTCTGGAGAGATTGGGGCGCGCTGGCGGGCTTATCAACCGGCCACGCGAGGCCGTGATGACGTTGGTCGTGACCGAGGTTGCGCGCGCCTGTCGTCGGCTTTCGGAGCAAGGACATGGCGCGCTTATCGTCTTGGAAAGAAGCACTGGCTTGCAGGATTACATCGAGACCGGCGTTCCGGTGGATGCTCGCGTCACAGCCGATTTGATCTTGACCGTCTTTTTCCCGAATACGGCCTTGCATGATGGCGCCATTATCATACGAGAGGATCGGATCGTGGCAGCGGCTTGCGTCTTGCCGCTGAGCGAGCAAATGCGTGCTGATCGGCATCTCGGCACGCGGCACCGAGCAGCTATAGGCATCACCGAGCAAACCGACGCCATCGCTGTAGTGGTGTCGGAAGAGACGGGTATGATTTCGGTTGCCCAAAATGGCCGTATGGTTCGGCGCTTGGATGAGCGACGTCTAAGAAGCATTCTACACGAAATGTATAGGGGGAGGGAAGCGGCGCAGGTTCTGCGGCGCCGTCTCTTTATCACCCCGACACCCGCAGAGCGTACCTCCCAGCGAGAGAGCAGCTCCGCTGAGCAGGACGAAGCCTCCTCTGTACAAGCCTAGCACTCTAGATGGATAACTATGCGAGGATCACTCATTGAGAATCTGGGGCTAATGGCCCTGGCCTTGATTTTGGCCCTTCTGGTGTGGGTGGGCGCTACATTTCAGGACAACCCACCCAAAACCTTAGCTTTTTCCGAGCCGGTTCCGCTTGAGGTCACCAACCGACCGCGAGGATGGATCATTCGTAATCAAAGCGCGACTGAGGTGCGTGTCGAAGTTCGGGGACGGCAGGACAGCCTCAACCGGTTAACGGCAAGCAGCTTTCGTGCGCTAGCAGACCTGGCCGGGTTTGAAGCTGGCTTGCACCAGGTTCCGGTCAAGGTGGAATGCAGCGACAAGTCGGTCACCATTGTCAAAGCGGAGCCACCCTCGATCAGTCTCACCTTGGATCAGCAAGAGATGAAAGAATTCCCGATCCAGGTCAATATCATGGACAAAGAGAGCATCCCCATCGGCTACACCCATCGGCCACCAACCATTCAGCCTGCCTTCATCACTGTCAGCGGCCCCAAGACGCTAGTGAATGAAGTGGCCCAGGCTACAGTGAGCATCTGGCTACAAGGCTCCAAGACAAGTGTCGAGCGCAAGCTAACCCCCAGGTTGCTGGACGCTAAAGGCCGCCAGGTGGAGGGGCTGACGCCGGATCCGCAGGCCGTCACCGTGCAGGTGCCCATCGAGCAGGAGTTGGGGTTCCGCGATGTAACGGTCAAAGCCCGCATCATTGGCACACCCGCCAGCGGGTATTGGATCAGCAACATTTTGGTGCAACCCTCTACGGTGACGATCTTCGGCACACCCTCCGCTCTGGCCTTGCTGGGTGGTTTCTTGGAGACCGCGTCCGTGGACGTCGCCGGAGCAAAAGCAGACCTGGTCAAAAAAGTCTCCTTGGACCTTCCCACAGGCATCTCTCTACTGAGTGGCGAAGCGCAAAAAGGCATCGAGGTCAGGGTGCAGATATCGGCCATCGTCGGTGGCCAGACCATACAACGGCAGATCAAAAAACAGGGCCTGAGCCTCGGCTTGAAAGCCACTTTATCCCCTGCTACAGTAGATGTTATTCTATCAGGCCCGCTCCCTATTCTGCAGGAACTGAAACCCGACGAAGTACAGGTCACCGTGGAGCTTTTCGGCCTGACGGTGGGGAGCCACAAGGTCAAGCCACAGGTGATCCTCGTCCCCCAGGGCTTGCAGGTGGTCAATGTCGTCCCAGATACCATAGGGGTGAACATCGAGCTTGGCCCATAGGAGACGTTCCAATGCCTAAGCCCATCGTCGCCATTGTGGGCCGCCCCAGCGTGGGCAAATCCACGCTGTTCAACCGCCTGGTCGGGCGTCCCCTGGCCATTGTCGCAGATTCCCCTGGCACCACCCGCGACCGCCTCTATGCCGACGCTGAATGGACGGGTACGGATTTCGTCGTGGTAGATACAGGCGGCTTGGACCTGGTTTCTACGGATGACCTGGTAGTACGCATCCGCGCCCAAGTCGAGGAAGCCATCGCCGAGGCCGATGCCATCATCTTTCTGACCGATCTGCTGGATGGCCTCACGGCCAGTGACTACGACATTGCCGAGTTACTGCGTCGCTCCACCAAGCCGGTTCTGCTGGCTGTCAACAAGGGAGAAAGTCCCAAACGTCGCCTGGACGCTGCCGAGTTTTATCGGTTGGGGCTGGGAGACCCTTTCGTGATTTCGGCGCTGCATGGGATCGGCGTCGGGGATCTGTTGGATGCCGTGGTGAAAGCGTTGTCCACCGTGCCGGTGGAGGAAGAGAGGGAGACGGCGGCGATCAAGATCGCCATCGTGGGCCGCCAGAATGTCGGCAAATCCTCCCTGCTCAATGCCCTCTTGGGATGGGAGCGCGCTATCGTCAGCCCCCTTCCCGGCACGACCCGCGATGCCCTGGATACTCCCATGCGCTGGGATGGCCAGGATATCGTGCTGATTGACACGGCGGGGATTCGTCGTAAAGGGCATATCGTGCCAGGCGTGGAAAAATACAGCGTGTTGCGTGCTCTACGTGCCATCGGCCGGGCGGATGTCGTCCTGCTCCTTCTGGACGCCACGCAGGGAGCGACCGAGCAGGATGCGCACATCGCTGGCTATATCCTAGACGAGTACAAGAGTGTCGTCGTGGTCGTCAACAAGTGGGACCTGATCCCAAAAGATCGCCACACGTTGGATGAGTATACGCAGCATGTGCGCGCCGCTTTGCGCTTTCTCCCCTACGTGCCCATCCTGTTCGTGTCCGCTTTGAGGGGGCAGCATGTGGACAAGACCATTGAGACAGCGTTGCGTGTCTACCAGGTGCGCTCGCAGCGCATCGCCACAGGGGAACTGAATGACCTTGTGCGCCAGGCCATAGCCAACCATGCCCCACCCTCCAAGTGGGGAAAGCGGCTGACCTTCTATTATGCGACGCAGCTTGAAGCGACAGCCATTGACCCACCCACCTTTGTCTTTTTCGTGAATGACACCCGCCTCGTTCATTTCGGCTATGAGCGCTACCTGGAGAACTGCATCCGGGAGCGTTACCCTTTCGAGGGGACGCCGCTCCGCCTCAAGTTTCAGGGACGAGAAAAGACGCGCAAGCCCAAAGGGAGGGGCAGCAAGTCATGAACTGCCCCCGCTATCTGCTGATGCGGCCAGGGGCTATCGGTGATGCTATCGTTGCGTTGCCCGTCGTGCAAAGGTTAAAAGCCTGTTTCCCCGGCGCGCATGTCCAGTTGGTCGTTGGCGGCCAGGCAGCGGAGTTGCTCTCCGGTCGTTGCGAGGCGGACGCGGTGTCCAGTTACGAGGAGGCGCGATGGGCGGCGCTCTTTGCCCAGGATCCGACCCCAGAGGCGCGCGCCTTCTTCCGCACCTTGACGGGCATGATCCTCTATCTGGCGGGAAAGGGGGATGACCTGGGGCAACGACTAGCGGCAGCCCTGGGGATCGAGGTAATCGTCTGGCCTCCCTCGCCCCCTTTAGGTGCTCGACTCCCGATTTCCCTCCATCTGCAAGGTGCACTGGCCTCTTTGGGCAGCCACCCGCGCCTGGAATGGCCGCGCATCACACTGACGGCGGAGGATCGTGCCTTTGCGGAGGAATATTGGCGGTCGCACAGTCTGCCTATCAGCCACCAGCCGGCCGTGGCTCTGCATCCAGGCAGTGGCAGCTCGAAAAAGAATTGGCCCGCGGCTCGTTATGCTGAACTGGCGGGCCTGTTGCACAGGGAACACGGGGCGCGCATTTTGATCCTGGTTGGCCCCGCGGATGAGACACCGCTCAGGGAGATGCTCGCGAATTGGCGGGGGGAGCCTCCTGTGGTGGTAGAAGGTCTGACTTTGCCGCAGGTGGCAAGCCTGATCGCACGTTGCCGTTGTCTGGTGGGCAACGATTCGGGATTGGCCCATCTGGCGGCGGCCTTGGGCGTGCCGACGGTGGTCATCTTTGGGCCGACCGATCCGGTCATCTGGGCGCCAGCGGGGCCTGCTGTCGCAGCTATTGCGGCACAAGCTCCCTGCGCTCCCTGTTCCCCTGAGCAGCGGCGTTCCTGTTCACGGCTTGACTGCCTGGAAAGTATCGGCGTGCAGCAAGTATACTCCCAGTGCGCCACTATCTTTGGCGGATAACTGACGGCTGATAGCTGACAGCTTCTGAGCTACATCTCCCGCCGGCCTTCCAATGCCTGGGTTAAGGTCACCGCGTCGGCATATTCCAGATCGCCGCCCACCGGCAGCCCTCTCGCCAGGCGCGTCACCCGAATCCCCAGCGACGTGATCTGACGTGCCAGATACATGGCAGTGGCCTCTCCTTCCAGGTTAGGGTTCGTGGCGATGAGCACCTCTTTGACCAGGCCCGATTTCAGCCTCTCCAGAAGCTCCCGGATGCGCAGTTCCGCCGGCCCAATCCCGTCCATCGGCGAGATCGCGCCGTGCAGGACGTGATAGAGGCCATGATACTCCCCCGTCCTCTCGATAGCCAGCACATCCAGTGGCTCTTCGACCACACAGATCAGTGACCGCTCCCGGCCCTCATCCTGGCATACCGCGCAAGGGTTACTTTCGGTGATATTGAAACAAACGGAACAGAGGATGATCCGTTCCTTGAGCTGGCCGATAGCTTCGGCCAAAGTCAGGGACTGCTCTTTGGAGGAGCGCAAAAGATAAAAAGTCAACCGCGATGCCGTCTTGGGGCCAATGCCGGGAAGACGGCTGAACTCATCTATCAAGCGCGATACCGCTTCAGGTATAGCCCGCATTACGGCAACCCCGGTATATTGAGTCCCCCGCCCAGCACTCCCATCTTGCTCGCCGCCAAATCCTGGGCTTTTTTCGTGGCATCATTGATCGCCGCCACGACCAGGTCCTGGAGCATGGCGACATCCTGAGGGTCCACAACTTCCGGGGAAATCTGGATGGATTTTACCTCACGATGGCCGTTCATTACCACGGTGACGGCACCGCCGCCAGCGCTGCCGGTGACCGTCTCGGCGGCTAGAGCTTCCTGAGCGGCCAGGACTTGAGCCTGCAAACGCTCTAACTGCTTAAGCATCGGATTTCCCTGCATTTGAAAACGAGCACCCTTGCCTTTGCTTCCCATTCTTCATGCCTCCAATGGTCGGACATCCGTGATCTTGGCCCCATATCTATCCACCGCTTCCCGCACGAGCGGGTCCGTTTCTATGGCTAGATTCTGGCGCTCCTCTTTCTCTTCCTTTTCCTTCTCTTGTGCGCGTTGTGCTCCATCCCCTTCGTAACGAACGCATTTAACCGCAAAAGGCAGCCCTGCCAGCTCACTTAACGCTGCCTCCAAAACCTCTTTGTTTCTGGGTTGCTCCACCTTTTGCTTGTGAAATTCATGATAAAAGGCCAGGACAAGCACATTTTCCCGTACCTCAACCGGCTCACAGGATTTGTTGAGCAGAGCTTCTACGGATCGGTTGCGAGCGCGCACAGCGGCCAGGACGCCCCGCCAATTCTCCTGGAACCAGGCCAGCGTTGGCGCAGTCTTGGCCGGCCCCGCCGATGGCGGGGAAGCAGGCTCCTTGACAAGCGGGGCTGCTCTCTGCTCAGAGGCCGCCCGATCCGTTTCCGCACGTCCCTGGCCTATGGGTTGCGAGACCGTCCTTACTTCTGTGGCAACGCTTTCAACGGCCACTGTTGGCGCGGCAGCAGGTTGCGCTCGCTCAGGTATCGTCGCTTCCACCAAAGCCATCTCCAGGGGGAGCCGAGGGTGCATGCCATCTTTCAGATCCAGCCCCGCCTGGTTAAAAGCCCTGATCGTTGCCAGCAGCCTTCCTACGGGCATCTGCCGGGCAAACTGCTGCATCTGCGCCAGGGTTTCCGTCGTCACATTAAGCAACCCGGTCTCGCCACCGATCTTCAACACCAGTACCCCACGCAGGTACTCCAGGAGATCCTTGTTGAACTGTCTTGGTTCCACTCCTCGATCCAATGCCTCATTGAGCACGCGCAGCCCCGCTGTCACATCCGATGTCGCCAGGCAACGGACAAGGTCGCTCACGGCCTGAAGCGGTGCCGTTCCCAGTATCTCTTGGACACGCCCCAGGGTAATCTCCTCCTGGCGATAGGCCATCAACTGGTCGAGCAGGCTGAGCGCATCGCGCATACTGCCGGTCGCCTGGCGGGCGATGGCCTCCAGCGCGGCATCCGTGATGCGAAAACCCTCCTGCGCCGCCACGTTCTTCAGGTGCTTTACGATATCCGGCACGGAAATGCGGTGGAAATCGAAACGCTGACAGCGCGAGAGAATAGTCAGCGGGATATTCTGTGGTTCGGTGGTCACCAGCACAAAAATGGCGTGCGCGGGCGGCTCTTCCAGGGTTTTCAACAGGGCGTTGAAGGCTGGAGTCGTGAGCATGTGCGCTTCATCGAGGATATAGACCCGATAGCGGCACTCGCTGGGGCGGAATCCCACCTTTTCCCGCAAATCGCGCACCTCATCAATGCCCCGGTTAGAGGCCGCATCTATCTCGATCAAATCGAGGGAGCTTCCGTCGGTGATGGAGTGGCAGATATGGCACTGGTTGCACGGCTTCTCCGCGATCTCGCCGACGCAATTGACCGCTTTGGCGAGCAGGCGCGCCATGCTTGTTTTGCCTGTCCCTCGGGAGCCGGCGAAAAGGTAGGCGTGGGCCACGCGGCCATCGCGCAGTGCATTGCGCAAAGTGCGCGTCACATGCTCTTGGGCAACGACCTCCTCAAATGCCTGCGACCGCCATTTTCTATATAACGCTTGCGCGGGCATGAAATTCCCTCCTCAGAGCCAACGGTAAACCATCGGCCTAAAAGCTCAAGCCGGCCGAGGCCGGCTGAAGATCGGCGTTTTCTCCACGCTCTTCGCGCCTTGGCGGTGATTTTTGGATCGGCGCATAGAAAACGAGCAATGTACTACCATACTTGCGTTGGTCATAGACGGCCAACTGCGTCAGGAGCAGTTCCTCATATTCCTTCGGGTAAATTTGGGCAATGACCAGGCCATCATCGGCGAGCCAGGGGCGGCCATCCAGCGCATGAAGCGTCTTGGCCCACAGCCCTTGATACTGGGGTGGCGCGACGTAGATCAGATCGTAACGGGCCTCTGGGGCCGTCGCCAGGAACTTAAAAACATCCTGCCGCACCACGCGCGCCCTGTCGGACAAGCCGGTAGTGGCCAGATTGGCCTTGATGACCTGGATGGCGCGCTCTTCCCTCTCCACAAAGGTAACCCGTCGTGCTCCGCGGCTCAACGCCTCGATGCCCACGCTGCCGGTGCCAGCAAAAAGGTCGAGGAAAGAGGCGCCCTCTATGCGGTCGCTGAGGATGTTGAACAAGGACTCTTTGACGCGGTCGGAGATGGGCCGGGTAGTCGTCCCTGGCACCGCCGCGAGCCTCCGCCCCTTTGCCTCACCGGCGATCACGCGCATCGCAATTCATCCCTGCTGTATTCTACCGCATCTGGTCTGAGATGTCAACTTTATGGCTTTTTTCGCCGCCTGGTGGTCGCTCCAGGGGTATTCTGTCGTGCCGTAGCACATGGAACGCTCGTGGCCTTTGCCGGTGATGACGACGAGATCTCCCGGCTCTGCCATCGCCACCGCTGCGTTGATTGCCTCCTGCCGGTCGGCGATACAGAAGTAGTCTGCCCCCTCCTGACGTCCTGTTCGCTGGCATCCCGCGGCGATTTCGGCCATGATGTCTTCCACACGCTCCGTGCGCGGATCCTCCGCCGTAATCACCGTTAAATCGGCCAGACGACCAGCGACCTCGCCCATAAGAGGGCGTTTGCCCCGGTCACGCAGTCCAGCACAGCCGAAAACGACAATCACCCTCTTGGAGGTCAAACTGCGCACCGTCTCCAGGGCGCGTTCCAGCGCATTCGGCGTGTGCGCAAAATCTATAAGCACCGTGAAATCCTGACCCATGTCAATGGCATCCATCCGTCCGATCACACCATGCACGGCGCGAATCCCTGCCTGCATCGCCGCGGCCGGCACGCCTTGCGAAACGCCCACAGCGACTGTGGCCAGAATGTTGTAAACGTTGAAACGTCCTACCAGAGGACTATCCACCGCGAAATCGCCGGCAGGTGTATGCGCCGTGAAACGAAGGCCCGATGGCGCAAGGTCAAGGTCAGACGCTGTCACTTCGGCCTTATTCTCCAGGCCATAAGCCAGGTGCATATCCGCCGGGATTTGGCGCAAGTAGCCAAAGGAAGGGTCGTCGGCGTTGAGCACAGACACCTTGGGCACATTTCTGGGTTTGCGATAGGCGGTTGCCAGGCTGCAAAAGAGCCGCGCCTTGGCTTCTCGATACGCCTCAAAAGTGCCATGGTAGTCTAGATGTTCGTGGGTGATATTGGTCACGACGGCTACGTCATACTCGCAGGCTGTGACGCGATGCTGCGCCAGGCCGTGCGACGTGGACTCCAGGATGGCGTACTCGGCCCCGACAGCCACCATCTCCGCGAGATAGCGTTGTACGTCCAAAGCCTCCGGCGTCGTGGTATGAAAGCCGGTATCGGTCTCTTTCCCCCCGATCACGGCGCTGACGGTGCTGACCATGCCGGTAGGGTGGCCCGCCGCTTCGAGGATAGAGGTAATGAGCGTGCAAGTCGTCGTCTTGCCGTCCGTCCCGGTGACGCCGATCACCTTTAGCTTGCGACCCGGATGGTCGTACCAGGCAGCGGCTAGGTGGGCCAGCGACTCTCGTCCATCGGGAACCTGCACATAAGGCACGGGCATCTTGCCCCCCACTATCTCCTCGACTTGATCAGGTTCCCGCTCGCCGACGATAGCCACTGCTCCTTGCCGCAGGGCTGCCGGGATGTAGCGGTGCCCGTCCGCCCTTTCGCCCTGGATGGCCACAAAAAGGTCGCCCGGCTGCACCTGGCGGGAGTCGGGCTTGACGCCGGCGACGACAACAGAGCCATCTCCGTAGAGACGAGCGCTCGGTAATTCCTGGGCTAGCGTTTCCAGAGTTTTCATAAATTCTTCCCGCAAGCGAATGATGATTCCCGTGGCAGCTTACATCTTAGTGCATCTGGTGCGATCTGTCAACCTGCATATTCGCCTTCCCACAAGCTTCCTCAATTGGGGCATATTCATCGTGCGTAGCTTGCAGGAAGGTTAATTGATACGAATTTGACAGATCCCAGATTCCGCCGTAAATATACACTATCTGGCACTCGGACAACTGACCAGTTTTCCTGAATTGAGCAAGGAGCGGGGGATTTACACCTAGAAGCTTCTTCGCGCTGATTTCTGGCACTCGGTCTACTACTATTACACAGAAATAGGAGAACTGACACCATGCCAACCATTACCGAGCCTTCCCGTGACCTGCCCTTGTACGCCGATGTAGATGTTGTTGTCTGCGGCGGTGGCCCTGGCGGGCTGCCCGCGGCTATCGCTGCCGTACGCCATGGCGCGCGCACGTTGTTGATCGAGCGCTATGGCTACCTCGGCGGCCTGGCGACGGCGGGCCTGGTCGCGCCGATCCTCGGCCACCATGCCCATAAAAGCGCCAAGCCGATTGTGGAGGGCTTGTTGAAAGAGCTGACGGAACGGATGCACGCCCTCGGCGGCGCCCCCACCTGGGAGGAGGCGCTCGAGAAGTGGGGCATCAATTTCGACGCCGAGGCCCTCAAGTGGGCCGCCGACATGATGGTGCAGGAGGCGGGCGTGAAAGTGCTCCTGCACACGCTGGTGACCAACGTCATCATGCAGGGAGATAGAATCGCTGCCGTCATCGTCGAGAACAAATCGGGACGGCAGGCGGTAAAGGCGAGAATCGTCGTGGACGCTACCGGCGATGCCGACGTAGCCTTCCGTGCGGGCGCTCCTTTCAAGCAGGGGCGGAACTATGATGGGCAAGTTGAGTCTATGGGTTCTTTTATGCACATCGGTGGCCTGCCCCAATTGAGCGAAGAGGAGCGCCAGGCGGCGGTGGAAAAGGTGCGCCAGGCGATGGCCGAGGGACGCTTGCGCTTTTACAACCCCGGCTTTCTCAATGTGAACGATATGCACGCTGATCATTCCTCGCCGAACATGACCCGCTTTCCCGGCGATTCGACGAATAGCGACGACATAACTCGGGCGGAAATAAGCGTTCGCTGCGATGTCTGGGATCTGATCACCTTTTTGAGGGAGGAAGTACCTGGCTTTGAGAATTGTTATGTGCAAGCGACTTCGCAAGTCGGGCCGCGCGAGAGCCGCCAGGTGATCGGCGACTATGTGCTCACCGGCGAGGACATCCGAACGGGACGCAAGTTCGCCGATGCCATAGCGCGTGGCTCCTGGTGGATTGACATTCACTGCCCTCTGGGAAATAGCTATCCGGTGCACCTCTGCGTTGTCGAGTGCCCTCGCCGGGAGATGTGCCCCTTCTGGGCAGCGGAGCACGAGCGCATGTGCTCCCGCGATAAACTCTATCCGCCGAAAGGGGATTGGTATGATATCCCTTACCGTTGCCTCGTCCCACAACGCATCTACAACCTGCTCATTTCGGGGCGGTGCATCTCCGCCACCCATGAGGGCATGGCCGGCGCGCGTGTGATGGGAACATGCATGGCTATCGGCCAGGCTGCGGGCACGGCAGCGGCGTTGGCCGTGAAGCATGGCGTTTCCCCACGCGAGGTGAACGTAGAAGAACTGCGGCGTGTCCTGAAAGCCGATGGCGCGCTGGTTTAGCTTTCGCTGCTGATTGGGGAATGAGCGCCCTAAGCGGGATATCGTGGCTCCCCTTCAAGAGCTTGCGCGACATGCAAATCTGGAGAATAGGTGAGGTATTGGTATGTCCACAAGGTTAACGTATCAGGAACGCCTCGACGTATTGCGGGAAACCAAGCTCAGGCATACCCGAGAAAAGCAAGAGTTGATCGGCGCGATGAACCATGATGACCACGCTTTGATCCTGCCGCCGCCTGAGGCAAGGAAGGTGGTGCAGACGATCAGCGGCTCCGCTATGCCCATCACCGATGTGCTGCTCAAAAGCTTTGAGCCGAAGAGCAACCACTCCAGCGGCGGCTTCTTTGGTCCTAAAGCGGTTGGGGAGAACTTCGGAGCGCTTCTGGAGGCGCATCCCCCTTACGTGGATGCGATGAGTTCCCTCCTGGGTGGCTATTTTGTGAACTTTGGTTCCTACGTCAAAGTTCACTGGAACCCCGACTTTGACTATTCCCATCTGAAGCCGGAGCAGGGAAAGTATGGGCTGGTCACCGGCATCGGCGCCTGGCAGCACTTTTGCCAGGATCTTGCCATCGGCCTGAAACTGGGGTATGGTGGGTTGCTCCAAAAGATCCGCCAGTACCGCGCACAGAACGGCGCGGAGCACGCCGATTTCTACGATGGCCTCGAGAGCATCGTGTTGGGGATGCAAGCCTGGATTCGCACCAACGTCGCCGAGGCGCGTAGGATGGCCGAAAGGGAAGGGAACGCGCAACTGCGCGAGAACCTGCTAACGATGGCCGAGATCAATGAGTGGCTGATCACCGAGCCACCCTGCACCTTCCGCGAGGCCTGCCAGTGGATCGGCTGGTATGACATGGCCGCCCGCATGTACAATGGCAGCGGCTCCCTCGGTCGGCTGGACGTGCTGTTGCAGCCCTATTATGAGCGAGATAGGGCGGCGGACATCCTCGACGATGAAGAAGCGATCTTTCATCTTGCCTGCCTGTTGCTGATGGATACCGCTTACATCCAGTTGGGCGGGCCGGATGAGCAGGGCAACGATGCCACCAACCCGGTTTCGTTCCTGGTGCTAGAGGCAGCCCACCGCATGAAGATTCCGGCCAATGTAGGCGTCTGCGTGGGCAGGAATGTCAACCCCGAACTGACACGTCGTGGCGTGGAGATCATGTTCGAGGACAAAACTGGCATCCCCAAGTTCCTGGGCATTGAGAACATCGTGGAAGGTTTCGCCCGCAATGGCTTCCCGATGGAGATCGCCCGCCAGAGAGCCTATTCGGGTTGCCACTGGTTCGCCTTGCCAGGCCGAGAATACACCCTGAACGATTGTGTCAAGGTCAACTTTGGGGCGGTGTTCATGGCTGCCTGGGATGAGATGTTCGCTGATACTTCGATGGCGCCCAGCGTGTCCAGGTTGTGGAGCCTCTTTGAAAAGCACCTGCGCCGCGCCATCGAAGTGCTGGCTGAGGGCCTGGATTTTCACATGGAGCACATGCACGAAGTGCATCCCGAACTGGTGCTTGACCTGCTGTGCCACGGCACCATTGAGAAGGGGCTGGACGCCTCGCATGGCGGCGTCGAGTTCGTCAACCTGTGCGTGGATGGCGCGGCGCTGGCCACGGTGGCCGATTCCTTCGCCGCGCTTGCACAGCGCATTGAGAAAGAGGGGCGGCTGACCTGGGCGGAGATCAAACATTACATTGACACTGACTGGGCAGGGCTTGACGGGGAGCGGGCGCGGCTGATGATGAAGAACATCCCGCGCTATGGCCGCGGCGGCTCCTTGGGCGATGAATACGCCGTGCGCATCACCCGGCTCTTTACCGACATTGTCAAAGAAGCGCCTACCCCCGCTGGCTACAACATGATCCCGGGGCTTTTCTCCTGGGCGAATACTATTCCGATGGGCAAGGCGCTCAAAGCCACCCCTAACGGGCGTCGCGCTGGCGCTCCCATCTCCCACGGGGCGAACCCTGACCCCGGCTTTCGCCAGGATGGCGCGCCCACAGCGATGGCTGTCGCTATCGCCTCCGTGCAGTCGGGATGGGGCAATGCGGCGCCCATGCAGATCGAGCTGGATCCCGGCCTGTCAAAGGGTAAAGCAGCCGTGGACAATGTAGTCAGCCTCATCCGGACGCACATGGATTTGGGCGGCACACAGATCAACATGAACCTTTTGGACAAAGCCACGGTGCTGGCGGCGCACAAAGATCCCGGCAAATACCCCGACCTGGTGGTGCGCGTCACGGGCTTCAGCGCCTACTTTGCTAGCCTGTCTCCCGAGTTTCGGCAACTGGTCGTGGACCGGATCATCGCCGAAAGTTAGAAGGGAGCTACGGCACGCCGAAAGCTGTTATGCGGCAGCCCTGACTATCGCTCACATATACTGCGCCTTTCGCTCCCGCAGCGATACCCACCGGCTTGCGGAGTTCACCTGGCCTGTCAGCCATGGGGCCGAAATACCCCAGCGGCTGCCCATCGGCGGCAAAGGCCAGCACACGGCCACCCTCCGGGTCGGTAACATAGACCCTGCCCTGGAGATCAATGGCAATGTGCGGGCTATCTACCGTGTTAGCCTTTCCTACCTGCCAGCGTTTCAAGGGATTGCCGTTGGCGTCCACTTGCCACAAAACGCCGATCCCCGGCGCGACCAGATATATCTCTCCATTCGGGGAGACGGCGACATCGGTGGGCTGGTCTGAGCCGATCACCGTCCCTGGCCCGCCAAACTGCGCCAGGCGCGCGCCTTTGGAGGAAAGTTTGAGCACACGCGCACCACCGGTGTCAACGACGTAAAGGTTGTCCTCAGTGTCAATCCCCAGCCCTCGCGGATGATAGAGGGAAAGCTCCTTGCCGAAAGTGGCCAGGAACTTGCCCTGCGATGTGAATCGCTGGAGAAGCCCTGCCTCAGTATCCAGGACGACGATGTTCCCTTGCGAATCCACCACCAAGTCAAAAGGCTCGCTAAATAGGCCATCCCCTTTTCCTTCTTTGCCCCAGGTCAGCAAGGGCTTCCCCTCTGGGCTAAGCTTAACCACACGGTGGTTAGCAGCGTCGGCAACATAGGTGTTGCCCGCTGCATCCACGGCCACCCCGCGAGGCAATTGGAACTCAGCCTTGCCGGACCCGCAACTCCCCGTTCGCCACAAGAGGCGCACTTCCAGGGCGGAGGGTTCCCCTGCTGGCCCGGCAGTGACCGTTACTGGCGTGGGCACTGGCTGCGGCGCGGTTGCTAGCATCGGCAATTCTAAGCCTTCTGGTACTTTGTCCAGCGGGAAGAGATACTGGCTGGGAATGACCTCTTTGGCACCTCCGGGGGGCGTCCACCAGAGCTGCATCTCCCGGCTTCCCCCCGATTGGAAATAGCGCACCTCGATGTCGTGGAACCCCTCCGAGAGCACGATGTCTCCATCGCGACACTGCGCACCATGTTCGCCACCATTATCCACGACCAGTCGCCCATCCACGTGGATGAATGACCCATCGTCGGAACAGGTGCTGAAGCGGTATTGCCCAGCCCTCGGCGCGGCTATTTTGCCCCTCCAGCGGATGCTGTAAGGCACTGGCAGTGGGTTGTGGGGCATGATGAAAAGATCGCGCTGGACGAGGGCCGGCGGGTCCTTCCAGTTGGCGTTGGCGTAGTAGTAGCCGACAAGGCCATGCGCTGCATCCGGCATCATATAAAGCGCGCCTGACCCCACCGTCTGCATGGCAAAGCCAGGGCCAGCCCAGGCCAGTCGCAGCCGCTGCGGGGTATCGCCGGAGATAAACTCGCAGGTCAAACTGTAAAAGCCACCGGCTAGCGCACGTTGCGTCTGAGCGAGACCGTCGCTTCCTTCTACCAAGAGTTGGCCATCTAGCAATACGCGAGCGCGCCCGCCCATCACCGCCAGCTCAAAGCGATATTCACCAAAAGAGGGCACCTGCAGCGCACCCTCCCATGAGGCGGAGAAGGGTGAGGCCAGCGGTGGAGCGACAGTCCAATCAAACTCCAGCGACTTTTCCTGGCGCACCAGCGCGGGGGTTCCCTTTGTCTCTCGTCCTGAGAAGTATTGCGCCGTTATGGCCTGGGCTTCCGCCAGTCTCTCCTGCGGCACCTCAAAGGAAATAAACAGCGGTCGCCCATAACGGTCGCGTTGCACCTGCCACTTTCCTGCCGGGTAGACCTGGCGGAACAGGGGTTCCAGCCGCTCGTCCACCGGGTCCAACAAGTAAAGGAGATCGCGGCCCACATCCTGGCGCAGCGGGATTTGCTGCCCAAAGTTAAGCGGTGTGACTTTTCGCTGCCCGATGAACCTCACCGCCGAGTGGTTCACAAAGTTGGGCGTCATAAGGATATAAGGGTCCCCCTCTAGCTGGGCCAGGTATTGCCCTATAGCCGATTCATGAGGGCTAAAGGCAAACAAGACCGAGGGGTTTATCGCCTGCACTGCAAAGTAGGTGTAGGCGTTACTGATCCCTACACCGATCACAAGTAGTGCCATCGCACCGGCCAAGACAGCCTCGGCCCTGGTTTCCCGCCATCGAGTGCGCCGCACCGCCCGCCAAACCTGGTCAATCGCCAGGCCGGCCAGCAGATAGAGGAGTGGCACAAGCCCGAAGGAGCGGCGAGCGGTTGGCGCTTCGTGGGCCACAGAGAGCACAGCTACGCTGCCCGCTACGATGAACCAAGCGACGTAGAGGAAGGGAAGTGGGCGGAGGATGTGCCGAAGAGCATAGGCCAGGCCCAGGACAAAGAGCACACCGGCGACGAAATCTAACAAAGGCGCGTTCGGCAGGCCATTCAGCCCCCCCGCATCCCCCCTCCAGTTGAACATCAAAAGAGTCTTGCGCAAATTGCTCCAAATCGGAGCATAGGAGCCAGCTTCACTCACATCAACGAAGACGGAGATGTGCCTTGTGCGACTGAGGATGATATCCCAATGTTGCACCGCGTATACGCCCAGCGGCAGCACGGTCAGCGCCGCTGCCCCTACAAGACATGCCACCCCTTCCAGATCCTGCCACAGCCGACTGGGCTGACGTGCCTGGGGAGGGAGGGATTTGCCCGCTCTCTCCATTACCAACGTGTACAGGAACCAATAGATCAGGAAACCTGCCACGAGAAAGGGAATGACCCGAAAAGCCGTGTAGGTATGAAGCCCTCCACCGAGGGCCACGCCAGCCAGCGCCCAGTAGCCTCGCCGGCCCTCACGCAGCGCGCGCAACAGGAGGTAGACAAGCAGCACTTCAAACAGCGGCATGAGGATAAGCTCGTAGACAATGCGGCTGAAAGTGATATGCCAGCGACATGCCGCCAGGAGGCCGCTGGCCGCCAGTCCCGCCTTGGGGCCAAAGAGATCGCGGGCCAGCAGGTAGAAAGCCAGCACAGTGACCGTGCCGCTGATGGCTGAGACCAGGCGCATGTTGGGGACGTTAGCGCCCAGCAATTTGAGCGACAGCGCCAACAGGTAAGTGAAAAAAGTGGCCTGTCCTTCATTGGTGTGTGCGTAAGGCGTATAGGGCGCGCCTGACAGCCATTGGAGAGCATCCAGCCCATTGTTGCACTCGTCCGACTGGCAGCCATTGGGGATGCGATCAATTTGCCATACGCGAAGGAAAAAAGCAGCGAGAAGGATGAGAAAGAGCAAGCCGATCTCCCAACGGGAGATGTCGCGCTTTTTCTCCTCGTGGGGGGATCTCTCTTGAAACCATGTACCCACCACAAAGAGAGGGATGCTGATGAACCAGAGCCAGAGGGGAAGGCCGGTGAACTGGGGCCTGGGGGCGGCGGGACGCCAGAAAAGGGCGAGCGCGATAACACCAAGCAGGAGGCCACTACCTGTCAGGGCGAGCGACCAGCGTGGCCAGCACCGACGCAGCGGCAAAGGAGGCCAGGGCGCGGGCTTGTCCGCGGCCCAAAGGAAAAGCAACGCCGCCGGTAGGAAAAGGATAGCTACGCGGCTGGGGGTCTCGCCACCGCGCAGGGAGTGCTGCGCCACAGCAGCCAAGATGAGAGCGAGAGCAAAAGCGAGCAGTTGTTTCATGGCAGGTCTCTTTCCTTGATTGGGCAGAGCGACTTGGCGGTTCCCTCCCCAACCCCGTCAACGAGGCTACCTCTCAAACGCGGAGAAGCATATCACATCTCTTGGTGACTGTCAAGAGTTGCGCGGAGTTTAGCCAGAGGCACCGCTGTTTTTGGCAGGAATGGAGGTTCGTGGCATAATGAATCAGGCAATGATAAGAAATAGGGAGGATGAAGATGATAGATAAACGAATGGGCATCGAGCCAGGCATCAAGATTGCGGCGCAAATGTCGCCCGAGCCGACGGAGGAAGAACTGCAGCTCGTCAAACAGATGGGCGTCAAGTATGTTGTCTTGTGGACGAGCGGGGACAAGGCCAGTTACGAGTACTATGCCAGCCGGCGCAAGCTGTTTGAGGGGGCGGGATTGAAGATATACGGCTTTGGCAACTCCAGTGTGCACAACCAGGATGCCATTGTCCTTAACTTGCCTAAGCGCGACGCCAAGATCGAAGAATACAAGGCGCACCTCCGCAACCTGGGCAAAGCAGGCATTCCGTACACCACGTATGCCCACATGGCGAATGGCATTTGGAGCACGGAACCAGAGTTGACCCGTGGCGGAGCCAAGGCCAGGGCTTTTGATCTAGCGAAGGCGGAGGAGGGGCATTGGCGCGAAGCGCATTACAACATGCCTCTGTCGCATGGCCGTCAGTATACCGAAGAGGAGATTTGGGAGAACTACAGCTATTTCATCAAGGCTGCGGCTCCAGTGGCGGAGGAAGCAGGCGTCCTGATCGGCATCCATCCCGACGATCCGCCGGTGCCGGAGTTGGCCGGTGTGCCGCGCTGCATTTTCAGCAGCTTCGAAGGGTACAAGCGTGCCCTCGAAATCGCCAACAGCCCCAATGTGGGCATCTGCCTATGCGTTGGTTGCTGGCTTGAGGGCGGCCCGCTCATGGGCAAAGATGTCCTGGAGACCATTCGTTACTTTGGCGAGCGGCGCAAGATATTCAAAGTCCATTTCCGCAACGTCAGTGCGCCGTTGCCGCACTTTGTGGAAAGCTTTCTGGACAATGGTTACATGGATATGTATAAGGTGATGAAGGCACTGCGAGAGGTGGACTTTGATGGGATACTCATCGCCGACCATATCCCCATGATGGGCAATGATCGCCGGCTCGGCACAGCCTTCACCATCGGCTATATGAAGGCGCTTTTAGAGCGAGCGAACGCCGAGGTTATATAGAAGGTGCAACGTGATCCAATAGCACCGACACCAAGCGATTGAAGGAACACTCCCTTGGAATCTCTGCCCGCCTTTTGACTCGACTGATTTTCCATACTACAATAGATCTGGGTGAACACCCCTATGGTCACAGGAGGTAGTCCATGCAATTAGAAGACTATTTCGAGTTTCTGGCGCCCAACGATATCCGAGTAAAGGGCACACGTGTGGGCATTGAGACTATTCTCTCCGATTACCTGGATCTTGGCCTCTTCCCGGAAGACATCGTGCTGCGCTATCCAACGCTGAACCTGGAGGCGGTCTATGCCACTATCGCTTACTACTGGCATAACCGGGAGAAACTTGATGCTTACTTGAGGGCATGGAAAGAACATGGTGAACAGATGCGTCACGGACAGGAGCTTAATCCATCGCCCGCCGTGGAGCGTCTGCGCACGATGATCCAGCAGCGCAAACTAGAGTCACACTCCGAACCCGCGCCGGAACGGCGGGATCTTCCTCTATTTGAATTCATGACCCAGATATGAAGTGCCGAGGAAGGGAGCGAGCAACCGTTCCGCATTGCCGTGGCAGATGTTGTGCCGATCCTCATCGCTGATGTCGGCGGAGAGGAGCGCGCCCACCGCCTGGTGCGGATCGAACCAGGGCAAATCTGTGCCAAAGAGCATACGGTCGGAGCCAGCCTCGCGCACAAACTTCTCCAGTATCCCCCGATCATCAAAGAGGGCGGTCAACTCCAGATAGGTGTTGGGGAAATCCCGCGCCAGTTGCACCGCCGCATCCCATTCCCCATGGCAGGAGTGCCCCAACAAGAGCTTGACGCGAGGGTAGCGCTCGGCCATCTGACGCACGACCGCCGGCCCATCCAGGGAGCTATCGCCCCAGGTATGGGCCAAGATGAGCAGTTCCCGCTCATTGGCATATTCCCAGGCAGGCCGGTAACGCTCGTCGGAAAGTGCGATGCCGTGATAATCGGACAGGAACTTGAAGCCGACATAGGCATCGGTGTGGGCTTCAAAGGCCGCCAGGTCAGACGCCAATTGCTCCGCATAGTTGGGATTGACGGCACAATAAGCGCGCAGGCGGTCAGGATACTGGCGCACCGCCTGGATGGCGAGACTATTGCCCAAATCCGGGGCGAAGAGCGCCAGGTGGTGAGAGAATACCAACATCCGCACGCCGCATTCGTCCATGGTGCGCATCATGTCAGCGGCGTCGGCGCGCGGGAAATAGATCGAGTGCCAGACTCCCATGTGCCCGTGCATGTCATAGATAGGACAGGTCGCCGATTTGCCGAACTCCCAAAACTCGCGTGCCAGTGGCGAAGTGCCGATCATAGCTCTCCCTCCTGCAGGATTCGCTCCAGGTTGCCGCCCGCAATAGCAGCTTTGGCCTCGTCGGGGATGCGAGCATGTCGCAGCGCCAGCATCATTCCTCCGAAATAGGACTCGGGGAAGCCACTGCCGAATAGCACCCGCGACGCGCCATAATCGGCCACCAGCGCCTCCAGCCCACCGTCCAAGAGATATTGGGCGGTATCAATGTATGCGTGTGGATACCGTTCCAGCAATGGTCGAAACAGGCGATCCATCCCCCAGCAGCCGTGGTCGCAGATCACGCACATCAGGTCGGGGAACTCGTCCAGCAGTGCGTAAATATCTCGCCAGTCCATGCCGCGCCGCAGGGAGACGAAAAGCGGTATGCGGCGCGCCACCATCTTCTCCAGTATCTCTCCTAACGATACCTCGTTGGCCAGGAAACGATGCGAGTTGGGGAAGATGCGGAGTGCAGCAATGCGCGCCGCTTTCATTTGCTGAAAGAGGACTTGGGGAGGAGGAAATTCGCGGGTCTGGTTGGGGAGTACGGTCCAACACCCCATCAGACGGGGATGGGAGCGGATCGCCTCCGCTAAAAGCTGGTTGCCCACTTGGGGCGAGGCATCATGCTGGGCGATGTGCCAGACCAGTGCCCGCTCTACCCCCGCGCGATCCATCTCCGCTAGCAGCATTTCCACCGTCGGCACTGGGGAAAGCAGGCGCTTGGTCGGTGAGCCGAAAAAGACGTTACAGTCAAAGAAGTGCATACAGGTATCCTCCTTATCGTAGCCTCCCCTGTCCAGCGGGCTGGTCCTTCGCAGGTATTGTATACCACCTTTTCTCTTGGCGTCAAGGATAGCGAAGTGCTTGGGAAATCCGGGATTTCCGCTATAATAGCAACCAGAGTAACTTTGGCGAGTTACAGATCATTCGCATGGTCGGGTGGCGCCAATAGAAGATCGAGGAGGCAGAATGAACACTTTGGAAGCCATAGCGCAGAGAAGAAGCATTCGTAGATTCAAAGACACGCCCATACCCGATGAGGCGATTCAGGCCATTCTCACGGCGGCGACGCAGGCCCCTTCGGGCAAAAACCGGCAACCCTGGCGCTTTATTGTCGTCCGGCAAGATAAGCGAGCGGAGATGATCCGCATCATGTGTGAGGCAATTGCCGGGATCAAAAGCCAGGGCCGGGACACTGGCAGCAGCGAATGGACAACGAATTGCATGTCACAAGCGCCGGTGACCATCTTTGTTTTCAATGCTTATCCTCCTGGGAATGAGAAAGGTGAGAGAACATGGCATGTCGTTAATGTCCAATCCATCGGCGCGGCAATTCAAAATATGCTTTTGGCTGCCCAGGAGCTTGGCATCGGATCACTCTGGATTTGCGACGTCTTTTACGCCTATGATGAGCTGCGCGCGTGGCTCGGTCGAACGGACGAGATGATCGCGGCGGTATCATTTGGCTATCCTGATGAGCAGCCGAAAGCGCAGCCACGCAAACCGGTCAGCGAAGTGACGCAGTGGTTCTAAAACCGGAGCGCCAGGTAGTCGCACCTTTAGCGGGTGCGTCTGCCGAGTTGTCGAATAGGTCGTCTAGGAGGTAAACCTTGCCACGCAGATTAGCGATTGTCGGTTCCTTTCAAGTCGAGGTATTAGAGTACCAGGACCCACCTTTGCAGCCACACCAGGTCCTGGTCAAGACCGAGTGGGCATCCGGCAAACATGGCACGACCACGGCGATGTTCGACGGCGGGGCGTTCCGCGGCCAACGCTTCGACCAGGAGATGCGGCTATTTGTTGAGGCGGAGGAGGTCAGGTGGGAATGGAGACCGGGCAAGTCCGGCACGAGCGGGGTTGGTACCATCGTCGAGGTCGGCCCAGAGGTGACGCGCTGGAAGGTCGGTGATCGGGTATTCGGCCTGATGGACATCCGTGAAACCAACATCTGCCAGGAGGACATGCTTTGGGAGTTGGGGAGCATTGGCCCAACCCTGGCGCTCTGCATTGAACCAGCTTACGTGGCTTTCCATTGCATCCGCGAGTCGCAGGTGCGTTACGGCGATAGCGTAGCCGTCATTGGGCTGGGGGCGCTCGGCTTGCTCACGGTGCGCATGGCGGCGCAGGCCGGGGCGGAGACGATCTTTGCCGTGGATCCACTCCCCAACCGCCG
>CAYPON010000005.1:29238-31025 GCA_964412315.1 uncultured Anaerolineae bacterium | reverse complement strand
GGGCGCGTCTTCGCCTGGGCCGACCGGCAGGGGTACGCGGAAAACTCGTTCAAGCGACTCTATGCTTTCTGCCTGCGTGGGTTGAGCGTAAAGGAGCTTGATATTCAGGCAAAAGAGTCGGCGCGGCATATCTCGGATGAGGACCGGCGGGCGATTCGCGCCATCCACGATCTGGGCAAGCGAATGGCCATCATCAGTTGCGGCACAGGTGATCTCAGCCAGCGTATCTTGAAAGCGGCAGGCCTTTGGGACTGTTTCGACCGCGTCGAAGCGAATTGGTTCAGGTTTCGGGATAACCAGATCGAAGGCATAGACGTGCGGATTCACTTGCCTGGCGACAAAGTGCAGGCTGCCATTCGTCTGGGCATCCCGTTGCGCCAAGCTATTGCCATCGGCGACGGTATGACAGATATACCTTTGCTTGACCAGGCGGGAAAGGCGATCCTGGTGGATCGAAGTGGGAGGAAGGCTGGACTGGTTGCTGCACATGGATACCGGGTGGCGCGATCCCTGGCAGAGGTCGCGCGATGGTTGGAAGGCCTTTAGCCGTGCTTTGTGAGGAAAATGCCATGAACACAGAACGGTACGAAGGAAACAGACAAGGCATCAACGAGTTACCACGTATCACTCTCGACCCTGAAGTCATGGGCGGCAAGCCCTGTATTCGCGGTTTAAGGGTTACGGTCGGGACCATCGTTGGCCTGCTGGCAGTTGGACACTCCATTGAAGACATCCTAAGGGCATACCCTTACCTTGAGGAAGAAGACATCCGCCAAGCGTTGGCGTATGCTGCCTGGCGGGTTGAAGAAAAGGAGCCTTCAGCTATGTTCCAGAAAGTGGCCCCGATGTTCCTTGTAGACAATGTAGATCAGGCCGTGGCGTGGTACAGGGACATGTTAGGGGCTAAACTCCAGCACAGTTTGCCCGGCATCCCCCCCCTTGAGTGGGCTTCTCTTCTTCTGGGCGACATCGAGGTTATGTTCTCACAGAAGAAAGCGGCCCAAAAGTGGTACTCTGATAAGGTTACGGTCTCAGACATACCTGCCAACTTTATAGCCTACGTCTATGTCAAAGATGTTGACAGCCTATATGAGCGGGTTAGAGGACCGGCCGAGGTCATCATGGCGCCAGTAGACCAGGATTATGGGCTCCGCGAATTGGCCATTCGCGATCCTTTTGGGTTCATTTTGATATTTGCGCAGGTCATTGGGTGATGAAAGTTAGGAGACATGAAAGGAGTACAATGACCGAAAACTCGCCTACACTTGAGGAGTGGCGCAGGCTCTACGAAGCCGCCACCCGTGTGAGAGAGCTGGCTTCCTGGGAATGGATGGAGGAGACGGATGTTTTCGGGGTGCAAAATCCCGAAACGAACGAACTGGGGTTCATCAGCGTGATGGGTATGTTGGGCGAGCATTACGCTGTGGCTCTTTACCTTGGTGCAAGAGGGCTTTACGGCTTTCTAGCCTTTGAAGACGCCAGGTCTAGCCTGCCTCCGGAACAGATACTCGAAGTGCCTCAGCTCCAGGTCTCCTTTGAAAGTCGCGACATGCTGTCTGCCCAGGATCGGGAAATCATCAAAAAGCTGGGGGTTAAGTTCCGGGGAGCAAACGCCTGGCCCAAGTTTCGCAGCTATCGCCCAGGCTTTTTCCCTTGGTACCTGGAAGCAGAGGAGGCCCGTTTCCTGACATACGGGCTGGAGCAGGTGCTGGATGTGGCGCCGAGGTTCGAAGAGGACCTTTCGTTACTCCAGCCCCCCGGAGAACAGAGCTACCTAGTCCGTGTAC
>CAYPON010000005.1:0-29228 GCA_964412315.1 uncultured Anaerolineae bacterium | reverse complement strand
CGTGTACCGCGCCAGTGTGAAGGAGTTTGGGCCTGGGAAGATCGCATCATGGAGGTGCCGTCACCAGAACCTCCGCGCATTTCGCTTGCTATGGATGCCCAGTCGTTGGAGAAGGTCAAACAGCTCCGACGGGTTAAGAACAGAATCGAGATAGACCTTTTCTTGCTTCCCGCACCCGTTGGGGAAAAGGGCAGCCGGCCTGTCTTTCCCTACGTGTTGATGAGCGTCGAGACGCAGAGCGGCTTTGTCCTGGGCAGCGAAATACTGGCTCCCGAGCCATCCCTCGAAGCGATGTGGGGCCAGATTCCACAACATGTCATAAAGCAACTTGAGATTTTCGGCGTACTTCCGGAGCAAATTGCTGTGCGTCTCCCGTTGCTCCTGCAATTGCTCCAGCCTTTAGCCAAAGAGCTTGGTCTCAAGCTCAAGCAATCACGCACTATGCGCAGCCTGGACGCAGCTAAGGAAAGTATGCTCGGATTTATGATGCAGCAATGAGGAAGACTGCAAGAACCTGTAATTAAAACTGAATAGGAGGTACATATGAACGATCGCGAACGTTTTATCGGCTGGATGAACTATCAAAAAGTGGACCGCGCTCCTTGGTGGGAGATGTGGTACTGGAGGGAGACACTGACGCGCTGGAAAAAAGAGGGCCTGCCGGCGGACCGGCATTTGCAGGAATACCTCGGCGTAGACCGCCGCGAAAGCATCGGCGTCTCCCTGGGCCTCGTTCCTGACTTTGAAGAGGAAACCATCGAGGAGACGGCGGAGTACCGCATTTACCAGGATGCCAACGGGGTGATCCGCAAAGAGTTCACGGACAAGGGCTACAACACCATGCCTCAATGGCTGCGCTTTCCTCTGGAGACACGGGGGGACTGGGAGAATAAGATCAAGCCGCGCTTGAATCCGGAATCCCCCTGCCGTTATCCGCTCTATTGGGAGGAAAAGAAGCGCACGTGGGAGGGGCGGGACTATCCTCTCAACATCGCCGGTGGCAGCATCTTCGGCTGGATTCGCAACTGGATGGGCTTCGACCGCATCTGTTTGACCATGTACGATGATCCCGATTGGATACACGAGATGATGGATTACATCGCCGATTTCGTGGTGGCCACCGTCCGCCGTGCTGTGGAGGAGGTGGACATTGATTATGTCACCATGTGGGAGGACATGGCCTATAAGAGCGGGCCGATCATCTCGCCCAAGATGTTCCGCGAGTTCATGCTGGCGCCATACAAGAAAGTTACTTCGCTCTTCCATGAGCACGGCATCCACCTCATCTTTGTGGATAGCGATGGCGACTCCGGCCCGCTGGTGCCGCTCTGGCTGGAAGGAGGTGTCACCGGGTTTTACCCTATCGAACGGGCGGCGGGCATGGACGCCGTCAAGTTGCGCAAAACACACGGCCGGCAACTCAGGCTCATGGGCGGCATAGACAAGCGCGCCATGGCGCAGGGCAAGGAGGCGATTGACGTAGAACTGAAGAACGTCGCGCCACTTTTGAAGGATGGCGGCTATATCCCCTGGTGCGACCACCTCGTGCCCCCCGACGTGCCGTTCCAGAACTACATGTACTACGTGAATCGAATGAAAGAGTTGACGCTGCACCCGGACAAGTGGTAAAGCACAAGTCAGCAGATTAAGCGGATGAAGCAGATTCGGTAAAAAAATTCTGCTCTAATCTGTTTAATCCGCTGATAACAAACAGGAGGGAAATCGTGTCGGGCATCACCATCCAAGATGTACAAACGATCCTCACCGCCCCAGCAGGGAGCCGCTTGATCGTCGTCAAAGTCATCACCTCGGAGCCAGGGCTGTACGGCCTGGGCTGCGCCACTTTCACGCAGAGGCATTTGGCGGTCAAAACGGCGGTAGACGAATACTTGAAGCCCTTCCTGATCGGGAAAGACCCGCACCGCATTGAGGATATCTGGCAAACATCCTGGGTCAATAGCTATTGGCGCAACGGGCCAGTGCTGAACAATGCCATCTCCGGCGTGGACATGGCCCTCTGGGATATCAAAGGGAAACTGGCGGCAATGCCGCTCTATCAGCTTCTGGGCGGCAAATGCCGCGAGGCGGCAGCGGTCTATCGCCACGCGGATGGGCGCGACGAACACGAGGTCGAGGAGAACGTGCGCAAGTTCCAGGAGCAAGGTTACCACTTTATCCGTTGCCAGATGGGGGGCTATGGAGGGCGAAACCCGATCACTCGTAAGCCAGAGGGCGCGCTTCCCGGAGTCTATTTTGATCCTGCCGCCTATGCGCAGAGTGTGCCACGCCTCTTTGAGCACATCCGCGCACAGATCGGCCCCGAAGTGGAGCTTCTACACGACGTGCATGAGCGGCTGGAACCAATACAGGCCGTGCGGCTGGCGAAAGAATTGGAGCCGTACCGGCTCTTTTTCCTGGAAGACCCTCTTCCACCGGAGCAACCGGAATGGTTCCGTATGATCCGTCAGCAAAGCGCGACGCCGATCGCTATGGGTGAGCTTTTCAACCATCCTCTGGAATGGATTCCCCTGGTCACCAACCGTCTGATTGACTTTATCCGCGTGCACATCAGCCAGGTCGGTGGAATCACCATGGCGAAAAAGATGGCAGCGATGTGCGAGCTATTCGGCGTGCGCACCGCATGGCATGGGCCAGGGGACGTGTCACCCGTAGGTCACGCCGCGAATCTGCACCTTGACTTGAGTTGTCCCAACTTCGGCGTCCAGGAATGGAGCGGTTTCCCCGACCCATTGCCGGAGCTCTTCCCCGGCTGCCCGGAGGTGCGCAACGGCTACATGTATCCCAACGACGAGCCTGGCCTGGGCATAGACATCAACGAAGCATTGGCCGCCAAGTACCCGTGTCCGCCAGGTCCGCCCACCTGGACTTTGACGCGCACGCCGGATGGCACAGCGGTGAGGCCGTGAAATGGCTATCAGCAGCCTTTTTGGAGAAGAATCTTATGAGTAAGCGGTGTCACTGTTTATTGGTTCGCATCCTGATCATTTCGATCCTATTCAACATGGGGTATATGTCAGGAGCGTGGGCGCCGGTTGGGGCTTCGCGCGCAGCCTCAAAGACGGTCGGCTTTCAGTTGCTGCGCTCCGACCCGCAGGGGGTCTTGTTCGAGTTCCATGCGCCGCCTCTGGAAATAGAGCAGGTGAACCTCAATGGACAGGCTTATCAGCGCCCTCGTCTATCAGGATATGGCTTCAGGACCAAGTCCGGAGAACCTGAGCTGCCCCAGGGGGGGACGTTGTTGGCCATTCCGCCCGGTGCCGAGTTGAGGCTCAGCGTGTTAGAGACGCAAAGCGAGGTCATGGACGGTTGGCGTGTGCCACCCGTATCTCACCGGGAAGTTGTGCCCCCCGGCCCAGGACAAGACCCGCTGATGTCACCCCAGGCGTTTCGACTCCAATACCTCGAGGACGCGGCCATCTATGCTCAAAATGCCTTTTTCCCCCCTTCGCTGGCTGCACTCGGCGATCTGGTCCGCCTCCGCGATCAACAATGCGTTTTTGTCTATGTAAATCCGGCGCAGTATAACCCGGTGACCGCCCAAATCCGTTATCACCGCTATCTCAGGCTGCTGGTTGAATTCACCTATCCGCGAGGGCAATACATCCCCTCGCCAGGACGCCAAGAGTCCCCTACCTTCGAGGCAGTGCTGCAAAACGCGCTGCTTAACTACGCCTCTTCTCAAAAGTGGCGGAACCCGCCGAGCCAGGAGACCGCTCTTGATGGCCAGTTAACCCACTACCTCAGTTCGCCGGTCTATAAGATCACTATCGCGCAGGATGGCATTTACCGACTCACCTATGAATATCTGCGCGATGCGGGGCTACCGGTTGATAGCCTGGATCCGCGCACCTTTCGGATGTACAATAGAGGACAGGAGCTGGCACTCCATGTCCGGGGTCAAGAAGATGGAAGGTTTGGTACGACTGACTATATCCTCTTTTACGGCCAAAAAGAGAACAGCAAATATACAGACGCCAACATCTATTGGCTGACCTTCGGACAAGGTATCGGGTTACGTATGGCAGAGAGGGACGGCACGCCCTCAGGAGCGGGGGACGTCCCCGATAGCTTCAGGAAAACCTATATCCTGGAAAGTAACCTCATATACTACAGCTCGTTTCAGGGGACAGATGAACTGGAACGTTGGGGCTGGGATCCGGTCATTGCTTACAAATCACCTCGCTCGAGTAGCTACTTCGCTGCCCTCAACAGGGTATCTTCTGGATCGCATACAGCGACTTTGGAGGCTTCGCTTTACGGAGCTATCACGCTGTCAAGTGTGAATCCGGATCACCACGTTAGACTGTATGTAAACGGCCATCAGGTGGCCGAGGCATGGTGGGATGGGATGACCGCCAAGCTCGTCTCGGCGAATTTTCCGCAATCCTATCTCGTGAACGGCTCCAATGAGATCAGATTGGAGCTTCCCCTAGATACGGGTGGCCCCTTTGATGCGGTCACGGCGGATTGGTTCAAGATACATTACCTGAGCATTTATCAGGCCGAAAACGGCATCCTGTTTTTCAGCGGCGATGCAGCCGGAACCTGGGAATATCGGGTGAGTAGCTTTAGTACGAATGACCTCCTGGCCTTCGACATCACCGACTCTCTTCATCCCACCCGCATCATCAACTGGATCGCGGACCCTAGCGGCTCCTTCACGTTTCGCTTCGAGGATACCATCGCGGCACCTGCGAAATATGTGGCTCTCGCAGTAAATCGCTGCCTGACTCCTGCCGGCATCACCTTGGACTCCCCTTCAGACCTGCACAACACGGCCAACAGGGCAGACTATATCATCATTGCCCATCGGAGTCTTTGGTCCGAGGCACAAACGCTCGCCCAGTACCGTCAGCAGTCAAGCGGGCTGCGTACCCTGCTCGTGGATGTGCAGGATGTTTACGATGAGTTCAACTATGGCATCTTGCACCCACAGCCGATCCGCGATTTTCTCAGGTATGCTTACAACAACTGGCAATCGCCCGCGCCCAGCTATGTCGTCCTCTTCGGCGACGGCACTTATGATTTCAAGAACTACTCGGGAGCGAACGCACCCAACTACATCCCCCCCTTCCTCGCCTACGCCGACCCCTATATCGGCGAGACTGCTGTAGATGAACGTTACGCCTGTGTGTCGGGTGACGATGTTTTGGCAGACATGCATCTGGGGCGCCTCCCGGTCAATGCCGGAACTGGCGAGGCGCAGGCGATGCTGGACAAGATTCAGGCCTACGAGCAAGGCCCGGCGTCCGGCTCCTGGGTTTCCAAGCTGCTTTTTGTGGCCGATAATGCTGATAGGGGCGGGCCTTTTGAGGCTTTCTCCGACGCTCTGATCGGCGACTATGTCAAGCCTCCCTACAGCGCCGATACCGCCTATGTACGAGACTTTTCGAGCGGTGCAGCATGTCGAGCAGCGATCATCAATGCGATCAACGATGGCCGGCTGCTCGTCAATTATATCGGCCATGGTGCGATAAACCTCTGGGCGAGCGAAAAGATCCTGCGGACGGACGATGTCCCCTCGCTCAGTAACTCTGGCAAATGGCCGGTCATGTTACCCATGACCTGTGCAGATGGTTATTTCATCCACCCCTCTATTCATAGCCTGAGCGAGAGCCTGGTACGCGCACAAGACAAAGGCGCGATCGCCAGTTGGGCTCCGGCGGGCTACGGAGTCATCAGTGGGCATGATTATCTGAATCGAGGCTTTCTCGATGCCGTTCTCCAAGAGGGGGAACGCACCCTGGGATTGGCTACGATGGCCGGCAAGCTGTATCTCTTTCAGAATGTCCACCCCTCCGATTACTACCACCTGGAGACTTTCATCACTCTCGGCGACCCTGCCTTGAGGCTGCCGAATCAGATTCCTGTGGGGGATAGAGTGAATCCCAATGCCGGCCAAGGCCTGGTCAATGTCACCCAGCTTTTTGCTGCGACCTACCTGGACGGCAACGGTTGGCGGGATATTCGCAACGCCTACTTCCTTATCAACACGACGACGGATACAAATAGCGGTATGTACGCCCGTTACGACAGGGAAACGGGGAAACTCTACCTTTGGGGCGCAAGCGTGGGGCAGTGGTTAGGAGGGTACTCACCTGGTGAAGCCCAGACCATCGCCACAGCCAACGCCATCCTTGATGTGGCGCAATGCACCACCAGCGGTATCACCAACGTGCTGACCATGACCTGGGCGGTCAAGTTCAAGTCGTCCATGAGCGGAGTGACCCACAACCAATATCTTAACGTCGAGGACAAGGCCGGGGCGAGTAGCGGCTGGCGACAAGTTGGCACCTGGCATGTCAACCGCGCGCCGACGCTTGGCATTGTCAGCCCCAAGAGTGGCCAATCTGCGCCAGGCATCCTCAAAATCTTCCAAGCTGTCTATAGAGATGCCGATGGCTTCAATGACCTGAATAACGTCTATTTTCTCATGAACACGACCGCTAGCCCGATCAACGCCTGCTACGCGCGCTACGACCAGGTCAACAATTTGTTGCATCTGGCTAACGATGGCGGTGCCTTTGGTGTGGGTGTCGCTCCAGGAACGCCCAACGTGATTCTGTCCAACAGTTACGCAGAACTGGTTGCAGGGCAATGCCAGGTGACACGAAGCGGGACCTCCCTTACGGTCCACTGGGCGATCAGGTTCAAAGAGGCTTTCAGCGGGAAGCAGTACAAACAATATCTGCGAGCGGACGACCGCTGGGGTGCCAGCTCCGGCTTCCAAAGCAAAGGAACCTGGACAGTCAATCGCCCACCGACGGTAGGCCCGACGCTGCCGGATAGTGGCTACGCCGGCCCCTGGCGCATACAATACTTTACAGCGACCTACACTGATCCAGATGGATGGCAGAACCTTGCCGAGGCCTGTTTCCTGATCAACCACGACACCAACGCAGCTTATGGAGTCTATGCGCGCTACGAGCGAAGTTCCGGCCTGCTTTATCTGCGCAACGACCAGGATACGGCCTGGTTGGGAGGATATGCGCCTGGCAGCGCGGCTGCCATAGAGAATGGACAGGCGATCCTGGACGTCGCCCAGACCACCGTTTCCGGGAGCGGAACTAACCTGCAAATCCGCTGGGCGCTGCGTTTCAAGCCCGCCTTCATCGGCTGGCAGCGGAACGAATACTTGAAAGCCACGGACAAGCACGGAGCTTCTTCCGGCTGGGTTTTGGTCGGGGTCTGGAAGGTAAGATGATGCTCTTTTCACAGGGATATACAGGATGAGAAAGAAACTACGCTACACGATCCCCCCGGACGCGCCCTCTGGCCCTATTATGCCTTCCGCTTAGGCAAGGGCATGGCACAGGCTGCGTACAGAGCGATCCTCGGCTTCCTCGACAGGTTCTAGCTCCACCGCCCTCCCGCAGGCTCCAAACCTGCGGGAGGGCCGCTGTTAATAGGACAAAGGTACTACCCCTCTAAGCTCCCCGATGTGACCACAGTACTATTCACAAACCCTCCCGCGCACACTATCATTCAAGCAAGCAGAAGCAATAAAGAGCAACAGCGATAACAATGTAGCCCGTCAGGCCACCGCTCTACGGCCGATGGCGTGCGACATAGATCACATCACAGCAAGGCGCCAACGACCGGATTCAGGTTTGCCTTTTGCCAGGCAACCTCATGAATCTCGAGAGTGGCGCTTTTATTTGAGGGAGGGATCACGATGAAGACATGCATAACAAGCAAGATCGAAAGGTTCGGCAGGATAATAACCGTCCTGCTTCTGCTTGGGGCGATGCTATTGGGGGCGGGCGCACCAACATCGGCGGCTCCATTGAGCCAGGGAGGGAAAGCGGTTGGTCCCGGCCTGACTCTCACGGCTTCTGACGTCCGCGGCATCGCCCTGGATGTCCAGTTCCCCGATTTCAAGGTGGTTGAAGTCGAAAGGGAAGGCACGGTCTATCAGCGGGTGCATGTCCCCGACTACGGCCTCACCGACGATGTGGGCAAACCGGAGCTACCTTCGTTGGGCCGCTTCGTAGCCATCCCAAGGGGCGCTCGCGTCCAACTGCACATCTTGGAGGCCGATTTCAAGCTCCTGGAAGGCTATCGGATTTATCCTGTTCAGCCCCCTGCGGCAGACACCGTGGGAGCAGAAGATGCACCTTTCACCCTGGATAAGGAATTCTACGAGCGCAATGCATTCTATCCGCCGTCTGTAGCGGCGCTGGACTCGGAAGCAGTGATCCGGGAACGCAATACCGTCATAATTCGTTTCTATCCTCTGCAGTACAATCCTGCGGCCCGCCAGTTGAGAGCGTATTCGCACCTGCGCTTGCAATTGAGCTTCAGCGGCGGGACAGACGCGGCCATTGATGCACGATTGTATTCGCCTTACTATGAGGATCTATACCGCAGCTTTGTGATGAACTATGACCTCTTGGAGAAAGCAGGCACCCGCTCACAAGGGATCGAGCTTGCCAGCGCCAACGGATGCGAACTATTGATCATCACCCATCCTGACTTCCTGACAGCAGCCAACACGTTGGCCGACTGGAAACGCCAGAAAGGCCTGGACACCGAAGTCAGAACGACAACAGATACAGGGTCAACGGCAGCGAGCATCAAGTCGTACATCCAGAATGCCTATAATACCTGGAGCCCTGTTCCCTCCTTCATTCTCTTCCTTGGCGATGCTGAGTTCATCCCGACTCACTATGTGACAGCACACCCTTACGAGTCGAACAGGTTGATCGGCACCGATCTTTACTACGCCACAGTGGCCGGCAGCGATTACTTCCCTGACATCACTACGGGTCGCCTGTCTGTGGACACTCTGGACGAAGCAAACGCTGTCGTGAACAAGATCATCAACTACGAGCGAAACCCGGTGACGGACTCCTCTTTCTACGCCAATGCAACTGTCGCAGCCTATTTCCAAGATGGCGAAGGCGGCGTCTATGACGGGTACGATGACAGGCCATTTCTCAGGACTTCCGAGGAAATCCGCAACTTTCTGCTAAGCAAAGGCTATACTGTGCGTCGAATCTACGACACTCTGGCCAGCGTGAACCCCACCCACTATAACAACGGCGCTTATGGAAACGGTGAGCCTTTGCCAGCGGAGCTTTTGCGGGCCAATGGCTTCACCTGGAGCGGCAACGCCACCGATATCAACAACGCGATCAACGCTGGCACCTTTCTCGTGAACCATCGCGACCATGGGTACCGCTTTGGCTGGGCACATCCACCCTATAGCACGAGCAATATTGATGGCCTGACCAACGGCAACAAGCTGCCGGTCATCCTGAGCATGAACTGTCAGTCCGGCTGGTTCGACAACGAGACCGACGACGCCGGTTTCAACACGCCCTCCACCGACGTGCAATTTGCCGAGAAGTTCCTGCGCCGTGCCAATGGCGGTGCTGGCGGCGTCGTCGCTGCCACGCGCACTAGCTTTAGTGGGCATAACGACGCCATTGATAAAGGGATGATTGATGCGATCTGGCCCGACTTTCTCAGCTACTCCCGCTCTGGCACCTTCTCCAACCCACAACGTCGCATGGGGCAAGTACTGAACTATGGCAAAATGTACTATGCGACAGTTTACGGCGAGAGTACCACGCGCAAGATCGAATTCGAGATCTTTCACTACTTTGGCGATCCGACGATGCAGATCTGGGTGTCGCCGCCCGACCCGATGTCTGTTTCCCATGCAGGGCAGTGTCCGACGGGGGCCACAAACTTTGCAGTCAACGCCAATGTCAATGGCGCTTTGGTGACCGTGGTCAAGGGCAGCAGCATTTTAGGTAAGGCTACAGTGAGCAGCGGCGTCGCCAACGTGCCCCTCAGCCCAGCGCCGCAGGACGGCACACTCAAAGTCACGGCCACTGATCCCGATTACGTGCCCTATCAGGATGATGTGCCGGTGGGTAATCCAACGGCAGCGCTCGATGTGTCTCATGCGGACGCATGTCTGGTTGGCGCCGCATCCTTCGAGGTTAGAATAGTCCAGAACCTGGCGCTGGCGGTCATCTCTCAGAATGGAGTCACTCTGGGAAGCGCGTTAGCAGTGAGTGGGAGAGCCATAGTGCCTCTCAACCCGCGGCCGGTCGCTGGCACCATCTCCCTGGTCGTGACCTTGGCGGGATGGGACTCGTATGAGGCTACGATCCCGGTCGTGCGGGAGATCATCACCGCTAGTGTTACGCCCAATCGAGGCGCGTCCAATCCGGGCCAGAAGGTTCCTTTCAAAGTGGTGGCCAGGCACTCCCGGGGTTATCAGGCGCTGACGAAAGTTGACTTGCTGATTGCCACCCGTGAAGATCCGACAAACGCAGTCTATGTTCGCTACAACCGGCTGACGAACCGCGTATACATGCGCTCCCTGGATAACACCCGCTGGCTGCCGGCGCAGGGCTATCAGATCGGCACCTCCTACGTGATCAATACGAGATACGCTACTCTCTATGTAGGAGCGTGCAGGGCATCAGGCTCGGGCAACATGCTCACGGTCGTTCTGCCCATAGCTTTCAAGGCTGCCTATGGCCCTCGCACGTATCATATATACGTGCGGCTGAACGAGGATAGATGGGATCAGGTCGGCGATTGGAGGGTGAACGCCGCGACCACCGCAGCCTCTGCTGCTGAGGAGTCAGCGGAAAGGGGAGAGGCAGCGGACTAAGACCGGGATTTTGCACTGTAAACACTTTATCGGGCCAGGCGATGCATGTCGTCTGGCCCGCTCTGTTCTTGGGGAGAATTTTTGACAAAAGATCAATTTCGTGCTACGCTATAGGTACTGCGATTAGCACTCGCCGTACGAGAGTGCTAACCAGAAATTGGGAACTTGGAGCAAGCTAGCGCTATGAGCCCGAGACGTGACTATTACGAAATCCTGCAAGTTCCACGCGATGCCACAGACGCGGATATCAAGAAGGCATACCGCCGCCTGGCGATGAAATACCATCCTGACGTTAATAATAGCCCGGATGCCAACGAGACTTTCAAAGAGATCAATGAAGCGTATCATGTCCTCAGCGATCCGGAAAAGAGAGCGACCTATGATCGGCATGGGCGCGTAGAAATGCCGAGCAATGGCTTCGGTGACTTTGGCTTCGGTTTCGGTAGCCTGGATGACATCCTGAACGACTTTTTCGGCTTTGGTACACGACGAACAACCCGCCAAGCGCCTACCCGAGGAGCAGACCTCCGCTACGACTTGACTTTGGAATTCCAAGAGGCCGTCTTTGGCTGCGAAAAAGAGATCGAAATCACCCGTTATGAAACCTGCCCAGTCTGCAATGGCTCCGGCGCCGAGCCTGGCACTCAGCCGATGCGCTGTCCGCAATGCGGTGGCACAGGGGAGGTGCGACAGTCTCAACGCTCGATCTTTGGCACATTCGTCAACGTCATGGCCTGTCCCGGTTGCCAGGGGATGGGCGAGGTGGTTTCCACGCCCTGCCACGAGTGCGAAGGCCAAAGGTATGTGAATGTGACAAGGCGGATCTCGGTGGAGGTTCCAGCCGGTGTGGATGATGGCACGCGAATCCGCCTGAGCGGGGAAGGGGAAGCAGGCGAACGGAATGGCCCGCCAGGCAACCTCTATGTAGACCTGAAAGTCAAGCCGCATCCCTTCTTCCGTCGCCACGAAAACGACATCCTGCTGGAATGGAACCTGAATTTTGCCCAGGCCGCCTTGGGCGACGAGATCGCCATCCCCACTTTGGAGGGTGAAGAAACGCTCATCATCCCAGCGGGCACGCAAGCGGACACGACCTTCCGTTTACGTGGCAAAGGTGTACCTTATCTGAGGCACAACGGTCGTGGCGATCTCCTGGTCAATGTTCGCGTCGTCACTCCCACCAGTCTGACAAAGCAGCAAAAGGAGCTTTTTGCTGAACTGGCCAAAACTTTCGGGCAGGAAATAAAATCGCAAGGGGATAAAAGCTTCTTTGAAAAGGTGAAGGATGCCTTTAATGCCTGACGAGGAACTTGCATGACGAATATGGCTTTGCTGGAGGTGAGCGTTCGCGCCGATTTGGAGGCGGCGGAAGCTATTTCCGAGCTTCTCAGCCGCTATGGGCAGGGGGGCACAGTTATCGAACGGCCACTCCTGCCTCCAGAACTGGAGGCGAAGCCCGACCAGCAAGTTGTCACCGTCAAGGCATACCTTGACCCTTCAGACGCTTCCACTCGTCAAAAACTGGAAGAGGCACTCTGGCATCTCGCCCAGATATATCCCTTCGAGGCCCCGACCTTCAAGAAACTCGCTGAGGAAGACTGGGCCACCGCCTGGCGCCAGGATTATCATATTCAACACATTGGCCATCGCATTGTTATTGTTCCCTCCTGGCTGGAATATGCCCCCCAGTCTGGCGAGGTCATCCTGATGATAGATCCCGGCCTGGCCTTTGGCACGGGGCTGCACCCAAGCACACGCCTTTGCCTGGTCGCTCTAGAGGAAATTCCCCTGGCAGGCAAGCCGCTGCTCGATTTAGGGACAGGGACGGGGATACTTGCCATTTATGCTGCCAAGGCCGGCGCGAAACCTATCGTGGCCCTGGATATTGACGCTGTGTCGGTCAAGGTAGCCCAAGAGAATGCTCATCGCAACGGGGTTGTGAACCAGGTAAACTTTGGCCATGGATCGCTCGGGGTTCACGGATATGAGCTGATAGAGGGGGCTATCCCCTTCCCTGGCCCTTTTGCGATCATCGTCGTTAACATACTCGCCGAGACAGTAGCCGCGCTAACACCCGCCATAGTCGCGCACCTCTCGGACGATGGCCAAGCCATCGCCTCTGGCATTATCGTAGAGCATGAAGGGCTGGCCACCGCCGCCTGGGCTAAAGCGGGTCTCCATCTTGTACAGCGGCATCAGGAGGGGGACTGGGTTGCTTTGATCGGTGCTAAAACCTGGCGATGACCACTTATCGTTTCTTTGTGCAGCCTGAATGGTTACAACAGAACAGCGTCGCCATCGCGGGAACACTGGTTCACCAAATCCGCGATGTGCTGCGCATGAAGCCGGGGGAAAAGATCGCGGTTCTCGACGATTCCGGCTGGGAGTATGAAGTTGAACTGGATGCCGTGGAGGAGGAGCAGGTCGTCGGGCATGTGCTGCACAAGGCGCTGGCTACTGGCGAGCCTCGCACCAAGATTACATTGTATCAAGGGGTTCTCAAAGGGCATCATTTTGAGTGGGTGCTCCAGAAGGGAACAGAAATCGGGATTGTCGAGTTCGTGCCCGTCATCTGTGACCGTTGCTTGGTATCCAGCCTGGATGATGTATCGGCGTCCAAAATCGCACGCTGGCGGCGCATTATCCTGGAAGCAGCAGAGCAATCCCGACGAGGCAGGTTGCCCCGCCTTCAATCTCCCATACTTTTCCCCCAGGCTTGTGATCAGACCAGGCAAAGCGGCCTGGCTTTGATGCCCTGGGAGGGGGAACGCGACGTTGCCTTACGTGATTTGCTGCCGCGAGAAACTCGAACTACCACGAAGGGGCGAGGCACTCGGAAACCTTTTTCCGTCGGCTTGTTAATCGGGCCTGAAGGAGGCTTTACTCAAGAAGAGGTGGAATTGGCCAAGCGATATGGCGTTCACACTTTGACGCTGGGGACGCGCATCTTGCGTGCCGAGACGGCGGGGTTAGCAGCGGCTGCCGCTATCTTGTATGAACTCGGAGACCTGGGGTAAAAAATCGTCATTTGCGCTCTCGCAGCCGCTGTCGCACCTCGCGGCAACGAGGGCACTGGTTGCCATAGTATTCGGCGCCGCACGTGCCACAAATCTGCTTAACGGTGGATTTGGACCCAACGGGAGCAACGATCAAGAGCAGTTCTTGATCTTCGTACTTTTCCAGCCACTCGTCGAGCTTGGTATCGCCAATCGCCCATCCTGAATCCCCCGCAGGCCTCTCCAACTGGCCTCGTAATACATCGGCACCCATTTCATAGGCCGCGGTGGACAGAGTTAAGGCTTCATTTCGGGAGATATTCATTGGACAAAGCTTCCTTTCTATGCAATGCTTCACTCAAGCTATTGCCCGGCTTATCACAAGCTGAATTATAATCAGTCTCATGCTCTTGGCAAAAGCTCCAACGCAATCGCATAACGCCCCACGAGGATCCCAGGAGGTGTAAATGTCCACTATTCTCGTCGTAGACGACAAACGAAACATCGTTGAACTGGCCACCTTGTATTTGACAAACGAGGGCTTTCAAGTCCTGTCCGCTTTTGATGGGATCAATGCTCTGGAAAAGATCGAGCAGCACAAGCCCGACCTGGTGTTACTGGACATTATGCTCCCACAAATGGATGGATGGGAAGTGTGCCGGCGCTTGCGGCAGGCGGGGAACAATGTGCCCATTATCATGCTGACCGCCCGAGCAGATGATGTAGACAAAATCGTGGGACTGGAGCTGGGTGCCGATGACTATGTGACCAAACCTTTCAATCCGCGGGAACTGATCGCCCGCGTCAAAGCGGTGCTACGTCGCTATGGGGTTGCCCTGACCCAGCCTCCTCTGATTCGCCTGGGCAATCTCGAAATAGATCAGAACCGTCGCGAGGCTTTTGTCAACGGCCAGCCTGTGGACCTGCGGCCCAAAGAGTTTGATCTGCTGGTGACATTCGCAGAGAACCCGGGCCTGGTCCTGAACCGCGATCAGCTTCTCAACCGTGTCTGGGGTTACGACTATTACGGCGATACCCGTACTGTAGATGTCCATGTCGCGCATCTGAGAGACAAGCTAACAAACAGCAATGTAGCTATCGAGACCATCCGGGGGATCGGCTATAAACTTGTAACCAACGAGTAGGATGTGCCAGCGGTCTATCCGACAACCGGTCACATATGCTACGAGGCTGCCGGATAGGTGCCGAAGGAGAGTGGATGACACGATGTTTCGGACTCTCCGTGCCAAACTGATCGCTTCCCATGTGATCATTATTTTTGTATGCCTGGTGCTGGCAGGGAGTCTGGGGCTTTCCTGGTTACAGCGTTACGGGCGCGAGGTAGCCCTGATGCGCATGCGTGTGACAGCCCAGGCTCTGTCACGTGTCCTGGCAACGTTTTCTGCCCCTGAATCGCACGTCCCTGGGTTGCTGCTGCAATACCTGCGAAACCAGGCATCAGCAATAGAGGGAGAGTTATTCCTCGTCAATGAAAATGGCGCGATCCTGCGCACAAGTCAGGATAGCAGTGTAGAAGGCCAAAGAATTCCCCTGCCTCCTCTAACAGCCTTTCAACAGAAGGATATGAAACTGCCGTGGCGTCGCTGGCAGTCGAAAGATGGAGCCAGATATTTCTTGCTCTATGTGCCGTTGCCGCGCGATGGAGAAGCCGATGTGCCTCGCCCATCGCCAGCGGCAGTCCGTTATGTTGCGCTGGCGGTGCCGGCCGAGGACGTGGAGCGGCCTTGGCGAGAGTGGCTTCCCCCTTTGCTCGGCATCGGGGGCCTGGCCCTGGTTATCTCGGCTTTGGTGAGCTATCTATTTTTACACTCTGTCACGCAACCCATCAAGGCCATGACGCGCGCCGCTGAGGAAATGGCGACGGGACATTATCAGCAAGAGATCACCGTGCAAAGCCAAGATGAGATCGGCCGCCTGGCAGCGGCGTTCAATCGCATGGCAAGCGAAATGGAACGCACTCAGAGGGCACAACGGGACTTTTTGGTGAACATCTCACACGAATTGCAGACTCCTCTGACCTCCATCCGTGGCTTCTCCCAGGCCATCATTGAAGGCGCTATCCATGACGCGGACAGCTCTCGGAGAGCAGAAAGCATCATTTACGAAGAGGCTGGCCGCATGGGTCGCCTTGTCAAAGACCTGTTGGATCTCGCGCGCCTGGAAGCGGGTCAGATCGAGATGGCCAAGTCGCCAGTGGAATTGGATCATCTGCTGCGGTCGTGCGTTGAAAAGTTCAGCCCGCAAGCAGAAGAGGCGGGCATCTCCCTCTCCTTGGAGCTTCCCGACCTGTTGCCCACGCTTTCCGGAGACCCTGACCGGCTAGGCCAGGTCTTTGCTAACCTGGTAGACAATGCGCTGAAATATACGCCCCGTGGTGGCCGCGTGACCATAAAGGGAGGCGTTCTAGAAGGTTTGGGGAAACTCTCCAGGCCCGAGCCCAAGATGCAGGATGATCCTCCACTCCCTCCGTGGCCGGGCAATGATCGCTGGGTGGTTGTCACTGTAGCCGACACGGGGATCGGGATTCCGCCCGAGGATGTGCCGAGGATTTTCGAGCGCTTTTATCGCGCCGATAAAGCGCGAGCGGGTATGGGAGGGGCAGGCTTAGGCCTGACCATTGCCAAGGAAATCGTCCAGGCTCATGGGGGGTACATCTCCGCAACCAGTCGCCAGGGAGAAGGGAGCCGCTTCCATGTGCTATTGCCCGTGCCCGGCAACGTCATTTGACCCCAAGAACAAAAGGGCTTGGCATCTGCCAAGCCCTTTTATGTTACGTTTATGGAGAGCCTGTCTAACCTGCGCACTTGGCGAATAGAACCACCGGGATCGTCAGCAAAACGATCTTAAGATCAACCCAGAAGCTTCGCTCTTCGATGTATGCGAGATCCAACCGCACGATCTTATCAAAGTGCAAGCTGCTGCGGCCACTGATCTGCGCCAACCCCGTCAACCCTGGAAGCACGGCCAGCCGCTGCAACTGCCACCGCTTATACTCATCCACCTCGTAGTGCACCGCAGGCCTCGGCCCGACCAGGCTCATCTCACCTTTGAGCACATTGACCAGTTGCGGTAGCTCATCCAGGCTGGTCAGCCGCAGGACATGTCCCACCCACGTCACACGAGGATCGCTCTTGGGCTTATAACGGCCCTGCTCATCGGTCTCGCCTTGGCCCTTGATGTATCTTTTGGCAAAGACGCGGTGGACATCCTCGTCGGCGTTATGATACATGGAGCGAAACTTATAAAGGGTAAACTCCCGTCCCCCTTTCCCTACGCGGCGCTGCTTGAAGATTGCCGGCCCGGGAGAATCCAGCCGGATCAACAGAGCAATGGCCGCAATCAGCGGACTGAGGGCCAGAAGGAGGAGCAATGAGACAACTATATCGAAGCAACGCTTCGCCCACGTATAGAGAAAAGGCTCTTCTACACTCAGAAGATACGGCGCCACTGACATGGTATCTAGTTCACGGGGCAACAACGTTTGCGTTCTTGCTTTAACGTCAATCATGCCAGACCTTCCCCCAAGATTTCACCTGCTATCTTAAGCGATCAAGATGAATTTTCGATGAATAAGCGCGCTGCCAAGCATAACAGTTTCTTAATGCCAGAGGCACTTGGGGCGATTGCGCTCAAAACAGGGCGGACGGCCTAAACTGGGGAAAGGCCTGGTGCGGCACGATACCTTCTAGGGGGACTTTGGGGGTAAGTTTCTTTTGGAGCGGCGCTGGAAAAGGGTTCGCTTCTCCCAATGAGGTTTGGAACGCTCTTCTATGACTTGATATGCTATCACGGGCCGGATACGATTTCTCAGATACATCGGCCCTAACGGCGTGAAAACGAACAAATGGGCGGTGGCGTGGTAGATCTCTTCGCTGACCACGACCGTCCCCGGCCTGGCAGCCTGCTCCAGGCGCGCAGCCACATTGACCGTATCACCCATAGCGGTGAAGTTCATGCGCGCATCGGATCCTATGTCGCCGACCACAACCGGGCCGATGTTCACACCGATGCGAACCTGCAACGGAGCTCCCAACTCTTTTTCTCGTTCCCGGCTAAAGCTCGCCAGAGCCTTCTGCATGTTCAAAGCGGCACGCACCGCCCGCTCGGCATCGCCAAGACGCTCTTCCGGCACACCGAACAAGGCCATCACGCCATCGCCAGTGAACTTGTCAACCGTACCCTCCGCACGATAAGTCTCATCCACGAGAATCTGTATGCAATCCTTCATCACGCGATAAATCATGCTCGGGTCTTTGCGCTCCGCCAAAGCGGTGAAGGATTTGACATCGGCGAAAAGGACGGCGACGCGCTTTCGCTCCCCTTCAGGCCTGGGCCCTCTTGCTTCCCCTTCCATTGCCAGATGAGGCGGCGCATATGCCTGGAGTCGGCGCAGCCGTCGTATATTTCGCAGGACTTCCAGGTAAGTGATCCCTAGATAGGAGAAAAGCAGACCGATCACCAGACCACTAAGGTCGAAAAAGACTCGATACCTTATGAAAAAGATCGGTGATAAACCCAGGGCCACACCTGCTGTCGCCATGCTAGCGACAACTCTCCATCTGCCCGCGATGCTTCCTATAAACCAGGCCCAGAGAGCGAAAACGATCGGATAGACCCAGTACGGGACAGATAAGGCCACGATAAACCGCTGGCGTAGCAATGTATCCACGACGTTAGCCTGGATTACTATGTCTGCCATTGCTCCACCTCGTGTACGGATTGGCGTTTTGTACTCAGCCGCATAGCGCGGAATAGTGACGCCGATCAAGACCAGTTTGCCACGCACACTTTCCTCTGGGAGCCGTCCAGTCAAAACATCGGCATAAGAGCATTGCTCGAAGGAAGCGGTAGAGCCGACATAGTTGATCAGCATCTCGTGGCGAGCGGTAACGGGAATCTGGAGTGGCCCTATATTGTAGTATGCATCTCGCGCGGGCAATACCTCGCTTTCGTCAATCCCCAGGCCGGCCATGGATAGCAGCAAACTGAGAGCAAAATAGCCACTCTGAACAGACCCATGCTCCAGTGCCAGGCTTCGCACGATTTGCCCTGTTGAGGGGGATACGAAAACATGCCCCAAACCGGCCACAGCATTTGCGATCGCTGTCGGGGGTTCACGGTATTCCGTTCCCATCTCGGTATAGTTGATCCGCACCGGCAGGTAGACATTGCTGGCGCGATGGCAAGCCGCTGCAAACTGCTCATCATCCGGAGTAGCATCACTGAAGGCAAAGTCGAAAGCAATAGCCTGTGCCCCCATCCCTCGGAGACGGTCAACCATCTCCGCATAGCGAGAGCGGGGCCAGGGGAATTTTCCCAATTCCTTAACGCTCTGTTCATCAATCATGATGAGGAGGAGGTCGGAGCTGCCAGCCTGAGGGCCACGCACACTGAACTGAAGGCTGTATAAACCCGCCGTGAGAGGGGCGAGAATATCTCCAGAGCTTAGGAGAGCCACAAATGCCCCGCTGAGCAGCCCCGTAACGATTACCCCGATTTTCACCAAATCCATGAGGCGCATGGACTGACCTCGAGCATCTAACGAATCACTTCGATCGCTATAGCGCTGATTTTGGGATCGCCGGCCTTCTTAATAAACTCGATCCCGAGCTGTCCATCTGTCAGTTCAACGGTGAAAGTCTGATCGTAAGCGACGTCCCGTCCCACTTTGGCTACAAGATCGAGATCCGTAATGACTGGATGGCCTTCCAAACGGACACTGAATACCCTCCCCTCTACATTGTCGCGGTATATCTCAGCAAAGCGGAGGGTGACTTTGTAATTGCCGTTGGGGATATCAAAGAGGTAATAGAAATTTCCCCACCTTTCGCTCTGGTACAGGAGATCATCCTCGGTGTTGGCGATCCCATTACCTGTAGTGTAGACGTTCCCGCCCCTGTATCCCCAGCTACCAGCCTTGTGTTCTCTATCAGCCGCCCACAGATGACCTGCTCTATCCCGATAAGCAGGCCCCCCGCAATTCACCCGGATCACCAATGCTGCCGGAGATGGCGTCGGAGAAGGAAAGCCACCTGGTTTCGGGGTTGGCGTCTTGGGAGGAATCGGAGTGGACGTGGCAGCCACTCGTTTGGTGGGCGTCGTTCGCAAAGCCGCAGAGAGCGTGCGACCTGTCTCTATATGTGTGAGGAACACGCGAAACACCTTTGTAGGCATTGCTCCCCAGGTCGGAGAAAGCGTACGGCCCGCCTCGGCAAGGGGCATTGGGCTAGGAGTTGATGTGACCAGCAGGGCTTCCTGTGTAAGAACCGATGCCGGCGTGGCCTGACCCTGCTCTGCCAGAGGTTGAGCCGCAGCAAGGGAGATGGTTTCACCGCTTTGGACCTGTTGCTGCCCTCCCTCAGCCAACACGCTCACGTAGCCGGAATCCACCGAAACATCAACGCCCGATTCAGATACCTGGATGTGTGCCAGCGAATCATTGGTTTCGATAGTGGCCAGATCCATCTTGAAGCGCAACGCCTTCTTGTCAGGGTCAAAAGCAACGATATATACTTGGGTGCCACCCTGCAGAGTCAGGGTAGTTCCATCGAGGAAGAGCACTTGTGCGGATCGCCGGGCGCGGATGGTATCACCAACATAGAGGATCGTCTCTGGTCGCGCCTTGGCCCAAGCCACAGTGCCCCCCCTGCGCATCTCCAGCGCACCCACGATGGCTCCGCTCTTGGTCACCGGAACCAGGAGAATTGCTTGCACACAAGCCTGCAGGGCACAAAGCAGCAGGCATAAAATCGCCAAAATCCCACGGCTCGGTCGGCGTGTCATTCTTGAGCCTTGTCCGGCCTTGACTTGACTAAGAGCTTCCATGTCCCCTCTTGGACAGTCTCCATGCGTTGGTTCACCACGCTGATCTGGAAAATGACCATGCCGCCACCGATGGGTTTCATAGCCCGCGTTTTCTCGACTCGTGCCCGCATGTGGATCGTGTCGCCAATGAAGAGGGGAGCCTTGAATCTCCATTCCAGACCGGCGAAGGCGATAGCCGTGCCCTCGATGAAACCCAAACGACCGGCCAGGCCGGAAGCGACGGAAAGGCCAAGCAGGCCATGAGCGACGCGGCGGCCAAAGTTCGTCGTGGCAGCGAACTCGGCATTGGTGTGCAGTTCATTGAAATCGCCGGAAAGGCCAGCGAACAGGACCACATCCGTTTCTGTGATCGTCCGGCCCGGGCTGGTCATGCTCACTCCAATCTGAAAATCCTCAAAGTACATGCCACGAGGCTGGAAAGCCTCATCTTGTTTCCTTGCCATCATAGATGCCATTCGGTTCCACCCTCCCTCTCAGCGTGCGACGACATGACAATGAAAGCCAGGATACAACGGCTGAAAACGGAAAAGGTCATGGGGAGATCATTATTTCAGGTTTATGTTTACACCAGCCTTGCTCGTTATTATATGCCAAAAGAGGGGAGCGTCAAGCACTTGCTGGCTAGTCGTAGTTATGCTATAATCTCTGAAGTCGCATCCACTCGTGAAACAATAACCAGGTTTTCTGAGTCTAAACTATAGAACTGCTGCAAAACCAGCGATGTGTCTGGAGGTTCTATGAGAGCCGTGGAAACAAGGCAAATGCGTGCGTCAGATAGCGTGCAACTCATCCTGACTATCCTGCTAGTGGTTCTTCTAGCAGGAGGCCTGTATTGTAACTATCTTTTCTATAGCACAATCCGGGATATCGTAAGTCATTCTCGCTTTACGCTTTTTCCTCGCCCTTCCAGCAGCAGCACAGCGAGCACGAGAACGGATAATCTCCCCAATTGGGAAAAGAAAGAACGGATCAATATCCTGTTGCTGGGCATAGACCGCCGTGAAGTAGAAACAGGCCCTTGTCGCACGGATACCATGATCGTCGTCAGCGTTGACCCGGAAGCCAAATCCGTCAGTATGCTCTCCATCCCACGCGACCTGTGGGTGTTGATCCCCGACTATGATGAGCACAATCGCGTCAATGCCGCTCATCTCCTGGGCGATACCCAGAACTACCCGGGCGGCGGGCCAGCACTGGCAAAGAAGACAATACAGTACCTCTTGGGAATCCCGCTCCATTATTATGTGCGCATCAACTTTGCCGGTTTTGAAAAGATTGTAGATATGCTGGGCGGCATCACGATCAACGTAGAGCAGGCGATCCATGATGAAGAGTATCCCGACGCCAGTTACGGTTATATGACCGTGGATATACCCGCCGGCGTGCAAAAGATGGATGGGCGCACAGCCCTTCAATACGCCCGGGTTCGACACGGCAGTTCCGACTTCCACCGCGCCCGCCGCCAACTGCAGGTCATCATGGCCATCAAAGATAAGGCGCTCGGTCTCGATATCCCCCTGGCGAATATCCCCAAGATGTTGCGCACCCTGGGGGACTCAGTGGACACTGACCTGAATCTCGCTGAACTTGATGCTCTGGCCAGGTTAGCGCGGGAGATCCAACCGGACAGCATCCGCACCGCGCTGATTGATGAATCCATGACCACGGGTCATAAAACACCCCAAGGATGGGACGTCCTCATTGCTGACCAGGAACGGGTTCGCCAGCTTGTGAAAGAGATCTTCCCTACTCCAATAACCTCTCCTCGCCAGGTTGGAGCGCCGGTGGACATGCTGATCGAGGAAGCGGCCAAAATAGAGATCCAGAACGGTACGGCGATCAAGGGACTGGCTGAACGTACCGCCAACTACCTGAGTAAACAAGGGTATCAAGTGGTTGGCTTCTCGAACGCGGACCGTTACGATTATACCCATACTATTATCATAGATTACTCGGACAAGCCATACACTGTCAATTCCCTTGTCGAGCTTCTGGGCGTTGCCCGAGAAAACGTGCGCCGCGAAAAGCTTGATACAGAGGCTGATATCCGCATCATCTTGGGTCAGGATTACCGCGTCAAACAGTAGGGGCAAAGCATCCAGATACGGATGAAATCCGATTGTAGGTCTGTCAGGCGGAGAGCGCCCTGCAGATAGCCGAGGAGCGCGCCAACGCGAAAGAAAGCTATTTCTAGCCCGTGTCAGGTTTTGCTTCTGGCTCTTCCTCTTCTTTGCCGCCTATCGTTGTATAGGGCATCGAATTGATCAAACGGCGATCCATCTCGATAGCAGCGACCGCCTGGCGGGTCAGATAAACGATATACTCAGTAGGGCTGCGGAAACCAGTGCCCTGGATGATCTTCTCCACTCTCAAGTAAAGCTCTTTGGGAATGCTAATGGTCGTGTACTTGCCGGGCACGCATTCCTCCTTTGCTTCGCCACCCTATGGCAAACACACTCTCACCCGGTTTAAGGAGAAGCCGACGGCAAACCATCGGCCTGCGAAGTTCCAGCACGCCCGAATTACTGGCCACAGTAAGGGCAGATATTCCACTTTAGATTAAGCAGATGGTCGCAATTGGGGCACCGTTCTTTCAATTGCGTGTGGCAGTTAGGACAGATCAAAAAATCCTCCTCTATTTTCTGCTTGCAGCCGGGACACACGTACTGTTCCTCAATATCCTGAAGCAGAGCTTCTTCTTCCAGGGCGCGTTGGTAAGCTTCCGCTAGGGTCTCTTTGGGTCTCAGCACCCAATAAATGATCAACCCCGGCAAGTTGAACACTAGGACGAGCAGAACGGAAACAAGGATTGTCAAGATGTCCCGCGAACGTGACCGGATATCCGCAAATGTCCAGATGATCAGGCTTAACCAGAAAGCGAACACATAAGCGCCAATAAAGAAGAGGATAACCTGGATAATCGTCCCTAGATTGGCAGGCAACTCGATAGATGGCATAGTGTTCTCTGCTCCTCAGCTTGGTGGTAAACTATTATACCACGTTCGCAACTTCTTGTCATATTCAACGTCATATTCTTAAAGGTTTTTGGCCTACTTTTGTCCTATTGGCCTATTGACATAGCCCCGCTGCTGCGTTATAATATAAGCAAAGATTATAGATCGCTTTAGGATGACTTCCCGAGTCTGGGGGTACTCGGCTGAGTTCGTTTGGAGCATTCTACAAGAGCAAAGACCAATTGCCCTTTATTCATGGCCCATGGGAGGGATGGAGCAAACTGTGCAGAGACACAGCTCCTATCGCCCAGGCCACCGGAGGTGCAACTATGAAAGGGCGCGTGATACGGCTTAGCGGTTTATTGTCGGTTGCGCTGCTTGTTGGCATACTCGGCCTTTGGGTGCCCCCTGCAGGCCCGCAGCATGTTCTGGCCAATGGCCCGGCACTGGTGCTTATTGACGGGCGTTTCCAGGTCAGGGGCTACGTTAGCGGCAACACCTATTATATTGCGGTGACCGCATCTCCGTCTGCTACATACCCGTTGTTTCATCTGGTAATCCTTGGTGTGGATTTCACTCCTTTCCAGATGGATCACTTGATCATGGCCTGGCCCTATGAGTATACCGTGGCCTCGCCCGATCCCAGCCTTTTCGCCGCCGTAGGAGCCATATATCTCAACGAGGCACACAAGGACTCAGGCCAGTGGGTACCCGATCGAACCTTTCACATGCTTTACAGTCTCCGCTACTGGGGGGCCTGGCAGAATAGCCTGGGTTTCAACGGTGTGACCCATCCTAGCCCTGGCACAACGCATGTCTTTCGTCTGGCCTTTGACCAGCCAATGAACATCACCCAGATCAGAGTAGGCGTTGACGCGCTGCCGCCCAATGCGGGAACCATGTCCGTGTGGGAAATCGGGACCTTGACCTTTGGCGGCTTTGAATACACGCCGACACCAACCCATACGCCAACGGACACGGCGACGGCTACCGCAACACTAACCCGCACATCCACAGCCACACCAACCAGCACACGCACACCCACGTCCACGCCGACAAGCACGGCAACGCCCACACCTACGCCTACAGCCACCAGCACACACACATCTACGGCGACCTCTACGCCGACCAACACAAGCACACCGACGAATACCCATACAGCGACAGCAACGGGAACAGCCACAAGCACTGGAACCCCGACCTTTACTGCTACGCGCACGCCTACCTCTACTTCGACAAGCACGCCAACAAGCACTGCAACGCCGACGATGACCGGCACGCCGACCCGTACACCGACAATGACGCTGACGCCTACAGCCACTCCGACCCACACCTATACGTCCACAGCGACCTGGACGGCGACAGCGACTCGCACCCATACACGCACGGCGACCTCTACGACTACTGCTACATTCACACCAACGGGCACTCATACTTCGACCTGGACGCCGACGGAGACATCCACGTCAACCTGGACACCAACACGTACCGTCACACCCACGGCGACGCCGACCAGGACAAGCACGCCCACGGCTACATTCACTAGCACAGCCACAAATACGGCGACCAGAACACACACGCCCACGCAGACGGCGACAAATACCGCTACACCGACTGGCACGCACACGGCAACGGCCACGCCAACCGACACACCGACGCGCACAGCAACGCCAACCAGTACCTACACGCGCACAGCCACACCGACCCGTACACTGACACGCACTGCAACACCAACCGATACGCACACACCTACGGCGACACCGACAGACACACCAACGGCCACGGCCACGCCGACTGACACGCCGACAGCCACCCCAACCGGCACGCCGACGAGCACAGCAACGGCGACCCCTTGCATTCCCAATATGCGAGGCAGGATAAGGGGTTATTATTACTTCGACCCTGGTGTGACCTATGTCATTGACATCAGCAACTTGTCCACCAATTGCGATTTCACCGGGCCGCCCGCAGACAGGGTCATGATTATCAAGGCATACGCTACCAACGATGGGATCACGCCGATCCAGTGGCGCGAAGTCCCCATTCTGGTGCCGCCTATTCCTGCCGGACAAACCTTAATCGGCAGATGGGATTACGAAATCCCGTTTGGCGAGCCTCGCACTCCTTTGGATCAGAGATTCCTCAAGTTCGACATGCACGCTAACTGGTACGTCCTCTGGCTGGAATGGAGAGGGGTAAGGGTATCCGATGAGACCTGGGTGCCACACTCGTAACGCGAGCCATAGCGTGAAAATCGAGGGAGAAAGGAACCTGCCGTGAACACGAGGAGAAAAGCCCTGACATCCATGGCCGGGATAGCCTTGATGCTGTTATCGCTCATCGCATCGCCCCGCTCCGTGCAGGCAATGCCCCCGGCCCAAGAGCCAACTATTGAGATCATCGGGGATTTTCCTCCACCGGGGGGAACGGGCGAACTCCATGATTTCCAGGTTGTCGGGGATATCGCCTACCTGGCTACGGAAAGGGGCGGATTACAAATTGTGTCGCTTGCTAACCCTGCGGCCCCTCTACTACTGAGCACCCTCCCTCAAGTGGGGGATGCTCAAGCAATCCACGTCAAGGGCAACTTTGCCTTTATGGCCTGCTTAACCAACGGGCTGCAAGTCGTGGATGTCTCCGATCCGCGAAATCCACGTATTGTCCACAGTATGCACATAGCTGGCGAGTGCGTTGATCTCGACATCGTGGGAGATCTGCTCTATTTGGCTGCGCAGTATTCAGGTGTCTCTATCTATAACGTGGTGAATCCTGCAAGCCCGCAGTACGTCTTCTTTGACAGGTGTTCTCCTTGGGCCATTGTCGTGCGGGGAGATTATGCTTACGTCACGGACGGCGATGTAGACAACCTCTTGCGCATCTACGATGTGTCCTACCCGATCGCGTCGTGGCAGGCCTGCCACGTTCCAGTGAACACTCCCCGTGGACTCGTAATAGAGGGCGACTATGCCTATGTCACCGCCCTGAGAAGCGGCATACGGGTGATTGATGTTTCCGGCCTCCCTCGCGCCTCCGAAGTTGGATACCGCGACTTGCCCGGAGAAATCGTCAGCGCCTCGCTGGTAGATCAGCGCCTGTATCTCAGCGGCGGCGAGGCGGGGTTGCACATCCTGGAGGTGTGGAATCCCCAGCAACCGATGCTGATCTATACCTGGCCAGCTCCAAGCAGGCCCAACCAGAGGGGTTATGTAGTACGGACCCAGGTCGAGGGGAATATTATCCATCTCCTCGACAAATTCAACGGTTTGTACATCCTGCGAGCAACCCTGCCTCCTATTTCAGCGCACCAGGCTTACCTGCAGGAAGGTTTGAGCGGGTATACTGGCACGACGGATACCTATATGTTCGCCTGGAATCCTACTCGTACCGCCGGGGACGAGAGCACCTTGATGATGACCACGAACAATGTCAGGAGCGCGCTTGTCCGTCTCGATCTCAGCACACTGCCCGCTGGCGCTTTCAACGTCAGGGCCAGCTTACAGTTGTATGTCACTCAGGTTCCGGCAAATCCGGTTCAACTCCACGCTTTTCGGGTGCTCAGGCTCTGGGATGAGGGTGCCGCCTCCTGGCGGAACGCCACCGCTGCGACCAACTGGTCGGTGTCCGGATGCGATGGCGTGGGCACAGACCGCGAATCCCAGCCGTCATACACGGCCTCTCTCCCGCCACGTTCACGATGGGTGTCCTTTGATCTTACCGATCTGGTGCGCGCCTGGCTGGCCAATCCTACGACAAATCACGGAGTGCTGATCAAGGCCGTCTTACAAAGCGGAGCGCCCTACCAGACCGGCGAGTTCGTCTCATCGGAGAGCCAGGACCAAGGTCGCCGGCCACGGCTTGTCGTCGGTTATGCGCTCCCTCCCACGCCCACGCCAACGGCGACGAGCACCCCTACAGAAACAGCAACTCCCTCGGCCACGGCCACAGCGACGCCGACGGCAACTCCCACCATGACTCACACGCCGACGGACACGCCGACAGCGACGGCGACCGCCACTCCGACTGACACGCCAACAGCGACGGCGACCAGCACGTCAACCGACACGCCAACGGCAACTCATACGGTAACGGAGACGCCGACCGCTACGGCAACGCCGTCCCCTACAGAGACGAGCACACCAACAGCAACCATGACCGCAACGCCGACGGAGACACCCACAGACACGCCGACGAGGACGCCGAAGCCCAGCACACCCACATGGACGCCAAGCCCGAGCGCAACGCCCTCCCCGACGCCTTCGCAGACCCCTTCGCCGACGTGGACATTTACGCCAACGGCCACGCCGACGCCGACGAGGTATCGCGCCTATCTGCCACTCGTGCTACGATAGCGCTAACAAACAAAAAACCTGATAGATTCCGCAGAACCTATCAGGTTTTTGATATTCGGCAACGTTGCTACCACGCCTGCATAGCTAGCACGACTTTCAAAGTCTCAGGGTCTTCCCGGTCGAGTTGGCCGAAGGCCTTGGTGACGTCGCGGATCGGCAGGCAGTGTGTAATCAATAGCTCCGGATGGAGCAAACCTTTGGATAGAAGCCGGATGGCGCGAGGGAACTCGCCGCGGGTCACGCGAGAGGCGATCATCTCTGCCTCCTTGATCACAAAGGTCTTAAAGTGCACCGCCGAAGTCTGTTCTCCCAAGCCCAAAGTCACGATGCGTCCTCCGTTGCGCACCATGCGCACGGCTTGGCCCAGAGGTGATTCCTGTCCCTCTGCCACCGTATAATGCCCAACGGTCTCGATCACGCAGTCTGCCCCCTCACCAGCGGTCAACTCCAGGACGCGCGCTATGGCGTCCTCCCGCTGGATATTGATGGTGGCCTCCGCCCCTATTCTCGAGGCCACTCCCAGACGAAAGTCCTCCCGATCCACGCTGACTGCCATGCCCGGCTTGGCACTGTGGCAGAGGACGTCCAAGACGGACAGGCCGACCTTCCCCGCACCGAGGATGACCACCGTCTCTCCCGGCTGCACGCGGCCTCGCTCCAGCACATGATGCCCGATAGAATATAGCTCGACCATCGGCGCATCTTCCATCGAGATCGCTTCCGGCAACGGAAGAATACGGTCGGTGGGCACAGCCACACACTCGCCGAAGCCGCCATCCAAGTCTACGCCCAACAGCTTGAGCGTGCGACAGGCGTTGATATGCCCGGTGAGGCACGCTGTACAGCGCATACAGGAGATGATCGGGTCCACGACCACTCGGTCACCCACCTTAAGCCCTTTGACCCCTTTGCCCAATTCCACGACTATGCCGCCGAATTCATGTCCCAGGATGGCCGGATATTTGACGCGGTTGTGGAATTCGCCGCGATAGATATGGAGGTCGGTGCCGCAGATGCCGGCGTACCGCGAAGCCACCAACACCTCATCCCCTTTCAGCACCGGATCGGATGCCGTACCTACTCGAATATCGCGATCATTGTACAGAATAGCTGCTTTCATGATGTCGCCTCCTTTCCAAAAGGCCGACGATAAATCATCGGCCTGAAAGCTGAAGCCGGCCAAGGCCGGCTAGGAAAATCGCCATTCATGCCTGCCGCCTATTGCCTGCCGCCTGATGCCTGTTGCCTACAGTGGTGCTCCATGCCCCCACAACTGGTGATGATGCTCCATCAGGTAGCGTACCCTTTGATCTACCTGCTCCACGATGGCGGCGACGATCTCCTCGCCCCACGCTGCCGAGGCGTCCTGCACCCCGTTGTTGCTAGCGCCAATCGGCGGCTGGGAGCGGTCGGCGGGGAGCAGGGA
>CAYPON010000004.1:2179-36215 GCA_964412315.1 uncultured Anaerolineae bacterium | reverse complement strand
CTATAAAGCGGGGGCCAAAGGGCAATCTTTCGGGACGGCGCTCCTTCTCCTCCTTCTTGCCGGGCTTTGTTTCGCTCATTTCTGTCTCCTTTCGCGTCTGGGAGCCAGAGACCTGTGCGACATTCCGTCTTCAGACGCTCCAATAGTCTCACTATCTCAAAAAGTCCTCGCGGATCGGATGGAAACAATCAATTAACCGCGCCGTCTCGCCAAGCAACTCGACGGTGTGTGGCACATTGGGCGCAACGGCAAAGATGTCTCCCGTTTCTAGACGAGTGACCTTCTTTTGCTCCCCTTCTCCTTCGATGAAATTGATCGGCCCCTGGGCGACATAGGAAATCTGCTCGTGGGGATGGCGGTGGGGCGGGGCAGGTGGACATGGGCCGCTACAGAAATCCACGATGGTCATCATGATGTGATCGGTATACGCCTGGCGGCGTTCCGTGCCCTTGGCTGGCCGAGCCACAGGGAGTTCTTTGTACCTGTAAGTTGCCATGTTGCTCTCCTTTCTCGTTATTAGCCTGTTGGTGGGATATTGTAACGTATCCGCCTTGGAATGTCAAAGCCTCCTGCCCCGCGACAAAGCAGGGCGCGTGATGTTCTAACGGCCTGGCATCACCGGCAATAGCAGATGCGAGGGACGCCTGACGTCGTGGAACACCGTATTCACGGCCACCTGTCCACGCGCTTCGAGGGCAAAGGGGCCACCTGTATTGAGGTTCCGGTCGTAGCGTGGAAAATCGCTGCTGGCGACCTCCACCCGCAAGCAGTGTCCCGCCTTAAAAACCTGCGCTGTAGCCCAGAGGTCTATCTCAAAGCGGTAAATTTGTCCAGAGACCAGAAGTTCTGGGCGTTCCAGGGAGTTCCGGTATCTGGCACGCAGGATGCCGTCGCAGACCGACATGGAGCGCCCATCCGGCCAGACGTCGCAGAGTCGCACTATCCAATCAGTGTCCGCTGCCGACGATAGGCCATAGAGCACTGCCTTCACCGGCCCGATCACGGTCAGGTCGCTCTCCAGGGGCTGCGATGTATAAGTCAGCATCCGCCCTTCCACCGCGCGATGGTCTCTCGGCCCCAGGTTTGGATAGAACACCAGGCTAGGGACAGGATCTTCCGGGTCATAGAGAAAGCTGTCTGGCCTTTCGGCTTCCTCCGCAGGGGTGAAGGCCAGGCCGCCATTGTTCAGCGAGGCCTCGCCCCTTCCCTTCCCCTCCCGAAAATAGAATGGGCGGTATGTGACCTCCTCTGGCGGCCAGCTCTCCAAATCCAGCCAGCGGTTCTCTCCCATGAGGAAGACACGCAGCGGAGCCATGTCCATGACCCCATTGTTCAAGCCTTTCAGCCAGTAGTCGTACCAACGCAGGCGGTAACCGTAGAGATCGAACTCCGCCTCCGGCCCAAAGTCGAGTTCTCCCACCTCTCGCTTGCCGACGTTAGCGGGGCCGTGAATCCAAGGCCCGATGATCAGCCGCTGATTCTTGCGGCAGGCCTCGCTTCGCCCTTTAGCGCGGATTCCTTGAAAGGAGCGAATAGTGCTATCGAGGAAAGGATCGAACCATGCGCCCAAGTGCAAGATAGGCACATCTACCTCGTTATACTTGTGAGCCAGATTCGTAGGCCACCAGTACGGCCCATCGTCAGGATAGTCCAATGTTTCAAAGTACCAGTCAGCCAGCCCCTCCAACGGAGGGCACGACTTCAGGGGAAGATGGCGATACCAGCTATCTATCTCCTCCACAGCTTTCTCCAGGCGATGACACGCCTGCTCCATGCCCGAAGGCGCGCTCTCATGTCGCAAGACGGCTAACGTTTGCTGTAGTGCCCATTCCAGGTTGAACTTGAGCAGATAAGCGCCGCCGCGATATGAGGTATCGCAGTAGAGATCAGAGGGGCCTTCGCGGACAAAGAGCGCCTTGAGGTGAGGCGGCCGCGTCGGAGCGACCATGTACTGCGTGAGTCCCGAGTAGGAACCATCCAACATCCCGACACGACCATTCGACCAGGACTGGGTTGCGGCCCATTCGGTGGTGTCATAACCATCTCGGTTCGCTCCCCAGGCATCGTCGCGACCCAGGTGGAAGCGGCCCTGCGAAGCAAAGCGGCCGCGCACGTTCTGGCCGACGACCACGTAGCCACGCCGGGCATAGTACTCGCCGTATCCCTTACAACGCTGGCTTAGCTCATAAGGCACCCGCTCTACCAGAACCGGATACCTGCCTTCCGTCTGGGGACGGTAGACATCCGCACGCAGCAAGGTTCCATCGCGCATGGGGATGGGAACATTATGTTCGACTAGGATCTCGTAAATCGGTTCAGACATCGGCTGTTCTGGCATGGTCTCTCCTCTCATGTCTTTCATGGAAGGACTTCGATCCCCTCTCCCTCCAGCACTTCGCCCACGACCCAGCAAGGCTCCCCTTCCCCGGCGAAGAGAGCCGCGAGCGCATCCACCTTGCCCGGAGCGACGGCGGCGAGGAGGCCACCGGAGGTTTCCGGAGTAAAAAGGAGCATCTGCATCTCTTCTGTGATTTCCGGCGCGAAATCCACGCCGCCTTGATAATGCTCTTTGTTTCGGCAGGCTCCGCCGGGGAAAAGCCACTCCTTGGCATAGCTTCGTGCTCCCTCCAGGAAAGGGAGCCGATTCAGGAAAAAGCGGAGCCGCACCTGGCCTTTTTCCGCCATCTCAGAGCTATGGCCCAAGAGGGAAAAGCCGGTGATGTCGGTGCAGGCATGGACGCCAACCTGCTGGAAAAGACGAGCAGCGTGGCGATTGAGCCGCTTCATGCTCTCTACCGCCCCGGCTAGGTGCGCCGGATTGGCCGCATCCCCCTTGAAGGCGGTGGTGATGATCCCCACGCCCAGCGGCTTGGTCAGGATCAGGACATCGCCTGGCTGACCGCCTCGTTTGGTGAGCACGCGGCGCGGATGAACCAGGCCCATCACGGCCAGGCCATATTTCGGCTCCTTGTCGTCTATGGTGTGGCCACCGGCGATGGCCCCTCCCGCCTCCCGTACCTTCTCCGCGCCGCCGCGCAGGATTTCGGCGATCATTCTCGGTGGAAGGTCTGGTGGAAAGCCACAGATATTCAAGGCCAAGACCACCTCGCCGCCCATAGCGTAGACGTCGCTCATAGCGTTCGCGGCGGCGATGGTCCCGTAATCGTAGGGATCGTCCACAACCGGCGTGAAAAAGTCGAGCGTTTGGATGATCGCCATTTCGTCGTTGATCTTGTAAACGGCGGCATCATCGCTCTCATCCAGGCCGACGAGGAGATTAGGATATTGTTCGGTATGAAACAGCTCTCGCAGCGGGCGCAGCACCTGCGCCAGGGCCTGAGGGGCCATTTTGGCTGCTCAGCCCGCCGCGCTGGTCAGGGCCGTCAGGCGAATCTTGTTGTCGGCCATGCCGTTCACCCCTTTCGGAAGCTGTCAGCGATCAGCTTTCAGCCTTCAGCTTCTGGCTGATGGCTGACCGTTGATAGCTGAAAGTTCTCAAAAATCGTGAATGCCCTCGATCTCGATCTTGGCTGCCTCTAGCACTTGCCGGGCACGAGCCTCGTCCGTTTTGTCAATGCGCAGGCAGACACCACAATCGGAGCTGAGGTGACGCGGTACAGGGATCAGTTTGCAGGAAATTCCTGCTCCCAGCAGGAGCTTTTCCGCCCGCAGCGCGCGGCTGGTGCTATAAGCCAGGATGACAGCGTACTTTTGCGCTGGCTTATCGTCCATATCCGCTCCTCGCGATCTCGCGCACGGCGGCGAGGGCAGCATCAACCTCATGTTCCGTGTTGAAGAATCCCAGCCCGAAGCGCACCGTCCCTTGCGGAAAGGTGCCGATGGTTTTGTGTGTCGCAGGGGAGCAATGCAGCCCGGCACGACACATGATCTCATATTCCTCATCCAGCCGCTGGCTCACGTCTGCTGGATCCAGGCCTGCGACGTTGAAAGAAACGGTTGCCACCTGGCGGCACGCTTCCAGCCCACCGTAGATGGTCACACCAGGAATTTTCCGCAGCCCATCTATCAGCCGTGTAGTGAGTGCCATCTCGTGGGCACGGATCGCCTCCACCCCCCGCGCCAGCACCCAGCGCACGCCGAATGCTGTCGGATTAGCGGGGCTGGAGGCTGGCGTGCCGCTTTCGTACAAGTCGGGCAGGAAGTCAGGCTGCTCCTCTTCTTCCGAACGGCTTCCTGTGCCTCCGCGCTTGAGAGGCCGCAGGCGAGCTAAAGGAACTCGCTCGCCGATGACCAGCCCGCCGGTGCCCATCGGCCCGTAGAGCGATTTATGCCCGGTGAAGCCCAACAGGTCAATATGATTGGCCTGCATGTCCGTTGGATATGCGCCGCCGGTCTGCGCTGCATCCACCAGCAAGAGGAGATCGTGCTCGCGAGCGATGCGCCCCACCTCAGCCACTGGCAATAGCGTCCCGATCACGTTTGAAGCATGGTTGAGGGCGATAAGCGTCGTCTGGGGCTGGATGGCCACCTTTACGTCAGCGGGGTCGAGATACCCCTCAGCGGAGCAGCGCACCACCGTCACCACCACACCCCCCCGTTCCAGAGCGCGCAGAGGCCGCATCACAGAATTGTGCTCCAGGCTGCTGGTGATGACATGATCGCCTGCTCTCAGGAAGCCACATAAGGCCAGGTTGAGCGCGTCAGTCACGTTCTGACCAAAGACGACGCGCAACGGGTCAGGCGCATGAAACAGTTCGGCCACGGCCTCGCGTGTAGCGTAGATAATCCGCCCAGCTTCTAGGGAGAGACGATGGCCGGCGCGGCCGGGATTGGCACCTACTTCGGTCATATGGCGTACCATCGCTTCGATCACCCCCGGCGGCTTCGGCCAGGAGGTCGCGGCGTTATCGAAATAGATCATTTTGCTCATTTCCGCGCAATGATGTGCAGATGCTCCGTGACATCCCGATACTGCTCCAATTCGCAGCACTCTGCCGCCACCTGCAACACGTTTGCATACACCTCAGGCTTGTTGGCCGCCAGTTCCTTCATGCCATCTCGCAGTCCGGCAGCAAAGCTCTCCACTCCTGCGTAGCTGAGCACCTCCAGACCGGCATCCCTAACCTCAGCCAGCGCAACCGGCGGCGTAGTGAGGTAGCACTCTGTGAAAACCTTGCCCGGTCCCTCGTACACTTTTTCGTTCAGCAATGAGCGGAGATGACCAATATCGGCGTAACTATCAGAGAATCCCGTGATGCCCGCACGAATGGCGCCCCAGGCATTGATGTAGGCGATCATGGCCATGCCACCCTTCTTCAAGATGCGCCGTGTCTCGTGCAGGATCGCCAGCCGCTCCTCTTTGCGGATCACGTGATACATGGGGCCCATGAGGAGCACAGCATCGAAAGCGTCGTCGCCCAAGCTGCTTAAATTCCTGGCGTCGGCGCAAATATACTCCTCGGCCCGCAAGCCCAACTCAGCGATCTTGGCGCGAGCCAGAGCCAGCGATTCGGAAGAAAAATCGAACAGGGTCACCCGGTAGCCCCGCTTCAAGAGTTCAATAGCGTACCGGCCCGGGCCACAGCCAATGTCGCAGACATGCCCGGTCTTGGGGAAGTATTTGTCCCAAAGATGGAATGTGCTCAGGAATTCCAGCTTCCTGAAAGGGCCTTCTAGCCTTTCCCATTCCCGAGCAGCGTTTTGGTCATAATATTCCCGCACGAAGGGACTGGGTGGCTGAGGCGCAACGGCTTCCGCAGAAGCGCGAGCGTGAAGCTTGCGACTAGCGAGGTCGCCAGTGGGCATTTCTGCCAGAAGGCCAGCGATATCTTGGACGATCTGGAAAGCGGCTTGTGGGCGGCCCATGCGACGCGCCTTTTGCGCCATTTCCTCCAGTCTGGCCCGTTCCGGCCCGAACCAATTGCCCACGACCTCGGCAATGCGCTGCGGATGCGGACTATATACGCCGATGCCGTTTTCCACTACATAAGGTATATTGCCTTCTTCCTGGCCAGCGATATATCCGCTAAGCAGGATCGGCAGCCCGCACACCATAGCCTCGGCGATAGTGACCGAGCCAGCCTTGGTGATGATGCAATCGCTGGCAGCCATCCAATCCGGCATGTTGTCCACAAAGCCATTGATGATGGTAGGGATCGGCCAGGTCCGCCCACGCAACTCCTGCTGGAGCTTGCGATTTCTGCCGCAGATCACTACCAGTTGTCCCCTGGGCTGACCCTCCGCTGCCAATCGCCCAGCCACTGCCTGAGCAATGGCTCCGATCGGCCCCATCCCTTCCCCTCCACCCGTGAGCAGTGCGACGGGCAGGTCAGGCCGCAGGCCCAAGGTAGGGCGCAGTTGCTCCTTTGGCGGAGCCTCGCGGGCAAAGGCAGGACGCACAGCCAGGCCATACTGGCGCACGCTGTCAGGAGGCAGACCAGCCTGCAAGGCCAGACGATAGGACTCGTCGCTCGTCACAAAACAGCGGAGAGCCTCTCGCCGAAACCAGATGGGATGGATGGAAACCAGGTCGGTCACCACAGTCACCAGGGGGATGTTCCGTCTGGTTTGCGCCAGGATGCGCAAGGTCAAATCCTGCATCAGGGGATGCGCCGCAATGAGCAGATCGGGATCATGTTGCGCGATGACCTGGCTGACCGGCTTCCGGGACCAGTGCGACCACACACCGATCGCCAACTCCAGTGCCTGGGGCCTCTCGCCCAGTTCCCACATAGACCTCCACATCCAGGGCACATCATTTATCAGGAAACGATAGCTTTTCGGCATCTGGTTCAGCGGCCACCGCGTATAATCCATCCAGATGTCTAGGACATCCACCCGGTATTCATCGCCATACCGCTCCCGGAAGGCTGCCTGTAGCGCCTGCGCACAGGCGCGATGCCCGCCACCGGTATCACTCATTAGAATCAGGATTCTCTTCATGGGCTGTGGCCTCGAAATGTAGCTGTCGGCTGTCAGCCTTCAGCCATCAGCTTCTGGGCTGACGCTGCAAGCTAATAGCCGAAGGTTTACATCGGTTTTTGCTCATAAAGCATGTTCATGAGTGCGATTACGCTGGAAGGATGGGTCTCCGTAGCTATAGTGCGCGGCTTATCACCTTCGGCGCGAAAGCGCGCCACCCGCGTGAAGAGTGGCTTCAATTCGATCAGACCGAAATGCTCCACTGCTGCCCGCCGCATGGCCCGCTCCGCCCCGGCGCGGATGATAACGCGTGCCCTTTGCGGATGAAGGTGGATCGCGCTTACGTTTCGCTTGGCATAGGCCTCCGTCTCCAGCTCATCCCCTGTGCCTGGCGTCGTGCCCCGCTTCACATGGACAGCCTCGATACCAGGGAGAAGCTGGCGAGCTTCCTCGGCGGCAGCGCGGTCCCCCGACAGGAATATCCCGCGCACCCCCAACTCGCTCGCGCATAAAGCGAACTGCCCAAACTCGCCGATGGAGAGGCCATTGACGGAAAGGTCCAAATAACTGAACGATTGTGTATGCGCCAGATGAGCATACTCGGTGCCGGCTTTGGCATGTTGCCCCACCCAGGCCACGGCGCCATAGCTTTTGTCCAGCAAAAGCGGCCACCCCTGCGGCCAACCCCGCATCAACTCCGCGCGAGGGTCGAGGAGTAGCGGATTGACCGCGCCATGTCCGTGGCCATCGGCGACGACGATTTCTGTCGCCCCTCCTGCGAAGAAGCCTTCTATTGCCGCGTTGACTTCCCGTGTCAGCAGCTCCTTTGCTACCTCGTAATAGCGCGAGTTAGGCGTACACCAATCCTCAAAATTCAGAACGCCCGCCACCCCTTCCAAATCGGTCATGAGGTAGATCTTCATCCGAATCCTCTCTGTTCTGATAGATGTGACTCTCTGCCGGGCAGGGCTTGCCGTATTATACGACATAACAACGGACGGCGTCAAACCAAAACCGATAGGATAGCAAGGCTCAGACGTGCGATGCAGCCCGCAAGCTGCATCGCACGCCATCTCACCTTCATTTGGCCGCCCTTATCTCGGCGAGCCGCTCCTCCACCGCCTTGACCTCGGCTTTCAGCTCTTTCAGGTATTCCTCTAGCCAGGCGATACGCTCCTCTTTCGTAGAGAAGCGACGGGTGAAGTGTATACCAGGGCCAAAGTGCATCCTGAAACCAAAATCGTAGCAGCCGCACCAACAGGTATGGCCATGGAAGCCATGATGCTCACCATGTCCGCACATCTTTCTCACCTCCTTTCTTCATTCCGAAAATGCTTTTCATATTCTGCCAGGAAATGATCCAACCGTTCCCTTGTCCGGCGGATGTTCACCGCCCAGGCGTGGAGATATTCCTCCCCTTCCGACGTCACCTGATACAGTCGTCGTGCCGGGCCGCTTCCCTCAGTGTCCCATGCCGAGCGTACCAGCCTCTCCCCCTCCAGTTGGTGCAGTGTACGGTAGAGGAGGCCGGGATCGGCACCCGGCGCCTCTTCGCTCTGGGACAGTCGTTCCATCAACTCATAGCCGTGGCTTGGCCTCTGCAAAAGGAGCAAGAGAAGCCAGGGCTGAATAAAGCCGCGCACCCGCTCCCCTGTCGGACAACAAATCACTCTCGCCTCACCGTGGTGTCCACCGCACATGATGATCTCCTTTTCATTGCAAGTGTTTAACTCATATATATGATTTATACATATATTATAATACAACATAGACCATCTGTCAAATCCATATCTCCTAATCAATGCACACCTCTGTAAAGTCTGTCATTCCGAGCGAAGCGAGGAATCTCTTTCCCCCGCAGCAGGAGATTCCTCGGCGCAAAAGGCGCGCCTCGGAATGACATTTGCGGGAATCTGTGATCTACTGATAATATCTACCAACAACAAACGCTTCGGATTTCAGGAGTAAACGATATGCGAATCCGCGATTTCGAGTTCAATCTGCGCGAGCTTGCCGGCTCCATGGGCGATTTTGGCACGCTTTTTCCTCTTGCCATCGGCTACATCGTCGTGAACCGTATGAACCCTGCCGGCCTCTTCTTCATGATGGGCATGACCAACATTGTCACTGGGTTGGTGTATCACCTGCCGATGCCCGTCGAACCGAAAAAAGTCATCGCCGCCGTAGCAATCGCGCGCCGCTGGTCACCGGAGCGAATCTACGCCTCGGGCATTGGGCTTGGCCTTACCTGGTTTCTGCTTGTCATTACTGGCCTCATTGATCGCCTGGCCCGTTGGACGCCGAAAAGCGTCATCCGCGGCATTCAGCTTGCCCTGGGCATCCAGCTCTTCATCACGGGATTTGGCATGGCCAGGGAAGCTTGGTGGTTGGGTCTCCTGGCGGTGTTGCTGGCTCTGGTACTGAAGGACAACCCGCGTGCTCCGGCGGCCCTGGTTCTTATGGGCCTGGGCTTGGCCATCTCGGCCTGGCAGGGAACGCTTTGGCCCAACCTCCGTTTTGGCTTCACGCCTCCGCCTCTCATCCTGCCTTCCTGGCGGGAAATCTGGCCGGCCATGGTCGGTGCGGGCCTGGCACAAATCCCACTCAGCATTACCAACGCCATCCTCGCCACCAGCGCACTCCTGCAAGAGTACTTCCCAGACAAGCCAGTGCCACCCAAGCGGCTGATGCTCAATATGGGCGTGATGAACGTCATCAGCCCCCTTTTCGGCGGGATGCCGATGTGCCACGGCGCAGGGGGCCTAGCAGGGCAATACTATTTCGGCGCCCGAACGGGTGGCACAAACATTATCGAGGGTTTAATTGAAATCGGGCTGGGCGTGTTCCTCGGTGGCTCTCTCACGGGACTGTTTGCCGCTTTTCCTATGGCTATCATCGGTGGCATGATGATCGTCGTTGCCTTTCAACTCGGCAAGTTCGGACTGGATCTGCGAGGCGCAGATTTGGCCATTATGGTAGTCACGGGCGCCATCTCTGTGGGGACTAACATGGCCCTCGGCTTTGTGGCAGGCCTGGCGATTTACCACCTCTGGCAAGGAAAATGGGCGCACGCCAGACCTGGAAGCGCCACTTGACTGCTTGCCTGAATGGGAGTACAATATCAGTAGATATCATATGCCGAAGGCTCGGGCACCTGGGCATCCAGGTGCCCGATTGTGTGTTTGATGCAGAAAAGATATAGGTCAGCATAGCATGAAGTCCGATGGTCTACTAAGCAGTACGATAGCTTCTATCCAGGCCCTCCCCATTCCAGAGGTCTACCAGGCGCTGGAAACGGATCCTGGAGGCTTGACGCGCGCCGAGGCGGAGGCGCGTCTGATACGCTTTGGTCGCAACGCCCTGCGCGAGGCCAAGGGAAAGCCTCTCTATCTCAAGTTCTTGGCTAATTTCACCCATCTCATGGCTCTCCTATTGTGGATCGGAGGCGTCGTGGCTTTTATCGCGCAGATGCCTCAGTTGGCTATTGCCATCTGGATGGTCAATGTGATTAACGGCGCTTTCAGCTTTTGGCAAGAGTTCAAGGCCGAGAAGGCCACAGAAGCCTTGCGCAAGCTCCTTCCCTCTTATGCCCGCGTGCTGCGCAACGCAGAGGAAGCGCGCATTCTAGCGGAGGAGTTGGTTCCCGGCGATGTAATACTGCTGGCTGAAGGTGATCGCATCTCTGCCGACGCGCGACTGGTACAGGCGGCGGAATTACGAGTGGATCAGTCCACCCTCAGTGGAGAATCGCATCCGGTCAATAAGTTGAGCGAAGCCCTCTTGCGCAAAGACCTAGCTCGCGCCGAGATTCCCAACTTGATTTTCGCTGGGACGAGCGTCGCTGCTGGCACAGGCAAGGCGATTGTCTTCGCTACCGGTATGCACACCGAGTTCGGCAAGATCGCCCACCTGACCCAGGCTCTGGGAGATGAGCTAAGCCCTCTACAAAGAGAGATAGCTCGCGTAACCCAGGTGGTGACCGCCATTGCGGTTGGCATTGGGCTGGTCTTCTTCGTGCTGGCGGTTGCCCTGGCTGGCGTCAAGTGGAAGGAGAGCTTTATCTTCGCCATGGGCATGATCGTCGCCTTCGTCCCGGAGGGCCTGTTGCCTACGGTGACTTTGGCGCTAGCTATGAGTGTGCAGCGCATGGTCAGACGTCACGCCCTCATCAAGAAGCTGTCGGCGGTCGAAACCCTGGGCTGCACCACAGTGATCTGCACCGACAAAACCGGCACGCTCACCCAAAACGAAATGACCGTGCGTAACCTCTGGCTGGGTGGCCGGCCATTGACTGTGACTGGCGTCGGTTACAACCCAGAGGGGCGGATTCTGAACAGCGCTGGGCGGCCGTTGCCGAACCCTGCGAGCAGTGATCTGCGCCAGTTGCTCGTTGCCGGCGCATTGTGCAACAATGCCCGCCTCCTCCCGCCAAACGGTGAATCCCCTCGCTGGACGGTGTTAGGCGATCCCACCGAGGCAGCTTTGCGCGTGGTCGCAGTGAAGGGAGGGTTGAATCTGGAAGCCGAAGCCCGTAAGGCAGTCTGCCTGCGGGAACTCCCCTTCGAATCGCGCCGCAAGCGGATGAGCACCATCCACCAGGTTAATTCATCCTCTGTAGCTTATGTCAAAGGAGCGCCCAAAGAGATTCTGGCCCTTTGCACCCACGTCCGCATAAATGGCCAGGAACGCCCCCTGGATGATGAACTACGGGCACAGATCACGGCGGCTAACGACGAATATGCTCGCAATGGGCTGCGTGTGCTGGCGGTGGCCTTGCGCTCACTGCCTGAGCTATGCGAACCTGGGGTTAGTCTGTCCAGTTGCACCCCAGAGACCGTTGAGCGCGACTTGACTTTCCTCGGCCTGATGGCGATGATGGATCCACCCCGCCCGGAAGTGATCGAGGCGGTGGATAAGTGCCGCCGCGCCGGCATCCGCATCATCATGATCACCGGCGACTATGGCCTGACGGCGGAGAGCATCGCGCGGCGCATCGGCATCATCCACAGCGCGCGCCCGCAGATCATCACCGGCGCCGATCTGGAGACGATGGACGATGTAACCCTGAAATCAGTCTTACAGGACGAGGTCATCTTTGCCCGTGTGGCTCCGGAACACAAGCTGCGCGTGGTCACCGCATTGCAGGAATTGGGACACGTTGTAGCTGTCACTGGCGATGGTGTGAACGACGCCCCTGCACTCAAAAAGGCTGACATCGGCGTGGCCATGGGCCTTGCCGGCACCGACGTAGCGAAAGAGGCCGCCGACATGATCCTCACCGACGATAACTTTGCCTCCATCGTCAACGCGGTGGAAGAGGGGCGGGCGGTCTACGCCAACATCAAGAAGTTTACGACGTACATTTTTACCAGCAACACGCCGGAGGCCGTGCCGTTCATCTTTTTCGTGCTGACCGCTGCGCGCATTCCCCTTGCCCTCAACGTCATGCACATCCTCTCCATTGACCTGGGGACGGATATCATGCCAGCCCTGGGCTTGGGCGCAGAGCCACCGGAGCCAGAGGTAATGGACGTTCCACCGCGCAGCTTGCAAGAGCATGTCATTACGCGCTCCTTGCTCATGCGCGCCTATGTCTACCTGGGACCAATCCAAAGTCTGGCGGCGATGGCGGCTTTCTATTTCCAGTACTGGATAAATGGCTACTGGGGCCAGTGGCTAGACCTGCCCGGATCGGGCGCGCTCTACCGCTCGGCGACGGCGATGGCACTGGCGGCAGTTGTGACGACGCAGATCGGCAACCTCTTCGCTCAACGTACGGAGCGGATTTCCAGCTTCCGCATCGGCCTTTTCTCCAACAAGCTGCTCTGGGTGGGCATCGCTACCGAACTGGCGCTCATTTCCTTGATCACCTATGTGCCGCTTTTCCAGAATTTCATCGGCACAGCCGCTTTCCCACTGAAAAACTGGCTATTCCTATTCGCTTGGATTCCGTCGCTCTTGATCGTGGACGAGTTCCGCAAGGTACTGTTGCGTTGGCGTGAGCAAAGACGCTTGTTGAGACTGCGAGGAGGCGAAGCATGAAGATCATCATCATCGGTTGTGGCCGGGTAGGCGCCGGGCTGGCCCAAACCCTTTGCCTGCGCCGCCACACAGTCACTGTGGTGGACAAGGACCCCGCCGCTTTCGAGCGTCTGGGGCCGTCCTTCAAGGGCAAAACTGTGGTGGGCATCGGCTTTGATCGCGATGTGCTGATCAAGGCTGGCATCGAACGGACCGATGGATTGGCTGCGGTGACCTCTAGCGACGAGGCCAACGTCGTGGCCGCCCGCCTTGCCAGCCAGTTCTTCCGCGTCCCCAGGGTGGTCGCCCGGCTTTACGATCAACGTAAGGCGGAGATTTACCAGCGGCTGGGGCTACAAACGATTTCCACCACCACCTGGGGTATCAATCGCATCGCTGATCTGCTCTGCTATTCCGAGTTCGAGCCGATTATAAGTCTTGGCAGCGAGGTAGACCTGATCACAGTGGACACCCCGCAACTCCTGGTAGGCCGGACGGTTAAGGATCTGACGATGCCTGGGGAGATTCACGTGGTGGCGATCAGCCGGGGAGGCGCAACCTTCCTGCCCACGCTGGGCACTGTATTTCAGGAAGGGGACTTGGTTCACCTGGCGATGCTCGCTGCGTCCGCTGAGCGGGCCAAGATATTGCTGGGACTAGCATAAGGGGGACAAGCCATGGCGATGAGTGTGATTATCGTGGGCGGCGGCAAGGTCGGCACCTACCTGACCTCGCTGTTACTAACCGAAGGGCATCAGGTCAAAGTCATCGAGGTACGACAGGAGGAAATCTCTCGGCTGAAGCAAGAGTTGCCGGAGGAAGTCGTTGTGCTGGGCAGCGGTACGGATCCCAATGTCCTTGAGGCCGCTGGCATCCGCCAGGCGAGCGTCCTGGCCGCCGTGACCGGCGATGATGAGACCAACCTGGTAGCTACCAGCCTGGCGCGTTTCGAGTTCAAAGTGCCTCGCATCATCGGCCGCGTCAACAATCCCAAGAACGCCTGGCTGTATACGCCGGAAATGGGCGTGGATGTCGCGCTGAACCAGGCCGATCTGATAGCTCGTCTGGTGGCCGAGGAGATGTCGCTGGGCGATATGATGACGCTGCTCAAGCTGCGCAAAGGGCAGTATTCATTGATAGAGGAAAAGGTGCACCCTATGTCTATAGCGGCAGGCAAAGCGATACGCGATCTCGGCCTGCCCGCCGAGTGCGTACTGGTCGCCGTCATCCGCAAAGGCCAGCTCATCATCCCACGTGGTGACACGGTACTACAGTCAGCCGATGAAATCCTGGCTCTGGTGCACGCCTCCAGGCTCTCCCAGTTGGCCAGCCTGCTGGGACGCGCGCAATAGGAAGCGGGAAGCTATGCCTTTGCTTCTGATCTCCCTCGCAAGTGGTTCCCTGGCCATTCTCATTGCCGTTGGCCTTCTCAGGAACCTGCAAAAGGCCAAAATCCATCCAGGGCCAATGGCAGAGATCGGCAGTTACATCGCTATCGGCGTCAAGACATATCTCTCCAGGCAACTCAAGACCATCCTGTCCCTCACTCCTCTTTTGGCCCTGGTGATCTATTTCTTTTTCGGCCACTGGGTAGCACTCACTTTCATGCTGGGCGTCTTCACCTCCCTGACCACCGCCCTCCTGGGCATGAACGCTGCCATCCGCGCCAATGTCAAGACCGTGCAGGATGCGCACTTCTCCCCTTGGCACGCTTTCCATACGGCGGTTTTCGGTGGCTCGGTGATGGGCTTTTCTATCACTGGCTTTAGCCTGGTGATCTTGTCAATCCTCTATTTCTTCCTCAAGAAACCCGATCTTTTGGTGGGCTTTGGCTTCGGGGCCAGCCTGGCGGCCCTGTTCGCCCAAATCGGCGGCGGGATTTACACGAAATCCGCCGATGTCGGCGCTGATCTGGTAGGCAAGGTTGAAGAGAACATCCCCGAAGACGACCACAGAAATCCGGCGGTCATCGCCGACCAGGTAGGCGACAATGTGGGCGATTGCGCCGGCCGCGGCTCCGATCTCTTCGAGAGCTTCTCAGATGACATCATCACTGGGATGTTGGTGGCCTCGATCTATATCCCCAGGTACGGCCCACAGGTTCTCTTCTTCCCTCTGCTTCTGCAATCGGTGGGGCTGTTATCTTCCATTATGGGCGTGCTTTCCATCAAGAGGCTCAAGAGGTTCAGGCCGGAAACCGCCTTTAACGTGGGGATGCTGGTCACGACCGCCCTTGCCATTCTCGGCTCTTTTCTGCTCGCCTACTACCTCACCCGCGACCTGAGCCTTTGGTTGGGCGGGGTCCTGGGGATTCTGGTCACGCTGGTCGCAGCCTATGTCACCCACTATTACGCCGGCGCGAATGGCAAGCCAGTGCACGACATTGCCGAAGCCTCCAAAAGAGGGGTGGCTTTGAACCTCATCACCGGCTTGGCCTACGGATTACAAAGTCCGCTCGCCTCTATTGTCACGATCGTTATTGCCGTTTCCACCGCTTTCCTCGCCTCCGGCGGCTCTCTTCTGGCGGTCGTTGCCGTGAACATCGGCACTGACCTGCTGATCGGGTACATCATGACCGCCGATGCTTTTGGCCCCATCACCGACAACGCCGCAGGGATCGCGGAAATGGCGGGCGGGGAGCCAAGCGTCGTTCGCTCCCTTTCCTCGCTGGATGCTGTCGGCAATACCATGAAAGCGACGACCAAAGCTTACGCCATGTCCTCGGGAACGATAACCGCTTTCGTTCTGTTCGCCACCTTTTTCACGACGGTAGGATTGAAAGCGATTGATGTCTCCACACCCTTTAACACAGCCTTCCTCTTTTTGGGGATCGCGTTACCCTATCTTATCTCTTCGCTGGTCATCGGCTCGACCGCTAAGACAGCCTTACAGATGGTGGACGAGGTGCGGCGGCAGTTCCGCACCATCAAGGGGTTGCTAGAGGGAAAAGCCAATCCGGATTACGCCGCCTGCGTGGACATCGCCACGAAGAACGCCCTGAAAGAGATGATCTTGCCGGGCCTGGCCAGCATCACTATCCCCATCGTCGTCGGTTACCTCTTTGGCGCCTGGGCATTAGGGTCACTGCTCGTAGGGGCAGTCGCTTCTGCGGCATTGCTAGGCCCCTTCTTCAACAACGCCGGAACCTCTTTCGATAACGCCAAAAAGATCATTGAAGCCACAGGAAGCAAGGGTACCTTCGAGCATCAAGCGGCAGTTTGCGCGGATACAGTGGGCGACCCCTTAAAGGATGTGGCCGGCCCCTCGCTGCTCATCTTTATGAAGCTCATCGGCATGACCGCGCTCCTGATCGCTCATGCTGTCCGCTGACGCGCGTCAGGCTCGATTTGCGCATAACCTTCAAACGTGTATACTCTGGACAGAGAGACGCTCCCATCTTTGCCCCGTACCCTACCGCCGTAACATGGCGAGGAGACCCCAATGACTGATTGGAGATTCGCTCTTGACACTGCGGCCTTGAATTCGCAGACTTCGGAAGCCCCCAAAGACTTCCGAAGTCTAACCGCCTATATCGTGCTTGCCCTGTGTCCCCTGATCTTGATTGCCTTCTGGCATCCAGCCCGTGATACGCAAGCAGACTCGCTGTTCACATCCTTTTCCCAGGCCGGGCCAGGCTCGTTGACGCTTTCTGGCCCGATTACAGTGACCCTGCAGCAGGGCCGCGAGGGCTACGAGGGCACCAGGGATACTTATCTGGATAAATGGCACGAAACTATCAACTATAGTACAGAGAACCAGCTCAAGCTCCGCTCCATTGATGTGATGGCTCCCCTGCTTCGCTTTCATCTAGTAGATCGTGTGCCCAGCAATGCCCAGGTTCAGCGAGCTACGCTCAGCTTGTATGTTACCTTCGCTGGCGCCAATCCTGTTGATGCCCAGACTTTTCGCGTGTTGAGGCCATGGGAGGTCAGTCAAGCAACTTGGGTGCAAGCCGCCGACGGCGTCGGATGGGCCGATAAAGGCTGCAATGGCATCGGCGCAGACCGCGAAGGTATCCCCAGCGACACGCAAACGATCACAGGATCTCATACCTGGTGCGACCTTGATGTCACGGCCATGGTGCAAGCGTGGGTCAGTGACCCCCCGAGCAACTACGGCGTCATCGTCAAGTCCTTTGGTCCCTCCGTAGTCGGATACGACCTGGCCAGCAGCAGGTACTCCGATCCCCTGGCTCGCCCTAAACTTGTGGTGGTCTACCTTCCCTATTCCACTCCGACGCCTACAGCGACGCCGACGCCAACCTTCACCGCCACATCTACGCCAACGCCCACGAGCACGCCCACAGCCACGCCTACCCTAACACCCACCAGCGCGCCGACGGCGACAGCAACCTCCTCCCCCCTGCCGCCTGCCCGCATCATGGTGCAACCCTCCTCCTTCTCTGTCACGCTGGCAGCAGGCGAGAGGGTCACGCGCGACCTGCTCATCCGCAACGAGGGCGCGGGAGAGTTGCGCTACGAGCTGGCTGTCGGCGGGCGGGCTGTGGCCGGCGTGAGCATGGCGCGCGCCCCCCGCAACATAGATCCCTCCCTGCCCATTGTGGCGGGGCACTTTACCTACTCCTGGCGGCAGGTCGAGCCTTATCAGGGCGTCTACCAATGGGACTTGATTGACGACGACCTGGCCGCCATGGCGGAGCAGGGCTTGATGGCTGCCTTTGGCATCAGCACCTACGGTGGGCGACTCTATGGCATGGAGACACCAGATTGGGTCTTCTCAGCAAGGTATGGTGGCGACCCCCACGCTGTCATCAACGCCGATGGCTGGCTTATCCCTCGTTACTGGGACGAGACCTATCTCGCGCGGTACCGCGATTTCATCCGCGCCCTGGCCAGCCGCTACGACAGCGATCCACGCCTGGCCTGGATCGCCATCGGTGTGGGGACGTATGGTGAGACGCAGCCTTGCGATGATCGCGATGACCTCTATGTAAGCGCAGCCCTGGATGCCGATTGGGGCACAACATCCGACACTGAGCGAAGCCAGCGCTGGATCGAGACAGTGAACCGGATCACCGATATGTATGCCGATGCCTTTCAGCATACGCCTTTGGTGCTGCAATTCGTGCCTGTCTTCCTGAGGCAGGATTGTGAGAGAAGGGAGACCACGACGCACGCCGTAGGGCGGCACGGCGTCGGCTTGATGCACACCGGCCTGCAACCCGACGGTACCAAGCTGGTCGGAACGAACCCAGCCTGCAATAACGGCTGCGGCGGCTGGGACCCGCTTATCACCTATGGCGCGTACGTGCCGCTGGTCTGGGAATCTTATGACCTCTACCTCCGCTCCGCGCGAGATGTCTATTGGGCAGTGCTCAGCGCCCTGGACAAACGCGCTGATTTTCTCAATTTCGCCCGAGACCTCTTCTACGACCCGGTCACCAGGGGCAGCCGGTCGGAGTATTACCCTATCTACGCTTGGGCCAATCGCTTCCTGGGGAAAACGATGCGTGACACGCCCAGCGTCTGGGTGGCTATGCGCGAGCGTTTGCATCCCTGGTACCCGCCAGAAGGCGGCCCGGAGGCTGCCCGCTGCCCGCAGTGGGGCAATTTCACCTTTGGGCTTCGGCAGGATGATTCTATCCCTGGTGGGCGAACAGTGGCCGAGACAAATGATAGCCGTGTCACCTCTCCCACCTATAATCGCGCGCTCAGCGCGGATAAGGAGAGTTGGATCACGCGGCGCACCGATTATGGCACCGGCAACCCCTATATGTGGTTCCGCATTGACGATGCCTACGCCTACAATATCTCGGCCCAGGCCATGATCACTGTCACCTATTTCGACCTAGGTACCGATACCTGGAGCCTGCGCTACGATAGTGTCACAGGTGAACGGGAGGCCATTCCCGTCGGGTCGAACGACGCCCTCGTGCGCAAGGACGACCGGCACACCTGGCGCAAGGCGACCTTTCTCCTGGCCGATGCGCGCTTTGCCAACGGATTGACAGGAGGCAGCGATTTCCGCATTGATTGCCGCAGCGACGGCGACGAGTGGATCCACTTCGTGGAAGTGAGCGTCGGGCGGCTACACTCGGCTAGCGATTATTTCCGCGTGTCCTGGCTGGCGATGACTCCCCAGCGCGGTACCATACCGCCTGGCGGCTCGCAGGTCGTCCGCCTGACATTTGACGCCACGGAGCAACAGCCGGGGACACACGCCGCTCGCATCCTGGTGACCAGCAATGACCCGGAACGTCCCAAAGTACAAACCTTTGCCAGCATGAATGTGCAGCCCACAACAGGACTGGGCAGACTCACAGGCCGTGTTACTGACGCATTGCGCGGTTTGCCTCTGGAGGCCCGGGTCGCAGCGGGGGCAACCGATGTGGCCACCGATCCTCACACAGGCAGCTACACCCTCTGGCTGGAGCCGGGGTCTTACCAGGTGACGGCCAGAGCGACGAACTATGCGCCACTCTCGCAACAGGTGCAGATTGCCGCCGGGCAGACGGTGACGCTGAACCTGGCTTTGCAGCCGCTCACGCCGCCGCCGCCGACGCCCACTGGCACCCCTCCTACCCCCACACCGACGCCGTACCGCATCACTACGGTCTTCCAGAATGGCGTATCTGGCTACCTGGGGACGGAAGACACCTACCTGGACACCTGGGCACGAGATCAGAACCATGGTGGGGAGAGCAGCCTTGTGATTCGTGCCCCCGACATTCGCGCTGGCCTCCTTCGCTTCGACGTCTCGTTCATCCCGCCGCAAGCAACCATCTTGAACGCGACATTGGGCCTCTATTCCCTGACCAGTGGCGGACAGCCGATCCAGGTCGGCGCGTATCGCGTATTGCGCCCCTGGAACCCCAGCCAGGCCACCTGGGAGCAGGCCGCTATTGGCGTGCCATGGGGACAGCCGGGCTGTAACGACACGACGACCGACCGTGCGGCCACCGCGGATGACATACAGACTGTGCTTGACACCCGCCGCTGGTATGATTTCGACGTCACGGATATGGTGCAGTGTTGGGCCGCGGATCGGAGTAGCAACCATGGCCTGGTTCTGAAAAGCTGGAGCGAGCATCAGGTGCAGCACAGCCTGGCCGCCGCCGAATACCCGCTGCCGTTGAGCAGGCCGCGGCTGATCGTAAGTTATGCGATCGGCCCGCCGCCCACCGCCACGGCCACGCCCACGGTGATTCGTCGCTTGCCGCTGCCACTCATCATGCGGAACCGTCGGCCCTTGGCCATCCAGTTTTCCGTAACCGGCTGCGAGCAGAGGACGACCCCTACTGCGGCTGCCGCCCGACTGGACGGTGGCTCCGTGCGCATCGGCGTGGAAGGGGATGACCTCGTCATGTTCCACGAGGACGCCGTGTACAACTGCTGTGCTGTGATCGTCGTGGAGCTGGAAGATCGCCGGCCCCTCCTGAAACTCGTGGAAAGAGAGACCTATCCAACGGGTGGGCCTTGCCGTTGCGTCTGCACGTGGGACATCAGCGCCCGCGTGTCCGACCTGCCGCCCGGCACCTACCAGGTTGAGGTGTGGGACGGCATGAGGCCCGAACTGCTGGCCCGTGCCGAGATCGTCATATCCGGCTAGGCCGTAAATCATGTAAGGAGCCACCATGCAAGAGCAAATTCGCATCCGAACTCAAGATGGGCAGTATCTCATCATCGGCGGAGACTTTCAGAGCATGTTGGCGGTCGTGCGCAAGCTGCCGGGACGCCGCTTCCAGGCGGAGGAGAAGATATGGGAGATCCCCTGCCGTGTTGAGGAGGTGCAAAAGGCGGTGGAGGCCGCCGGCTTTCATGTCACAGCAGACAGCGAGATGGGCAGGCCGCTGTCAGGCTCTCCCCGGTCGGCGCGTAGGGAGCCTGAGCGCGTGTTGATCCGAACAACTGAGGGGACAAAGGCGGTCGTGGGTGGCGAGTTCGGAGAGATAGTAGCGGCGGTGAAAGCGATCCAGGGGCGGCGCTGGTTGCCTGAAGAGCGGATGTGGGAGGTGTCCGGCTCAGTGGCCGATCTGGCGCAGGGTCTTGCCACGCGGGGCTTTCAGTTGGTGGATGTCGCGCAAACCGCGACGCCAGCCTCTGACAAAGCGGGCCGAAGACGCGACCAGGTCCACATCCGCACCCGCGATGGAGAATTCTGGGTCGTGGGTGGGGCTTTTGCTGCCATGCTGGAGACGATCAAAGGTGTTGAGGGACGCAGGTTCGTCTCGGCAGAAAAGCTCTGGAATTTGCCCTGCTCAGCGGCGGAGATGCGCATCCTGTTACAAGCTGACGGGTATGAGCTTGTGCCCATTGAAGCGCCGTCACCCTCGGCAGCGGAATCCGCATCCGATCCAGGCTTTAAACCTTAAACCTGGAATTCTTTTACATTGGAGGAGCGATCATGTCCAAAGAGAAGCTAGCCCTTTACGGCGGCACGCCCGCGCGGTCTACCCCCTGGCCGCATACTTACCCTGGCGCTATGGATATAGGCAAGGAGGAAGAGGAGGCCGTCCTGGAAGTCCTGCGCAGCCGCAACCTCTTTCGCTACTATGGCCCCACCGGCGAAGGGCCACACAAGGTGAAGGACTTTGAGGCCGCCTTTGCCCGCTACAGCGGAGCTAAATACGCGCTCGGCGTGACCTCCGGCACGGCGGCGGTGATGACGGCCCTGGCTGCGGCGGGCATCGGCCCTGGAGATGAGGTAATCATCCCCGCTTACACCTGGATCGCCACGGCGACAGCGGTCGCCTGGAACATGGCGATCCCCGTCATCGCTGAGGTGGATGAGACCCTGACCCTTGATGCGGCGGATGTGGAAGCCAGGATCACCCCGCGCACGCGCGCTATCATCCCCGTGCACATGCGCGGCGCGCCCTGTAATATGAAGCGCATCATGGAACTGGCCCACAGGCGCGATCTCCTAGTCATCGAGGACACGGCGCAGGCCAATGGCGGCAGTTTCCAGGGAAAGCATCTCGGCACCTTCGGCGACATCGGCGCCTTCAGCCTGCAATTCAACAAGATGATCACTGCTGGCGAGGGAGGCGCAGTGGTGACGGACAGCCTTGAACTATACCGCTGCGCTCAGATGTATCACGATGGCGGCGGCATCTGGCGGCGCGGTGAGGATGCGGCGGGCTTTGAGATGTTCACCGGCGTGAATTTCCGTATGAGTGAGGTCACGGGCGCCATCGTTGGTGTGCAGTTGACGCGCCTGGACAAGCTGGTGGCACGGCAGCGGGCGGCCAAAGCACGCATCGTCGCCGGCACTGCTGGCATCTGCCGCGCCAAAGGCTTTGCGCCTCGCCCCAGTCACGATGGGGCGGGCGATGTCGGCGTCTGCCTGATCTATCTCCTGCCCGACGCGCAAAGCGCGAAAACCATGATTCAGGCCCTGCGCGCCGAAAACATCAGCGCCAGCGGCATGTTCGATCCCAACGTGGAAGACCTCCATGTTTACTACCATTGGCGGCCGATCCTGCACAAACGCACTGCCAACCATCTCGGCTGTCCTTGGACCTGCCCCTACTACCAGGGCGGGATCACCTACACCCAGGACATGTGCCCGCGTACCCTGAAGCTCCTGGAACGCGCCGTGCACATAGACGTCAACCCGCTCCTCACCGACGCCGACATCGAGGGAGCCATTCAGGGGATTATCAAAGTCGCGGATGCCCTTCTGTAGTTGCAGGCTCATGTCTGCACTCTGCCCGCTGCAAGCCAGGCATGAAACGCAGGCGTAGATCCTGCGCTGATGTGCCTGCTTCTGTAGTCGCGGGCTTCACGCCTGCACCGAAAGGAGAACATGAAGCCCTGGCACGAAGATGACGCTTTTTGGCGAGACACCGCACAGGTGATGTTCGGAGAGCGGCGCTGGGCCGCCGCCCCAGAGGAAGTGGACAAGATCACCGCCTTGGCCGGCCTCCAGCCTGGGATGCATGTACTCGACCTCTGCTGTGGCGTGGGAAGGCACTCGCTGGAACTGGCGCGACGCGGCTACCGCATGACCGGTGTGGATCGCACTGCCGCTTACCTAGCCGAGGCGCAGCGAAGGGCGGCTGGCGAGGGCCTCGACGTCGAATGGGTACAGGCCGACATGCGTGAATTTCGCCGCCCTGCCGCCTTCGACGTGGCGCTCAATCTCTTCACCTCCTTCGGTTTCTTCGAGGACCCCGCTGACGACCGCTGCGTCGCGGAGAACCTGGCTTATTCTCTGAAACCGGGCGGCGCACTGCTGGTAGAAATGATGGGCAAAGAGATCCTCGCGCGGATTTTCCAACCACGCGGCTGGCACGAGGACAATGGCCTGATCGTCCTCGAGGAGCGGAAAGTAACCCGCAACTGGGGCTGGATGGAGAATCGCTGGATCATCATCAGAGGCAACGAGCGCGTTGAGCATCGGCTTAGCCATCGCCTCTACGCCGCCACCGAATTGATCTCGCTCCTGATCAGCAGCGGCTTCATGGCCGCCGAGGCATACGGTGGCCTCGATGGCTCCCCCTACGATCACACAGCCAAACGCCTCGTTGTCCTGGCGCGTCGGTAAAATGAACCTATCACCTTCTATGACCCCTTATACGCGTTGCCTGGCAACGTTGGAAGGCCGCGTGCCCGACCGCGTGCCAGCCTACACACCGACCATCGCCTGCGACGTGGCCAGCAAGATACTGGGCCGGCCAGTGCATACGGGCAGCCCCTCCCTTTGGTACGCGGAAGCCAAAGCCTGGATCGCGGGTAAGGAGGCCCACGCCGAGTTCGAGCGCAAGTACGAAGAAGACCTTCTCGAGCTGCACCGCGTGTTGGGCATGGAGGTTTTTCGCTTCGGCTGGCGCAGAAACATCAAACCGGTTGCTCAGCTTAACGAGCACACTTTCCTTTCCGGCGATCCTGACGGCGTGTATCAGATATGGCGGTGGGACGTGGAGGTGATGAACTTCATTGAGGTCAAAAACACTGCGCCACCGCTGCGGCCTGAAGATTGGCCGGAATTGGCGCGGCAGCGACAGAAGGAAGTGGACGCAGCAGTGCAAAACGCGCACGAGAACGCCGGCCTCGTCGAGGCGCAGCTTCAGGCACGGTTGGGAGAGGAGATGATGGTCGTTGCCGGTGGTGGAGGGCTGTCTCTTGGCGTGGACGAGGCGTCGCTCATGGCGGCAGCGCTGGAAGCGAAGGCTGTCGGCGACATCCTCGATTGCCAACTGGAGATTGCCCTCGCCCAAATGGAAGCCATCGCCCGACGGGGCATCAAGGTCGTCCTGGGCGGCGGGGACATGGCGGACAAGAATGGGCCGCTCTACTCCCCGCAAATGTTCCGCCGGCTCATGCTGCCCCGCCTGAAGAAACTGGCTGACCGTTGCCGAGAGCTAGAGTTGCACTACGTCTGGCGCACCGACGGCAACATCTGGCAGGTGAGCGATATGATCTTCCTAGAGGCGGGCATCCCCGGCTATGGCGAGGTGGATTACGAGGCGACGATGGAGCTAAGCAGGATTCGCCAGCGATACCCTCACCTGATCATCTGGGCCAATGCCAGCGGCGACCTGATCCGCCGTGGCTCGCGCGAGGAGGTGTATGCTCACTGCATGAGCATCCTGAAAGCGAGCGAAGGCCGCGGCTATTTCCACGGCTGCAGCAACACTATCCTCCCTGGCACGCCGCCCGAAAACGTGTGGGCGATGATGCAGGCGCGGGATGATTACAAGGAGAAAAAATGAAGATTCTTGTCACCGGGGGCACCGGAAATGTGGGCCGCGCTGCTGTCACACGGCTGGTCAAACATGGACACGAGGTAAGAGTGATCGGGCGGCGCGCCGGGATCGTGATCGAGGGCGCCGATTACCGCACGTGCGACATCACCGATTACGATGGCCTGTGCCAACAGATGGAGGGCATGGAGGCGGTGGTGCATCTGGCCGCTATCCCCCACCCCGCCCTCGCCCCTGGGCAGGAGATCTTTCGCATCAACTGTGCCGGCGCATTCAACGTTTACCAGGCGGCAGCGAGCAAAGGGATCAAGAGAGTCGTCAGCGCCAGCTCTATCAACGCGCTGGGCTACAATTTCGGCATCAAGGAGTTTCCCATCCTCTACTTCCCCATGGATGAGGAACATCCCGTTTATACGACAGACGCCTATTCCTTCTCCAAACAGATCGTGGAAGAGATCGCCGCCTATTTCCGGCGTCGCGAGGGCATCTCCGGGGTCTGCCTGCGTCTACCCTGGGTTTACGAAGCCACGGAAGACGTCCAACCCAGGATGCGAGGCTTTATCTCCCACCTCCGTAGTGCCTGGGAGGGACTGCTGGCTTTGCCGGATGCAGAACGGCAGGGGCGCGTGCGTCAGATCATTGTCCGGTTTCAAGCTATGCGGGCAGAGAGGGCCTCGGAAAAGCCCTTCTCCAGGCAGAGGTGGGACGCGCCCGATGCGCTCCACATCATGGGGCGAAGCAATTTCTGGGCCACAATTGATGCCAGGGATTCGGCACAGGCCATCGAAAAGGCGCTGCTGGCCGACTACGACGGCAGCCATCCCCTGTTCGTCAATGACAGCCGCAACATGCTCGGCGCACCCTCCCAACTCCTGGTCAATACTTTCTTCCCGGAGGTCAAGACCTGGAAACGTCCTGTCCAGAAGGACGAATCTCTGGTGAGCATTGACAAAGCGAGGAAGCTGATCGGCTTTGAACCGGAATACTCGATCAACCAATGGTTCGAGACGACCTCAGGAGGATAATAATGAAGCTACTCAAACTCGATGAACTCCCACCGAGGGAGCTCAGCCCCGGATGCCAAGGGCACTTTGTACATTCGGAGCACATGACGGTAGCGCATTGGGTTTTCGAGGCCGGCGCACCGCTGCGAGAGCATTCCCATCCCCATGAGCAGATTACTAACATCATCGAGGGCGAGTTCGAGTTCACCGTGGGCAGTGAGACGAGACGCCTGGGCCCACGATCTGTGGTGATCGTGCCTTCCAATGCCCTCCACTCCGGCAGGGCGATCACCCGAACCTATACCCTCGATGTCTTTCATCCGGTGCGGGAAGACTATCGTAGTTGAGGAGTGGCGATGGATGCAAGGACTATTTAACCGCCTTTTCCGAAAAACTCCCAAACTCAAATGCTTTGAAGAGGAGTACATCCGGCAGGGGGGAAATCTGTACGCTTTCGACCTCGGCCTCAGCCAAGTTCCTCTGGCGCAGATCGTGGGCGTTGCCGCACGCTGCCAGGATGAGAGGAGGAAACGCCAGGGTGGATGGAAAAAAGCAGTGGCGCAGACCAAGCGTCGCTTAAGGAAAGGGGAACCGATTCCACCCCTTCGCCTCTACAAGCTGGGCAGCGATCTCTACCTCGTGGAGGGCCAAGCAGAGGTCACGGCAGCCAAGGAATTGCGCCTGACGCATCTGGAGGGACGCATCACCGAGTATCTACTCCCAACCAGCACTCTGGATGGCCTTCTGCGCCGCGAGCGCGACGAGTTCATATACCGCACGGGTCTGACCGAGATCCACCTGACTTTCCCTGGCCGGTATCCGCTCCTGCTCCAGCAAATCCGGGGACATCACCGTTACCTGGAACAAACACGGGGACACCTCTTTCTTTTCCCCGAAGCGGTGGCGGACTGGTGGCAAAACATGTACGGTCCTGTCGTATCCGGCTTGCAGGGTGACCGCATCTTGGACGGTCTGCCCGGTTTCACAGTGGGGGATGTTTACAGTTACTTGACCGAACACCTGGCAAAAGAGGCCGATTCTCTGAGGATACCGCTCAGCAAGGCGATTGCGGATCTCGTTAACATAGTGGGGGCCACTTGGCGTGACAAGCTAGCTTCAATCATCCCACCTTGTTTCTGGGAGGCCAAGTGCTCCAGGCCATAGTGCCCCATCGAAGGCGGTCGCGCTCGGTTTGGATTGCTACATCCGCGCCTTCCTTGCTGGACGGCGATGTACGCGCAGGGAGGGCGCGCGTACATCGCAACAGTCCAGCAAGAGCGAAGAGGGAGATATTGGCAGCGAACTGCACCGTATGTTAATCGCCAACAGCATCATGAGACTGATGGCAGCGGTAACACGAGGGTGAAAACACTTCCCTGGCCTAATTTGCTTTGTACTTCGACGCGGCCTCCATGCATCTCCATGATCACTTTGACAATGGGCAAGCCCAGCCCTACTCCCCGCTGCTCCATTTTCTCGCGGTTGACCTGATAGAACTTGTCAAAGACATGGGGAAGTTCGTTCTCTGCTATTCCCACGCCGTTATCTGCAACATCTATATGCACCTCGTTCGCCCGCACATCGCCGGAGACCACCACGCGCCTATCGTGGCTTCCGGCGAACTTGAAGGCATTTTCCAGGATGCGCCGGAGAGCATCTGCCAGGAAAGCGCGGTGGCCGATGACTATCGGCAAGCTAGAACGGAGATCATCCACAAGGATCGTATTCTGGCCAGCCGCGACTTCTTGTAATGAAGCTAGCACATCGCGAACAAGCTTGACGAGATTCAGTCTCTCCTTTTCCCGTTCGTAGATCGCTGCAGCCTCGCCCGTTTCCAGGCCCGCCAAAAAGACAAGGTCCTCGACCAAGGCGCTTAGGCGGTCGCTGCCCGCCTTGATCGCCTGGAGAGACACCTCCCAATCATCCGCCTTGACCTCAGAAGCGGATTCCACTAAAAGCTCCGTATACCCCTTGATAAAAGTGAGAGGGGTACGAAGCTCATGGCCCAGCTTACGCAAGATGTCTTCGCGCAAGTGCGCCAATCGCTCCATTGTTTCCGCCTTAATGCTCCTCGCCCGTTGCAGGCGCGATGCCACCGCGCTCAGAAGGTCCTCCATCTCAAAGGGCTTGGTCAAATAGTCATCCGCGCCGACGCCCATCCCTTGACGTACATCCGCCTTCTGACTTTTCGCTGTGAGAAAGATAAAGGGGAGCATGGCCCATCGGAAGTCCTGGCGAACGCGCTCGCAAAGCTGCAGGCCATCCATCTGAGGCATCATGATGTCTGAGATAACCAGGTCGGGAGGCTCCTTTCCCATGACAGAAAGCGCCTCCGCGCCGTTGGTAGCCGTGATGACCTCGTAGTCAGCCAGTTCCAAAACGTCCCGGATACCATCTAACAGGGCAAGATCGTCTTCAACCACCAAAATCCTCGGACAGGACAACGCACTGCTCTCCTTGGTCTCCTCATCAGATAGTACAATCGTCATCAGCTTTCACCACCGGCGCCAGGAGCCGCGCCCCGGCTATTGTCAGGTCCCCTGTAAGCTGGAAGGTAAACGGTGAACTTGCTTCCTTTCCCTTCCTCGCTCTTCACAGTGACATAGCCACCGTGCGACTCGACAATTTCCTTCACAATCGTCAGCCCCAAGCCTGTGCCCGGAATGCCCAGCGTCTCTGCCCTCCCCCGATAGAAGCGATCAAAGATATGCTCCTGATCTTTGGCCGAGATACCGATGCCCGTATCCTGCACGGTCAACAGTACATACTCCTGTTCGCCATTGTCCCACCTACCGGTGCGAATCCAAACCCTTCCTCCAGGCTGGGTATAGTTGAGCGCGTTGCTGAGCAGGTTGGTCAACACCTGGATCATCTGATTGCGATCAGCATGGACAGGTGGCACGTCATGCGGCAACTTGGTGGTCAAAAGCAGGCCCTTGCTCTCAAACTGTGGGCGATAGGTCCCCAAAACCTGCCAGATGATCTCATCCCAATACTGTGCTTCTCGTACCACCGGCCTGCCGCCGGTCTCCAGCCGAGAGAGATCCAAAAGATCCTCAATAAGCCCGCTCAGGCGGTTCACTTCCTCATCCAGAATCCGCAAGTATTGCGTTTGCCTCTCCGGGCGGCCCTTCTGCAAAAGAGAAAGATAAAGCTTGATATTGGAAAGCGGCGTGCGCAACTCGTGCGACACGTTTGAGACGAATTGGGATTTCAGACGATCCAGCTCGCGCAGACGGGAAATATCCCGCAGAACGATAACTCGACCGGCCGGTTGCTCCTCGCCAGCGATGATAGCAGCGTGAGCCTGCAAAACGACGGTGGGGTACTTGGCATAGTATGCGCATCTGCGACAACGCTCCTCCGCGCCATTTTCGCTAGGGGGAGATTCCTCGCTCACCTCGTAATAGGACCAGCAAGGCCCGGCTGACTGACAAAATGGGCAATCCAGGTCTCGGTACTGAACAAGCTCATCAGGTGATCCTTCCGCTATCTGCCGATAAATCGGAAACTCGATAATCGAAGAAGCCAGGTTCCTATGCTCGGCGCTCACATTTCGGATGAACTTGCGCAACCCGGTGTTCGGCAGGGTCTTCTCCCCATCCCGGAAGTTCAACCAAGCCTCGGCCACCGGATTAGCCTCAACGATGTTTCCTTCGAGATCGGTCACGATAACCCCATCAGCGACGCTACGCAGAATCGCTTCGCTCCGCTCCTTAGCACGCCTTATCTCCGCAGTGCGCTCCTCCACTCGCGTTTCCAGGGTTATCGCATATTCGTGTACCATGCGATACAGGTAAGCGTTGGCAATGGCGATAGCCGCCTGTGCCGCGAACAGCCGCGCGATTTCCCGCGCGATACCTTCAAAGGCAGTGGCCGAGCTCCAATTCTCCAAATTCAGGACACCAATCAACTTCTCAGCCAGGTAAATCGGAGCGGACATGGTCACCGCGACTCGCTGCGCTGGCCTTTCCCTCTCCAAAAGCTCCCGCAGCTCCGCCGGCAATCGTTCCCTCCATGCTCCCAGGTCATGGACGCATACCACCTTGTCCACCTTCTCGGCATCAACCAATAGGGAGTCGAGGGGCACAGAGACCCCGCCCAGAAGGTTGGCTTCGTAGCCCGCCGCGCCCTTGCAAACAAATCGCCCCTCATCCTGCACAAAAAGGAGGCCCGTCTGGGCATCTGGAATCGTCTCGACTGCTTTAGCCATTACCTGACGGAAAAGGACGGGCAAGTCTAGGTCGGCCCCCAGGTCGCGTAGGTTCTCCAACAGTATACGCAACTGCTTCCCCTGGAATTCCAGGGCCTCTATTCGGCCTTTCTCCTCCTGACTGCGACGCGCATTGGCCAGCGCGATAGCGGCGTGGGCGACAAAAGAGGAGAGTAACTCAGCATCCCTCTCCGAATAGCGTCCTGACGCGCGTCTGGAAACCGTCAGTTGCCCGATAACCTCCTCGCCCACCAACAACGGTGCGATCATCCAACTCCGCATCCCTTCGTCCAGGGAGTAAGGCTCTCGATGGGTGTCCCAGATGACCAATGGTCGCCTCTCTCGGACGCTCTGTTCAAAAGCGGCGTAATCATTAGCGGTCAGAGAAAAGGGAGTCTCTTTGTCTTCCACAGGAGAAGTACGCGCAGCAGCCGTCACCAACGTTCGCCCGTCGAGGAAAGAGATCGTGGCAGCATCGTAATCAAGCACCGTCTCCAACTGGCAGAGAGTCAGGTCGAGACACTCGTCCAGGGAGCGAGCAGAATGCAAAGCCAAAGAGGCATTTAGGAGCCAGGCCGAAAAGCCCCCCTTAGAACGGCCCAGGTCGCTACTGAGAGCCGGGGAACCTTTTCCTGATACCCTCTGGGCAGCAACGGTCATTTCCCCCCCATGCGGTTACTCCGCGCAATAAGCCTTACAAGATGCCCAGGCCCATTGAGGCCAGGAAAAAGACAAAAAGATACCTTTTCAACTATCTATTATATCGCGAAATGATGAACAGAATATGAAAAATTATCTGCATCTATATAACAGGAATTTCATAATGAAAGGTTTGAAGTGGCTTGCTGCCCCTCATCAAACAGCAGAGAACGTGAAAAGGTTTTCCCTACGCACCCAAGATTACAGAGATTTCATCAATGCATACATCCACTCTTGTCAGCCACCATGGAGACGAAACGTCATATAACTGTTACCTCCTTTTTTACAACTAACTAATATGATAATCTGTTTCGTGTAAAAGTCAAATGGGGTATAGTCAGATGCTTCGCAGCGAGAATGCAATCGTCCGGAGGCCGTGATTCGACAGCTTGAGCGAATTGGTGTAAGCTATCGGCAGGCCAGGAACGTTCACCTGGCTTCGGAAAATTGAGGGAGAGAGTGACTGGAGGGCAAATATGCAAGTCCGTAAGTTGGATACCCAGCGGGGACAGGATGTTCGCCAATTCATCAACTTTCCCTTCAAGCTCTACCACAACTGCCCACAATGGGTGCCACCCATTGTCTCGGACATGGAGCTGGTCCTGAACTGCAGGAAATATCCCTTTTACCGCCATTCCGTCGCCGACTTTTTCGTCGCCGAGAGCAACGGAAAGACTCTGGGACGCATCGCCGTGCTGGATCACCGCAGCTATAACGACTACCATCATCGCCGCACTGCTTTCTTCTACTTCTTCGATGCAGTAGAGGACATTAAAGTGGCGCGTGCCCTCTTTAACGCTGCTTTCGATTGGGCGCGGAGCCGCGGGCTAAACGAAATGATCGGCCCGCGCGGCTTCATGGAGGGAGATGGCCTGGGGCTTTTGGTGGAAGGATTCGAGCACCGACCCGCCATGGGCATCCCATACAACTATGCCTACTACGATGCCTTTGTGCGAGATTCGGGATTCGAGAAGGATACGGATTTCCTGTCCGGGTATTTGCGCGGCGACTATGAACTACCGCAACGCTTCTTCGACATCGCCGAAAAGATCAAGGAGCGGCGTGGCCTGCGCATAAAATCCTTCACCAGCATGAAAGAGCTACGCCAGTGGATTCCACGCATTGGCCGGGTGGCCAACGACGCTTTTGTTGACAATTACGAGTATTTTCCGCTTTCCGATGAAGAGTTGCAGGTCGTTGCCGAGCGGCTGGCACAGGTCTCCGATCCGCGTCTCATCAAGCTGGTGATGAAGGGCGATGAGATCATTGGTTTTGCTTTCGCTTTCCCTGATCTTTCAGCAGCGATTCAAAGGATCAAAGGGCGGCTGTGGCCATTTGGCTGGATTCACCTTTTGCTGGAATTTAAGCGGACGAAATGGGTCAACGGTAACGGGCTTGGCCTGTTGCCTGGACATCAGGGCGTAGGCGGTGACGCCATACTATTCACCGAGCTAGCCAAGAGCATCAAAGAGTTCCATTTTGAACATGCTGACATTGTACAGGTCGAAGAGAAGAACGCCAAAAGCCTGGGCGACATGACGGCTATTGGCGTGGAATGGTACAAGCGGCATCGCATTTACCGACGCTCGCTGTGGAACGTGGAACCTATGGGATCGTACCCTTGACATCAATCTGAAAGCGGCCTTCTTTTGCTCGCAGGCTGCCATCAAGTACATGATCGCCCGCGGCGGCGGCAAGATCGTCAACATCGGCTCCGTACATGGCGCCCATTCCCTGCCCAGCAACGCCGCCTACGCCGCCAGCAAGGGTGGGCTGCACAACCTGACCCGCCAGATGGCCTTCGAGTTGGCAAGGCAACACATCAATGTCAATTGCATCGCCCCCGGCGTGATCGAGGTGCCCCGCTATTACGTCACCAATCTCCAATACGACCGTGGCAAGATGGACAGGGAGGTGCCCTGGGGGAGAGTGGGCTTTCCGGTGGATGTCGCCCAAGTGGTGGCTTTCCTGGTCTCCGACGAAACGGAGTTCGTCACCGGCCAGATCATCTATGTGGACGGTGGGCAGAGCCTGCCCCTGCCGCTGATGAGCAGATTGTGCAGCGAATTAGAGAGAGGGATGGGGTGATGGGGAGAGTCACTTGCCTCCCGCTCACTGCGTCTCCGTGTCACCCCGTCTCCCCATCTCCCTATCGCCGCGTCATTAGCCGAACGCAGGTTACCGGCGGACGAGCGGCAAATAGACCTTGTTGATGGCGATGCCCCCAGGTACGTTGAGTTCAGGAGCGCTGCTTTCTTTCGGGCGTTGTGGCTCGTCTTGTGTCAGTTGGAAACTGGCGGTCGCGCTGGGGTTCACACTCACGGTTACGTCGTAGTATCCCAGGTTGGCCTGACTGGTGTTGAGCACGAATTCAACGTGCCCGGACGCATCTGTGAGTAGGGTGCCAATCACATAGCCGTTGATCGTGATCATGGCCGTGCTGTTCGGAGGGAAGCTCGCGCCCGTCACCGTGAGGAAACTGCCAGGTCTGCCCGTTGCGTAGTTGACGCTCAGGGCCGGAGCAAGATTGCTGTCCCAGAAATAGGTTTCGGGATTCAACAAGTGTTCGTCCGCTGTTGGGTCATCGATCGGATAGCCAGCCACGTAGTTGTGAAAACCGTTCTTCACGATGACCAGCCTTGGAAGCTCGCCCAGGTAGCCGATCATGGGCAACTCGGTAGCCCATATATCCAGGATCTGGCGGAATAGAAGATTGCGCTGGTTTTCGTCCGGTTGCACCGCGATCTGATCCCAGATGTCCCAGATGTCCCAAATCCAGTGGCCTGACGGCGGCTTCTCGCCGTTGGGATCGCTGGCGTCATTACGCCACAGCCCCCAGCCGCACGCCCACGGCCGATCGATCTGTGTGCCCAGGAAGATGCCTGGCGCGACAATGGGCAATACCGTGCGGTCTCCTCCCCACCAAGCAGCTTCGATCTGATTGCCCCGGCAATGGCTCTCATATAAGGCGCGCTCTACAAAGCGGTAGGCGGCCTCGACGCCGACGGCTGCATAGTACTGGATGACCCGTTGTACAGCCCGTCCTTCTACGGAATCAGCCATGGCAGTGCCTTCAATGGTGAAACTCAGCCTCTGGCGGCTACCATCTTTCCACAAACGGAAGCCCTCGTTGTCTCTTGCGGTGTAGCCGGCCTCGTCTAGCAGGCTGTTGGCCTGGGCAACATCGTACGTGATGTAGGCATCTGACAGTGTGGGATAATACTGAGGCGACATACTGAGAGGGCTGTACTGGCGCGGCGTGACCAAGCCTCTGTAAAACTGAGTGTTCAGATAGGCGCGATCCACAGCCAGGGAGAGAGCTATCCTCACCCTCCTATCCTGGAAGAACTCGCGCAGGCGCCCGATCCTTGTCGTCAGATTTAATTGGATGGCAAGATGACTGGCGCTGACGCCGAGCATGACTTGATAGCCTCCGCTGGTTTCGCTCGCCTTGAACTCGTCATAGTAGGCAAAGTTGACGTGACGTGCCTGGAAGTCAATGGCGCCATCTTTTACCCACGTGTTGAATTCATCTACTGTGCTGAAGAG
>CAYPON010000004.1:0-2079 GCA_964412315.1 uncultured Anaerolineae bacterium | reverse complement strand
GGTCGGTAAGCTCGTTCTGGTACCACCACAGGATGTCGTCGCTGGTGAACTCCACACCGTCCGACCACCTGGTGCCCTGGCGCAGGTGGAAGGTCCAATCGCTGGCATCGGCATCTACCTCCCAGGACTGACAGAGACGGGGCACCAGGTTCAGATCCCTGTCGTACCAGACGAATGTATGGTCAACCATCTTGGTGGGACCCCAGTAATCGGACACACCACTAAAGGCGCGATGCATGAGGCTATCATATCTGCCGATCCGTTCCAGAACCGGGATAACGCAGGGGTACCTGGGCAGTCGTTGCTCCACCGGCGGGAGTCTCCCCTGCTGTACTAGCTTGGCCAGCATCGGCGCTTCGTTGTACGATTGGGCACGGATAGACGATGTCAACTGAGTGGATGCGCGTTGTGGAGCGTTGCGGGCGGCCGCAGCCGACTTTGCGATAGCATCATGTCCTACCGCCAAAGCACTGACGGCGGTAGCTGCTGCCAAATGCAGGAATTCCCGACGCGAGATCGTCTCTTTTCTCTGGGCGCTGTATTTTGCCATTTTCACTTCCTCCTCACTTGCTTTACCGAGCACATTTCTCCATACCCAGCACGTTTCCACTGTGTTTTGCCATTTTCACTTCCTCCTCACTTGCTTTGGCTTGACTACCCATCACTCGCGCTCGCAACTCCTTCTGCTCTTCCGCTACCTATATCCCCGCCACCTTGTGGCAATGCTCTAAGCCTGTATTCCAGGGTTCACTGATTCCTATTGAGTACTTGCCTCGGAAACAACGTAAAGGCTTTCCAAACAGGCCTCAATTGCTCAGTATGAGGCGAATCGCTGATGCAAGACCAGCCACAGCGTCGTTGGGGGCAGGAATTTGCTCTTGGGGGTTGACCCCGCTACCCGAGCTTGACGAGGCAATGCCACTTCCGATAGCCGCCGCATCTGGAATCAGTGTCGAACTTGGCTTCTGGAGTCTACATAACCCGAGAAAGTTGCCTGTTTGCGGTCATTCGGACAATAGGATCTCGCAAAGCCTGGAATACAGGCACCGCAGGAGACTCCCTACGCGTAAATCCTACTCAAAATTCGGGATGACTCATGTAAGACGCTCTAACCGGGCCAGCACCTCCCTTCGGCGGGCCTCATCCCGCAATTAGATAACCTTTTGGTACTCCCCAAAGGGGATAATGACTACCTTGGGTTCGCCGTAGCTTTCCACAATAACATCATCTTGGCTCTCGCCAGCCCAATTCATGATTGAGCCAAAGCGGGTCTTGGCCTCGCTTGCAGAAATCGTCCTCGGCATTCATCACCTCTTGACCTGAATATCGGTTATTTTATTGGCCATTATATTGACTAAAGCAGGTTCTGTCAAATCTCAGATAGCTTCTTCTGGGAGCTTTTTGGATGCCGCATCTGTATTGCCCACCGGCCAGAGCCAGAAGAGCAACCCTCCCAGGGTGCGGATGGCTCCTCCAATCAGGAGCACAGGGTTGATGCCGATGCGGTCGGCCAGGGCGACGCCGAGCAAGGGCGCAACGAAGGCGCCCGCGTTCATCATCACCGTATAAAAGCTGATATAGCTGGCCCGCCGCTCCGCCGGACAAACCTTGAGCAGGATGTTAAAATGGCTCAGGTTGACGCCTGACATCAGCAAGCCGTCCACCATAGCCGCCGCCAGGATGGGCGGCAAGGTGCGAGATGCCGCCACCAAAAAAGGGAAAATCCCCCCCGTTGGGATCGTCCGACGGAGGACGCGATTCTCACCCCAACGCCCGATCAGCTTTTGCCAGATATAATAGCCCACCATCGCGCTAAAGTTGGCTACCGCCGTCAATGTGCCTACCCAGCTATCGGTCGCGCCGAGTTGCCGCAGATAGTAGATTATGTAGAGTGGACCAACCAGCCAGGCACCCCAGCCGAACAGGAAGGTGTTGACCGTGATTCGCACATAGCTGCTGTTCTCAGCCAGGAAGCGGCGAATGACCTTCACCCCACCCCTCTCCCTCGTAGGGAGAGGGGACGGGGGTGAGGGTGAAGCCCCCTCTCCCTTGTCGGGAGAGGGACAGGGTGAGGGTGAA
>CAYPON010000003.1:14594-36734 GCA_964412315.1 uncultured Anaerolineae bacterium | reverse complement strand
CGAGATCTAGTACGGTCTCGTGGGCTCGGAGATGTGTATAAGAGACAGCTATGGCATCCGGCAGATGCTCCCGCCGACAGTAGAGATGCTCTCTGGCCCCGGCTGTCCGGTCTGCGTTACGGCCAACCGCGATCTCGACTATGCCATCGCCCTGGCCCGCCAACCGGGGATGATCATCGCCACTTTCGGCGACATGTTGCGGGTGCCGGGAAGCTATGCGAGCCTGCAACAAGTCCGCTCGGAGGGAGCGGATGTGCGGATCGTCTATTCCACCCTGGATGCCCTGGAAATCGCAAAAGCTAACCCCGCAAAATCGGTCGTCTTCCTGGGCATCGGCTTCGAGACCACCGCGCCCACCGTGGCTGCTTCCGTTTTGCAGGCCAAGGCGCAAGGAATAGGCAACTATTACGCCTTTTCCGCCCACAAGCTCACCCCTCCTGCCACACGCGCCATCCTGGAAGCGGGTGAGGTGAGCCTCTCCGGCATCATCGGCCCAGGGCATGTAACCACGATCATCGGCGCGCAAGCCTGGGAGTTTCTGCCTGGCGAGTATGCCATGCCCTGCGTCATCGCCGGCTTTGAGCCACTGGATATCTTGAGTGCAATCAGGGTGTTAGTGGATATGGGGGAGGATGGACGGGCTAAGGTCTGCAATGCCTATGGCCGCAGCGTGCAAAGGGAGGGGAATCGCGTCGCCCAGGATATGATGAACCGCGTCTTTGAAGTAGCCGAGGCCGATTGGCGCGGCCTGGGCACCGTTCCCGCCAGCGGGCTGCGCCTCAGGCCCGAGTATGCGGATTGCGATGCGGCGCGCGTCTTTGCTCTCGACCCTGGCCCGGCACGCGAGCACAGGGGTTGTCGCTGCGGCGACGTTTTGAGAGGCACGCTTCTGCCGCCGGGGTGTCCTCTCTTCCGTCAGGTTTGCACGCCGGCGCACCCCATCGGGCCGTGTATGGTCTCGGCGGAGGGAGCTTGCGCCGCATATTACCTCTATGGGGAGGTGCCAGGTGAGGAGCAATAGCGTCGCCGGCCATAGGATCCTTCTGGCCCACGGCAGTGGGGGGAGCCTGACCCATGACTTGATTGCCCAATTATTCATCAAGCATTTCACACATCCGGCACTGCTCCGTCTTGACGACGCTGCTGTACTTGCCATGCAAGATGAAGCTAGGATAGCCTTCACCACGGACTCTTATGTGGTCAGCCCGATCTTCTTCCCCGGCGGAGATATTGGCAAGTTGGCCGTGTGCGGCACAGTGAATGACCTGGCGATGGTAGGGGCCAAGCCTCTCTACCTCAGCGCAGGTTTTATCATCGAAGAAGGCTTCCCTATGGTTGATCTAGAGCGCATTGTGGCCTCGATGTCCGCCATGTCGCGGGAGGCAGGGGTCGCTATCGTCGCGGGAGATACGAAGGTCGTCAATCATGGCAGCGCGGATAAGCTCTTTATCAACACCGCGGGCATCGGCCTCCTGCCCGCCGGCCTGGAGATATCCGGGAATCGAGCGCGACCTGGGGATGTGGTTATCGTCAGCGGCACGCTGGGGGATCACGGCATCGCCATTATGAGCCAGCGCGAGGGCCTGGCTTTCTCTTCCACACTAGAAAGCGACTGCGCGCCGCTCAACGGCTTGGTGGCGGAGATGCTCGCTGCCGGAGAGATCCATGCCCTCCGTGACCCGACGCGAGGCGGCCTGGCCACGACTCTGAATGAGCTGGCGAGACAATCGTGCGTGGGAATCGAGATCGAAGAAGCTCGCCTCCCCATCCGCCAGGCTGTGCATGGTGTCTGCGAGATGTTGGGATTGGACCCGCTCTATGTGGCCAATGAGGGCAAGTTGGTCGCCGTTGTCGCGCCGGAGCAGGCTGAGAGTATCGCGCAGGTGATGCGCGCTCACCGTTATGGTCGAGACACAGCGATCATCGGGCGGGTTGTGGAGAGCCACCCCGCTCGTGTGGTTATGCGCACTCTGCTTGGCACATCGAGGATCGTGGACATGCTTGCTGGGGAGCAACTGCCACGCATTTGTTGATTTCGTCCACCAAAGTGCAGCCTCAGGCTTTATGCCTGGGATCGCGCACCTATGAAAGGTGCGGCTACCAGTTGTCATATAGCGAAGGGGAAAACACCATGCCCGATCAAGCTGCGATATTGGTGATTGATGACGAACTCGGCATCCGCGAGGGATGCCGCCGCGCCCTTGCTGCGCAGGATTTTCAAGTCGAGGTGGCTGAGAATGGTGAGGAGGGGCTGCGGAAGCTCAAGGAGAGGTCCTTCGCTCTGGTTCTTTTGGACATCATGATGCCAGGCATGCCTGGTATGGAGGTTCTGGATGCCATCCGCGAGGCCGACCCGGAGATCGTGACCATTATCATCACCGGCTATGCCACGGTAGACCTGGCCATTCAGGCCATCAAGCGGGGAGCTTATGATTTTCTCTCCAAGCCCTTCGATACGGACACCCTGCTTCTGGCAGTGAACCAGGGGTTGGAGAAAAGGCGGCTTTCGCTGGAAGCCAGGCGTCTGCGCCAGGCGGAGGAAGAGGCCAAGCGGCTGGAGCAGGAGAAGGTCCAACTGCAAAAGCTGGATCAACTCAAGTCCCAGTTCACGCTGCTGGTGGCCCACGAACTGCGCGCACCGGTAGCAGCCATTCAGAGCTACCTGAAGCTGATACTGGATGGCTACGTCCCTCAGGAGCGCCTGATGGAGATCATCGCCAAGGCAGAACGGCGGACACAAGACCAATTAGCGTTGATCAACGATCTGTTGGAATTGGCCAGGCTCAAGGACGAGGCCAAACAGGTGGATATGAGCGAAGTGGATGTGGTGGAGGCGCTGCGGGAGGCTGGAGACATGATGCGCGCCCAGGCAGAAGGGAAAAACATCATTTTCGATGTCCTGGTGGGGTCAGGTATCCCCAAAATCCGTGCCAATCCCAAGCATATCAAGGAGCTATGGAATAACTTGATCAGCAATGCTATCAAATACACTCCCCGCGGAGGACGGGTCACGGTTTCTCTGAAAGCCGAGGGGGGAAACGTGGTGGGCAGCGTGCGCGATACCGGCATTGGCATCGCGCGGGAAGATTTAGACAGGATCTTTCAGGACTTTTATCGCACCAAAGCGGCCAAGGAATTCGAGCGCATGGGGACAGGTCTGGGGCTTTCCATTGTGAAGGCGATCCTGGACAACTACGGAGGGACGATCCGCGTCGAGTCGAAAGTCGGCAAGGGGAGTGTGTTCACCTTCACCATTCCCGCGGCGCCGCCCAACTGAGTCAATTGGCAACGGCAGGGGCAGAATGTCGCCAGGCAACGTGCCTTCCAGGTAAATTAGGGCAGCTCAAAAGCCTCGCTTAGGGCTTGGATCGCCGCGTCCGTTTTGTCGGCCTGGATAACGCAAGAGAGGGTCGAGATAGAGGTGCTTATGGCCTGGATGTTGATGCCGACTGAGGCCAGGGCGGAGAACATGGTGCCCGCAATACCAGGGATTTGACGAAAGTCCGGGCCAAAGATGGATACGATAGCTACGTCTGGCACATGGATGACCCTTTGTGCCCCAAGCTCAGCTTTGATCTTGTCCAGCACGGCAGCAGCCTTGTTCCCTTCCTCTTTGGCCACGCAGCAGATGATATGATCCCGGTTCTGCAAATCAATGCATTGGACGATGAATTGCACATTGATCCCTGCCTGTCCCAATGCTCTCAGTGCAGCCCCAGCTACCCCTGGTCGGTCAGGGATGGACATCACCCCAACCTGGGAGAGGTTGGCGTTCTGCATGATACCGCCGATTTTCAATTTGCCCATCAGTTTTCCCTCATTGTGGAATGCCTCGCCCGCACTGCTTAACCTAGCAGCGCCCTGACCCGGGATAGCAGCACATTGGGGGCGATAGGCTTGGACAGGAAATCGTCAACGTGGATATATTCATCTGTCGGGAAAAGGGCCGCATAGTCTGTGTTAGCAATGGAAGTGACCATCAAGACAGGAATCTTTCGCAGAGCCTGGTTCTCATGCATCTCCTGGCTCATCCTCAAGCCATCCAGCACGGTGGACATGATGATGTCGAGGATAACGAGGTCTACCGGCTCTTCCTGCAATTTGCGCAAGCCCTCATCGCTGTCGGCTGCGCTAGTCACCTCGTAGCCATTAGGCTCCAAAACGAGCCGCATGGATTCTACAAAGTCTGGATCGTCATCTACCACGAGAATTCTGGCCATATTCTATCCTCCTACCGGTTTTGTCAACAGCGATATCAACCCGTGCGCTTGGAAGGAGGCTTCCGAAGCCTGCGAGACTTCGGAAGCCTCTGTAGGCTCTCAAGCCGCAGGGCACTTTTTCTCCAAAATGTGCTGCTCATATTCTGTACGGAACAATTGGAGGCTGCTCCGCATCGGAGCAACGGCAGCATCTCCCAGGGGGCAAAATGTACGTCCTTGCATACCATCGCAAAGCTTTTCCAGCAACTCAATATCTCCCGCCTCCCCTCCGCCCTCTTCGATTCTCTGTAAGATGTCTCTCATGTGATGTGTGCCTACGCGGCAGGGTGTGCAATACCCGCAGGACTCGTGGGCGAAAAAGCGTGCCGTGCGCCGCGCCACATCTACCATGCAAGTGCCCTCGTTGATGACGATAATCGCCCCCGTGCCCAACATCGAGCCTGCGGCGATGAGGGACTCGAAATCCATTGGGGTATCTATCTGCGCAGGGGTGAGCATAGGCGTGGAAGACCCACCAGGAATGATCGCTTTGATCGGCTTGCCATTCTTGGGGCCGCCGGCGTAATCATGGATGATCTCTCGCAGAGGGGTGCCAAGGGGTAGCTCATAGTTCCCTGGCCGGTTGACATGCCCGCTCACGCAGAAGATTTTGGGCCCCGTGCTCTTCGGCGTGCCAATGTTGGCGTACCACTCTGCGCCGCGATTCACGATGTGCGGCACATTACATAATGTCTCCACATTATGCACGAGGGTTGGCTGTCGAAAAAGGCCAACCTGGGCTGGATAAGGGGGCTTTTTGCGCGGCTCGCCCCGTTTCCCTTCCAAGGACTCGAGCAGCGCCGTTTCCTCGCCGCAGATATATGCGCCAGCACCCCGATGCACGGAGAGGTCGAGGTCGAAGCCGCTACCCAGTATGTCCTTCCCCAGGAAACCTCGCTCGTAAGCATCAGCAATCGCTTTGATCAAGCGTTTGACACTAGTGAAAAACTCACCTCGGATATAGACAAAGGCACGATGCGCATCAACGGCGTAACTGGCGATGATCGTACCTTCGATAACCTGATGGGGATCTTTTTCCATCAGTTCGCGGTCTTTGAAAGTGCCGGGTTCCCCTTCGTCGGCGTTGATGCAGACATATTTCGTCACATCAGGACTTTTAGGCATAAAACCCCACTTTAAGCCTGCCGGAAAGCCGGCGCCGCCGCGCCCGCGCAGGCCGGACTTTTGCACCATCTCGATGAGATCTGCTGGTTTGCATTCCGTCAAGGCTCTACGCAGCGCCTGGTAACCGCCACTGGCCAGGTAGACATCAATCTTCTCCGAGCCAATGGTGTCAACATTGCGCAGGAGTATCCTCTCGAACATGCTTATCACTCCTTCATGAGCTTCTCTAGCAGGGCGGCCGTTTTTTCCGGCGTCATCTGCCCGTACAGTTCGTCGTTGATACGGATATTGGGAGCAGTGTCGCAGGCAGCCAAACACTGCACTGTCTCCAGGGAAAACCGGCCGTCTTCTGTCCTGGCCTGCTCCTCTTTCAGCTTGAGCTTGCATCGGATATGATCCACGAGGCTCTCGGCACCATCATTGAGGTGACAGGAAAGCCCCTCACAAACCTGGATGTGGTAGCGGGCTGGCCGTTCCGTATTGTAGAGAGTGTAAAAGCTGGCTGTGCTGTACACCTCTTTGGGAAGCACCCCCAGCCGCTGCGCGACGCGCTCGATGGCCTCCTTGCTCAGGTGTCCATACTGTTCCTGGGCGATATAGAGAGCGGTCAACAGCATGGAGCGCTTCGCTGGATCCTCGGGTAACTTGGTTCTTACGGGCATGATCCCTCCTAGATTTAAGATTAAAATCATCAACCTGACCACAAATGCACGTTTTTTTCATCCATGTTCATCTGTGGTTTCAGAGCGAATCAGGAACGGAGACAAACTTTTCGATTGTCTGTAATAATGAGCTTGGCTCGATTGGCTTGATAATGAAAGCGTCAGGCTCCAGTTTTTCACCCGCCAAGAGCAGGCCTTTTTCATCCGCACTGATGATGGCTGAGATCATGACGACCGGTATCCGGCTAAGTTCCGGGTCGGATCGCATGGTACGCAGCACGTTCAGGCCATCCAGGACATAGGAGATCATGCAATCAACCAGGACAACGTGGGGCTTGATCTGCCGCGCAAGGTTCAGACCCTCCTCAGCGCTTTCCGTGCCGAAAACCTCATAACCTTTGGACTCCAGGATGATCGTGATGTACTCAAGAAAATCGCGGTCATCATCAATCACCAGGACTCTGCCCTTGGAACCCATGTCTGGCTGCCCTCACATCGCTCGGTGATGCGAAATTCTCATTGGCGCAGCAAGCGGCGAACTTCTCTCAATATCTGCGCCGGGTCTACAGGCTTGGAAAGGATATTGTCAACAGCCACGTAGCTATCGGTGGGAAACATGCCGGCATAAAGGATAGGCACGTGCTGCAACCACTTGTCGCGGCGTATCTCCTCGCTGGCTTCGAGACTGTCCAGGATGCCCCTCATCATCACATCTAGGATCACCAGATTGGGCGGGTGCTGGCGCATTTTTTCCAGGGTTTCCCGGCCATCGGCCGCGCTGTTGACGATATAGCCATTAGACTCGAGGATGGTGCGCACAACTTCCACGAAATCGGGATCATCATCCACGACAAGAATGCGCGACGGTTTCTTTTGCGGTAACAACCATTCAGAGCTGTCCTTCGTCTCCCGCAGAACGTGAGAGGTTACAGTCTTGCGGACTCCCGGTATCGTGGCGATCTTTTCCGTAAGGAATTGGTACAGCTCGTCGTCCGTGGCAAAAAAGGCGTTGAAGATAACATCGTATTCCCCGGTGGTGATTTTCACAGAGCGGACATTCGTCATACCGGCCAGGGACTGGACAATTTGCTCCAGATTCCCCAGTTCGACCTGGAGGGAGATAATCGTCTCGACGGGAAAGCCCAATTGAACATGATCCGGGATGGCCACGATGCATATGGTGCCTTGGGACAGAAGTCGCTCCAACCGCTTACGGATCGTGGCCTCGGTAACCCCCACCTCGCGAGCGATGTCCACATTGGACATCCGTCCATCCCGCTGCAACAGGGCAACAATCTGCCGATCAAGCTCATCTACTTTGCCGGACATTGCGCCCCCTGGTACGATATTCGTGTATATTATACCATAGAAAACGAAAAATGTCAATTCCCGGGGGATTCCCCTAAATCAGGCAGTAACGCACTGCAGGGAACGGGAGCGCAGAGAGATTCGCGGCGGTGGTATCCTAACCTTTGCTTTCCCACAATTTCTACTTTCTGCAACGGATAATAGTCCCACTTTTGCGGGCTAGGAGCCGTGATTGGCAGGCGTGGGCCGTTGGGGGCCTCGTACACGCCGATGGCGATGATATAGCGCCCTGTTGGCATGTCCGCCGGGATGGGCAGTGCCAGCTCTTGGATGATCGTCTCGTCCCGATTCCAGAAGGTTGCGGGATAGGAGACGCAGATCCAGCTATCCCCCTGGCTCCACATCTGGCCGCCCTCGTAAGGCGTGGGATCGCCATATAGGTGGACAAAGAGGGCATAGGTTCGATCCAGAGGCTGCAGAGCCTTCACGCCAAGACAGACAGGAATCGTACTTCCGGCCTGGATAGTGGGCGAGATCGGGGAGAGCGCGCTCAGCCGTAGGGTGTCGCTAAAGATGATGGCGTCCTGTTCCTCTCCCAGGAGTGTACTCGTCCGGGGAAGAGCTTGATAGATCGTGTAGCGGGGCGCGCCCCCCGATTCAGGATCCTGCATCAAGACGGAGACATCAGCCCACCGAGACAGGGCCTGTTGGAAGGCAGGCTCGTACATAGTCAGGGACACATACTTAGCTGGCCCATCCGAGACCACGAGACACTGATGGCTGTCGAAAGCCCCCACTCGCCGTGGAGCTAGGTGCGCGCTGCGAAAGATCAGGACGGGATGTGAAGGGGAAAAGGGAGAAAAGTAGACGGGCTGGTTATCAGGGGCTGATCGAGCTAGCCAGGTGATCGCCTGGTAGATATGTTTCTCCATAAAGATGAACACTTCAGGGTGATTCAGCCAGCGTCCATAAAAATCGCGGTAGGTGGCGATCCCGGACATCGTGAGCAGTGCAAGCGGAAGGAGGGCAGCGACAGCCCGGCCTGCCAATCGCCTCGTGACGCGCTCCACAGCCCCAGCCCCCGCGCCGGTGGTCAGGGCGATAGGGATCGTCAAACCGACAGCACGCAAAAAGTGGGGAACCTGGTCACTGAGCAGGGAAGGCAGCACTGCGCAAAGCGCCAGCCCGACGACCCATAGGCCGTGCCATCGCCGCCTGGTGACAGAAGGCAGGCTGGCTAAGCCAAGCAGGAACAGGATTCCTAGCCAGAGATCCAGGATCGGACGGCCCGGCAGATTGAACTCAGCGTTGGGGTCCCCTTGCTGGAACCAGGCCCTCGCCCAGAGGAGCATGTTGTTCCAGACTTCGCGCGGGCCGAACACTCCCACCATCCCTGGCCGCGCCAACACCTCCCGGTGGGAAAGGGCATAAGACCCCATGGGCAGGAGCACCAACATGGCAATCAGGAGGGCCAGTCCCGCGCCTCGCCGTTTCTCTCGGTCTCCGACGGCCCACCAGGCCAAGAGAACAAAGGCATAGAGTATCCAGAAATAGGCCGAGTAATAAGTGTATCCCAAAAGTCCCGTGCAGAGTCCGCCGATGACCCACCAGCGAAGCGCATTGGTTCGCTGGGCATGAAGGAGAGCGGCAAAGGCCAGCGTTCCCACCAGCGGAAGGAGATTAGCGCGCAGGGCCAGGTGGCTCAGGTGCACAGACCAGTAGAGGACAGCCAGCGCCGCTGCGGTCAACGTTGCCCCTCGCCGTCCGAAAAGCTCTTTCCCCAGAGCGTAGGAGGCGACCAGGGTCAGAACTGAGACCAGCGCAGCGGCCAGGCGTAGCGAAAAGGGACGCACTCCGAAAAGGGCGATAAAGAGCGTGAGGATATAGCACCAGCCGCTCTCCCGCCCATAGTTTCCGGGGAGGAAGGGTGTCAGCCGCGGATACTGCAGCAATGAGAGCGCGTCCACGCCGTTGTACGCTTCGTCGTAATGAAGCATGTCCTCCATTGCGCCCAGGGCGGCGCAGCGCAGAAAGGCCCCGGCTAACAGGATAGCCAGCAGGAGCCAGTTGGGGAAAGGCGGGGTACGGTTCGTGTCTTTGATCTCAACCACTCCGGGGCGTATTATAAGTCAGAATCGGCGGACAGGGAAAAGGGCTTCTTGCTGTATCGAGTGCCGAGAGAGACTAGGGCTTTCGCAAGGTGGAGAAAATGAAACACGCCTGTAGGCGATTTGACAATTCGCAGTTTCAGGTTTATCATGTAACTGGTTAGGACAATGCTATACCAGGGGGTTGCCTGCAAGCGAAACGCAGGAAAACGAGTCCCAGGAGGCTATGTGAAACATCGGCACAGATGGGGAGTCCTGAACGTCGCTTTAACCTTGTTTCTGCTGGCGTTGGTCTCGGTGGGGTGTGTGCAAGTCAGTGTGGTGGATCACCCGGCAACACCGACAGAGGTACAAGTGCTGACAATCACTGAGTTGGCCACCCAGGAAAAACCAGCGGTGGCTACCTCTGAATTAGCCATCAAAGAAGAACACGACATTGCCATTCTGGCTGTGGATTTCGACCCACCTTTGAGTTCCCTGAGTGCCCTCTCGGCCCCCGCAGAGATCACATTGCATGTAGCAGTCGAGAACAAGGGTTATCGCAAGGAGACCAGTGTGCTCGTGACTGTCCAACTTTTTGGAAGCGGGCGGGATGATCTGATCAAGCAGGAGACTCAGGCCATCGAGAGCCTCTCCCCCGGTCAGATCCAGGTTCTGTATTTCAGGAGCCTCTTGCCCGTTCCTTACCGCTCTCGGTACCGCCTGGAAATCGGCATAAGCCCCGCCTCCGGCGAAGCGCGTTGGACAAACAACTACAAGAGTTATGATATCCACATCACAGACGCACGCTAATCTCCAGTGTTGACCCGTCATCCTGTCGAACCCTCGGCGTGGCGACACACGCGGAAACACGTTTTCTCACGGGAACGGGTTTCTTGGCGAACTATGATGAAAGAACAGCGTTTCTGGAAGACAAGGATCGGCTGGAACGTGGCCCTGATCATCGCTGGTTTGATCTTGGGCTTCTTTTTTGCTGCCCAATGGAACGTTGTGCCGGAAGCCTCTCCCGCGACCCTTATGCGTACTCGCGAAGACCTGGCGGCTACGATCATCCGCCTGGAAAAGGAACAGAAAGACCTCAAGAGTAGCATTGATCAGTTGCGCAAGGAACTGGCACAGCATCAGGAGCGCGTCGCCAGCAATACGAAGCTTTTGGAGGGCCTGACCGCCGATCTCGAAGCGCAAAGAGTGGCGGCGGGCTTGTATGCCCTGAAGGGGCCTGGCCTTCGCGTTACCCTCGCCGACAGCGATCGCGACAATTTGCCAGCCAATGTTGATCCCAACTTTTATATCATCCACGAATATGACTTGCGGGATATTATGAACTTTCTATGGGCAGCCGATGCGGAGGCGATAGCGGTCAATGAGGAGCGGATTGTGGGCACCACCTCTATTTACTGCGTTGGCAGCACCATCATGGTCAATGACACGCGACTCGCCCCGCCCTACACGATCCTGGCCATCGGCGACCCCACCAAGCTAGAGCGTGCCTTGGCCAATCCCGCTTACTTGAAAGAGTTGCGCGCGCGGGTTAAAACATACGGGGTGCAATTCAAGGTCGTGAAAGAAAAAGAGGCCATCGTTCCAGCCTATCGCGGCGGTTTTACGGTAAAGTACAGCAAGCCAGGTAGCTGATCTTGGCCCATGGATGACTTGAAAGTAAGGCATAAGGATGTCTACTCGTTGGCCCCAAATCATCCTCACGCTGGTCTGTTTTCTCATAGGCCTGGTTATCGCCGCTCAGTGGCGCACCCGCACCAGGATCGTCCGGTCGCCAGTCATGCTCAGTAGCGTGGAACAGGCGGTGATGATGAGCAATCTCGTGGAGAGCAACGGCAGGTTGAGGAATGAGATAAGCGAACTGGAAAAGCAGTTGCGCGCCTTCCAGCAAGACGAACGCCAGGGCACGCTACAGAAGCTGGTTGACGAGCTTACACGCCTCAAGATTGTGAACGGGTTGGTAGAAACCTCCGGCCCCGGCATAGAGCTGAAATTCGCTGGCGAGATCATGACCTATGACGTGCAGGATATCATTAACGAGCTACGCAACGCTGGCGCGGAGGCCATCGCCCTCAATGAGCAGCGGTTGGTCATCATGTCCGTCATTGGGGAGCAAGGGCGCAGGATAACGGTGGATGGCGTGACGGTGACAAGCCCTTATGTGTTTCAGGCCATTGGCGACGCGGATACCCTGCAAAAGGCCTGCGCCCGCAAAGGAGGAGTCATTGAGTTGCTGAAGAGCAGCTATCCCAACCTGGAGGTTAGCATAAGAAATCGGCGGGACATTGTCCTGCCGATTTTTCGCCGACCCTATCGGTTTACCCATGCGACGATTGTCAAATAATAGACCTGACGGGTTTTCAAAAACCCGTCAGGTCTCTGCATTCAACGTTTGCACCCCGCGCAGGAACTGGATGCACAGGAACTACAGCCGCCGGCGCCACTGATCGCTTGATTTTCGCCATCTCCTTTGCTGAAACAAGCAAAGCGAGACAAGAGCCGGCGGCTGCTTTCTTTGTGACATGCGGGGCAGATGGCCGGTGCATCGGCCTTGCTAAAGGGCCGCAAAAGCTCAAATTTGTCCTGGCATGTCTCGCAGAAGTATTCATATATAGGCATAACCAACACCTCTTTTCGGCGTCATTATTAGTGCAGCCGGATTTGCTGATATTTGTGCTTTGCATATATTTTATCCTTAAAGACTCTGTCGTCAAGTAACCTTGTCTGGGCAATCGCATTCTGAGCGGAGATTCTGCGGCGCAAAAAACGCGCCGCAGAATGACAAACTGGGTCCCCTGGAAAATGCAATTACCCTGGTGACCTTGTTGTGCGTTTTCGAAAGGAGGCCCTCTTTGAAAGAATTGGTGGATCGCGCCTTGAATCTGGCCCAGGTAAAAGGAGCCACCTACGCTGACATTCGCGTCGTGAGGCGAGAAAACCAGTCCGTCTCCGTCAGGAATGGCGAGGTGGCTAGGCTCGTGCAGGATGAGGATCAGGGTTTCGGCGTCCGCGTCGTCGTGAATGGGGCGTGGGGGTTTGCCAGCAGTTCGCAGTTGACGCCGCGCGAAATAGACCGGATCACGGCCCTGGCCGTGCAAATCGCCCGCGCCAGTTCGCTCGTCAAGACACGCGATGTGAATCTGGGGGCGCCAACTGTCCATATAGCGACCTATCGCACACCCGTCGTTACTGATCCCTTCCAGGTCTCTCTGGAAGACAAGTTATCCCTTCTGCTGGCTGCTGATGCTGAGATGCGCGCTGTCTCGGGGATCGCCGTCGCCATGGGCAGCCTGGAAGCGATCCGCGAGACCAAGACTTTCGCCAGCACCGAAGGGAGCTATATCCAACAGGAGATCATCGAGACCGGCGCGGGCATCGAAGCGACTGCGGTGGGCAAAGGGGAGGTGCAAAAGCGATCCTATCCCAACTCCTTTGGCCGGCATCAGGGTACGCGGGGTTACGAATTGGCGGCCGAACTGGATCTGGCGGGCCATGCCCGCGCTATCGCCGAGGAAGCGGTGGCCTTGCTCAGCGTACCCCAATGCCCCAGCATGGTGACCACAATTGTTATCGGCTCTACCCAACTTGCCTTGCAGGTGCACGAGTCTTGTGGACATCCCATCGAGCTTGACCGCGTCTTTGGCACAGAGGCGAGTTACGCCGGCACCAGCTTCCTGACCACAGAGAAGCTGGGCAACTTCCGCTATGGCTCGGAGCTGGTTAACATAACGGCGGATGCTACCATACCAGGCGGCCTGGGAACTTTCGGCTATGATGACGAAGGGATTCCCGCACAAAGGACGCCGATTGTGCGCAATGGGATTTTCGTCGGTTATCTGACGTCCAGGGAGACCGCGACCCAATTGAGCCTCGCCAGCAATGGGGCCATGCGCGCCGATGGTTGGAATCGCATCCCTATCATCCGTATGACCAACATCAACCTGGAGCCAGGGGAATGGGAGTTCGATGATCTGATCGCCGACACCGACGAGGGCATCTACATGGAGACCAACAAAAGTTGGAGCATTGACGACAAGCGGCTCAACTTTCAGTTCGGCACGGAGATCGCTTATGAGATCAAGAAGGGCGAGCTGGGACAGATGTTGAAAAACGCGACCTATACGGGGATCACGCCCCAGTTTTGGGCTTCGTGCGACGCTATATGCAAAGCCAAGTACTGGAAGCTATGGGGCACGGCCAATTGTGGCAAGGGCCAGCCCGGCCAGACCGCCCACGTAGGGCACGGCACCGCTCCGGCACGTTTTCGCAACGTGCGCGTCGGCCTGGTGCGATAGTTTTCACGCATTGCAGAGGGAGAAAGACCAATGGAGGATTTGTGGAGAATCCGTCAGAGAAAACAGATGACGGTCACTCAGCTTAGCGGCAGAGCAGGCATTCCCGCTCGCCTCATTCAGGAATACGAGGCAGGCAATAAGCCGATCAGCATGGAAAACCTGGAGAAACTGGCCAGGGCGCTGTTCGTGGATGTTACGGCCATTAAGCCTCTCTCGACTCCTATACCACCGGAGCTGGCGGCCGGCCCCAGTCGTCCGCCTAGAGAGCCTCCTGCGCCCGGTGAGCGCCCTTCGCCTGGGGAACGACTGGCGCCTTCCGCTCCCCCCAAGGTTGCCAGGCCTCCTCGCCCGGCCGCCCAGGAGGCCAAGCCTCCAGTGCCAGCTCGTGAAAGCCAGGTCAAGCATTTGCTTATGTTGGCCGAGCGTTTCGGGTTGAGTCAGAGCGACCTGGAGAGGGAGACCGGCAAACCTCTGGCCGAGTTGACCCGGCCTGAAGCGAGCCGTGCGCTAAAGCAACTCCAGGAGCGTATCGCTACCGAACATCCCCATAGGGCCAAGAAACGCCGCCCTTACCTGCCGGAATCGGTGGATAGCTTTGAGTTAGAATACCTGCAAAAGCAGCAGCAAGGCGCAGCCACTGTGGCATTCACCCTGTTCAACGGGACTAAAATGACCGGGCAGATCGTCGGCTTTGGCCCCTACAACATCACGATCAAGACCGACCAGGGCGAAGTGACCCTCAATAAGCTAGCTATCGCCTATTACCGTCCGGTGGAGAAGGAAGGGCAGAGCGTATGAGTTTAGGCGACTATATGCGGTATCTGCGCGCCATGCACGGCGGCGAGTCTACGGCGGATATCGCCAAAGCCGTCGGCATCCCCACCCCATGGCCGATCAATGAAATCGAACAACGCTACCGCGAGGTCGGCAGCGATGAGCTTGTGGCGAAGCTGGCGGATTATTATGGCGTGCCAGTGGAGGATCTGTTGTGGCGCCGCAAGCTCTCTCGCAAAAAGCTCTCCGAATTCCTCGACGAGGCGAGCAAGAAAGGCCAGAAGGCCAGGCTCTTCTTGCGCACCGGCGAGCGGCTGGAGGGAACGTTGCAGTGGTTCGACCTGGGAGCGCTGGCCCTCAATCTCGCCGACGGCTCCGGCCAAGTTATCATACAACGCCACATTGTTGATAGTTGGGAAATCGCATAGCAACAAGGCGAAAGGAGCAGTATGCGCGGCGAAAAAGAGATTCGCACCATCCTGGAACAGGTGCTATCTCTATCGAAAGCGGATCAGACAGAGGTCATTTTTACCGGCAGGGATAGTCATTTGACTCGCTTTGCTAATTCCTACATACATCAAAACGTATCGGAAAGCAACGCCGAACTGAGGGTCAGGGTGATTGTCGGTAAGAGGGTCGGGGTGGCTTCGACCAATGACCTCAGCGGCGATGGGCTGAGAAAAGTGGTCGAGTCCGCCCAGATGGTGGTCCGTTTCCAGCCGGAGAGGCTGGATTTTCAATCTTTGCCGGGGCCTTCCACTGTCAGCTCTGTCGTTTCCTTCTCCGAGAGGACCGCTTCTTTCTCGCCGAAGGAGCGCGCTTGCACCGTCGGCTTGATCTGCAAACGTGCGCAAAGTGAGGGCCTCATCGCTTCCGGCGCTTTCACAACGGCGCGGAGGGAAGTGGCCATCGCCAATTCCTTGGGCCTCTTTGCCTACTATCCCAGCACCTTGGCCGATTTGAACACGGTCATCATGGGGGAGGATAGCTCTGGCTACGCCAGCCGCACCGCCTGGGATGTGGGGAAGATAGACGCAGATCAGGCAGGGCGTGAAGCGATGGACAAAGCCTTGAGCAGCCGCAAACCTGTTGGGATCGAGCCAGGCACCTATACAGTGATCCTCGAAGAATACGCTATAACGGAGATCGTGGGCTATATGAGTTATCTCGGCTTTAGCGCGCTGGCCGTGCAAGAAGGCCGCAGCTTTATGGCTGGCAAACTGGGTCAGCAGATCGTGGACGCGCGCATCTCAATCACGGACGATGGTCTGGATGCCACAGGATTGCCCATGCCCTTTGACTTTGAGGGCGTGCCGAAGCAATGCGTCGAGATCGTCAAGAATGGCATCGCCAACGCTGTCGTCTACGATTCTTACACCGCCCAGCGGGAGGGGAAAAAGTCCACAGGACACTCCCTACCTGCCCCGAACACCTTTGGCCCATTCGCCAGTAACCTGTTCATGAGCGTTGGGAGTAGTAGCAAGGAAGAGATGCTGAAAAGCACGCAAAAGGGCCTCTGGGTCACGCGCTTCCACTATGTGCGCCCTGTGCACCCACTGAAGGTGATCCTCACAGGGATGACCAGAGATGGCACTTTCCTCATCGAGAACGGCCAACTGACCCGCGCTGTTAAGAATCTGCGCTTCACGCAGAGCATGTTAGACGCGCTTTCCAATGTGGAGATGATCGGGAGTACAGCGCAGGTCGCGTCAGATTTCATGGGTGCGATCTGTGTGCCTGCGCTGAAGGTCCGCGATTTTCATTTCACGGGAGTGACGGAGTTCTAGTGATTTATCACCCATATGAGATTTTGGGGGTAAAAACCCTATCAGCTTTTGGCTGTAACGTGACACAGATGGCGCAGATTTGACATCGGCGTGGATCTGCGTCATCTGCGGGTCGGCTTGGAGCTGCTACTCTGATCCCGCCACGGCCTTGTTTGACCGTGGCGGGATTAAGTATTATAGTTACGGGGCACAAGCAGGAGCGTAGAAGAGGCTATTGGAGAGATGAGAATGGGCGCCAGAGTGATCATTTATTCCCAGCCCACCTGAGCGGATTGTCGCGCGGCGAAAGGTTTTTTCGCCCAAAGAGGTATAGAATATATCGAACGTGATGTTACCGCTGATCCGGCGGCCTTGAAGGAATTAAAAGAGGTGGTCGGGCGGATGGCTACGCCGACGATCATCATTGGCGATCAAGTGCTGCTCGGTTTCGCCGCCAGCCGCGCCAAGATCGAGGAACTGCTCAGAGTGCCGGTCACTGAAATTTCCGCTGCCTCTAAGCTGTCCGAGACTGCGGAGGAGCGATTGCCAAAAAGATACCCGCAGTCTGGATGCAGGAAGGCGTGATCAACGAGGTGGTAACCGAGCGCGCCAGGGCAGCGGGGCTGCTGGTTGTCATGGATCGTTGTATGCGCAAGGAGCTTTCGCGGCTAAAAAGCGAGGGGGAACTGTAACCTTATGGTGGCTGACAGGAGGAGAAAACGACGGCGAGAGGCTCGATCCAGGGGTAAACGGTTAAACCTCATACTTTTGACGGCCGTGGTTATCCTTTTGGCTATGGGCGGGGTGTTGTGGGCTACACGCGATTCCAGTCCGCAACCTGCTGCCACGCCCACCGTAATGAGCGCCAGGAATCCGGCCACTATCGCGGCCATGCAGGCTCTTACGCCGACATCAGGCTTGCCCGGGACGCCAACTCCAACTACTTTGCTAAAGGCGTCCCCTTTTCAAAATGTGCCTGTCGCTCAGCCCTCCCTGCCTGTGGGGCCGGAGATAAACCATCTAGCGCCTGATTTCAAGCTCAAGAACCTGGAAGGACAGCAAAGGGAACTGAGCGAGTTCCGGGGCAAGATCGTCTTGCTGAATTTCTGGGCCACCTGGTGCGGTCCCTGTCGCGTGGAAATCCCTGATATCCGGACGGTCTATAACAAGTATAAGGAGCAGGACTTTGTCGTTTTGGCGATAGACATCGGGGAAACATCCAGTGCAGTTTCCAGGTTCGTCAAACAGTTCGACATGAATTTCCCTGTGTTGTTGGATAGCAACCTGGCAGTGGCGCGACAGTACGATTGCTTCAGCATCCCTACCAGCTTTTTCCTGGATCGGCGCGGGGTGATCCGCGAGGTCAGGATCGGCACCATGTCGCAAAGCTACATCGAGCAGGTCGTCTCCAGACTATTAAAGGAGCCTTAGCCAGGATGGAGGTCGCTTCGCCCCAATTGACTTTTGCCTCGCGCCGCCGTCGGATCAGGGTGCTGATCGGGGCCTTGATCGTCGTGGCGGTCATCGTTTACCTGGTCATCGCCAACCTGGGCGGTGCACAGGTGTATTATCTGACCATCGCTGAATTGAAAAGTGGCAGCTACTCCGCCGGGCAGGGCGTGCGCGTCTCGGGGGCCGTGGATGGCGATTCGATTCAGTGGGACGCCGACAAGATGCTTCTGCAGTTTACCCTGGTGGATGGGCCGGAACAGTTGGCCGTCGTCTACCGCGGCATGAGACCGGATATGCTACGCGACGAAGCGACAGCCATCGTGGAAGGCAAGCTGGCGGCCAGCGGCGTGTTTGAGGCACGAGACCTCTATTTGAAATGCCCTTCCAAGTATGAGGCGGCTGCTACGGCTACCGCAGCGCGATAATGCAGGAACTCTATGACTCACATCGGCTATGGATCCCTCCTATTGTCACTTTTTGTCTCGCTTTACGCCACTTTTTCGTTTATTTGGGGAGGCAGGCAGGGACAATCGGCCTGGCAGCAGAGTGCCCGCAATGCCATGCTCTCCATCGCTGCGCTTGTCACATTGACGGCTCTCTGCCTGTTCTATTTGCTCGTGGTCCGCGATTTGAGCGTGCGCTATGTCTACGATCACGTTGGTAGTTACCAGCCCCTGGTTTACACCTTGTCCGCTTTCTGGGCAGGCCAGGAGGGTTCCCTTCTTCTTTGGTTCTGGCTGCTCGCGCTCCTGGCCGGGTTGATCGCCTTGCGCCCCCGAGTTTGGGGCGAGAGCACTTGGTCCTATCTTCTAGCGGTCATCGCCGGCCTGGAAGCGTTCCTGGCCTTTTTGTTGGTCACACAGAGCAACCCTTTCGCGGTCTTGAACTATCGCCCTGTTGAGGGTTTGGGCATGAATCCCTTGCTGCAGAACTTTTGGATGATCATACATCCTCCTGTGGTCTTTATGGGTTATGCGCTCTACAGCGTGCCCTTCGCGCTCGTGGTGGCTGGCCTGGTTTCCGGGGAGCTGGATGCCAGCTTTTGGGCCGCGCTGCGGCGGTGGAACCTTTATGGCTGGCTTTTCCTGGGCGCAGGGATACTATTGGGTGCCTGGTGGGCTTATCTGGAGCTAGGATGGGGTGGCTATTGGGGGTGGGACCCCGTGGAGAACTCGTCTCTCGTCCCCTGGCTCACAGGGACGGCGTTGCTCCATACAGCCATCGCCCAGGAGCGCCGTGGCATGTACAGACTGTGGATGCTCCTGTTGACGGCCATGACCTTTCTGCTTTGCCTTTTCGCCACCTTTGTCACCCGCAGCGGCGTCATCCAGTCGGTGCACGCCTTCGGGCGTTCCTCCATCGGCTATCTATTCCTGGCTTTCATGGCGGCTCTCGCTATCCTGGTTGGCGCCCTGCTCTATCGGCGTCGCGCCGCATATGCGAGCGAATATGAGGTCACTAACCTGCTCTCGCGGGAGGCGAGCTTCTTCCTCGTTAATCTGCTTTTGCTGGGGATGGCCCTGGTTATCCTGCTGGGCACGATCCTTCCCACCCTTTCGGAGGCGCTTCGCGGCACGACAGTCGTTCTGGATGCATCCTTCTATATCCGTGTGTCCGCTCCTCTGTTCGTTGCCCTGTTCGCCCTCCTAGGGATTTGCCCGCTTCTGAGTTGGGGGGACACGCTCTCCTCTCGTCTCTATCGCCGTCTGGGCCTGCCTTTGCTCTTGGCTCTCCTTTTGATAGGAGTGCTTTTTGCCCTGGGCGTGCGGCACCCCTTTGCCCTGCTCTCCTATGGTCTCTGCGCCCTAATCTTTCTCCTCATCCTGGCACAGTTTTTGCGTGATGGGCTGGCTCGGCGGCGAAGGACGGGGGCCTCTTACTTGCAAAGCCTGGCCAGAGCCTTCCAGGAAAGCCGTCGCCGCTATGGGGCGCATATTGTCCACCTGGGGCTGGTGCTGATCGCTGTAGGCGTGACCGGCTCCTCTACCTGCAAGAGCGAGCAGTTCATCAATCTGAGGGAGGGGGAGAGCGCACCTCTCAAAGGCTATGTTTTGACCTACCTTCGCGCGATCCAGGCCAGAACACCAGCCAAGCTGCGCAACGCCGCCGTCGTCGAGCTATCCAGGGATAGCCGACGTATCGCTTACCTGACGCCGGAAAAGAACCTCCATTGGAGCACGAACCAATGGGTCACCGAAGTGGCTATACATAGCAATCTGCTGGAGGATGTTTACCTTATCTTGGGTGGGCTAGATGAAAATGGCAAGGCCAGTTTCCAGGTGCTGTTGAACCCGCTGGTGATTTGGATTTGGATAGGCGGATTTATGTTGCTCCTCGGCACGGGCATCGCCGTGCTGTCACCTTCGGCCAGGAGAATAGCCCCGAAGGTGTCGCTTGATGAGAAGGGGGAGGAGGAGTGATCAGGAGAACTGCCATCATCGGCACGTTAGCCTTCCTCGTTCTCTTTTCGCGTGTGCAAGTGGAGGGGGGAACGATAGAGGGTCGGGTGTTGAACGACACGGACGTCCCTCCCAACGCCCTCCCTTCGCAATCGGTTACGCTTTACGCTTATCAGGGGCAAGAGGAGCAAATCTTGCAACAGACTGCTACCGATGCCCAGGGCCGTTTCACCTTCCAGAATCTCGCCCTCAACAAGGAGGCGCGTTCCGACAAGGGTGTGCGCTACTTGGTGGCAACCGATTACGTGGGTGTTTCCTACTACAGCGATTGGGTTATCCTCACTCCAATAACGCCCACAGTTTCGCTAGACTTGCTCGTGTATGAGAAGACGGATGAGGATAGCGAGATCGTTGTGCAACCGGCCCATCTGTTGGTCACTTTTTCGGGGGGCAAGATTCTCGTGCAGGAAATCCTGTTCGTCGAGAACAAGGGCAAGCGGACTTATGTGGGTCGCCAGGATCCTGCTTTGGACAATCGGGTGGCAACCCTGCGCTTCTCTCTGCCCAAAGAAGCTACCGAACTGAGCTTTGCCGATCCCAATACTGAGAACAGCGTCTGGCGCACGCCGGAGGGATTCGTAGATACGAGGCCGATGTCGCCCGGTCGCTGGCCTTACGTCTATTCTTACTCCTTGAACTATACAGGCACAGCATATGAGCTGCGCAAAGAGATCATCTATCCTACCCAGGGGCTTAATCTTTTGGTTGCTGATGTGGGCGTGCAAGTAGAGAGCGGTCAACTTAGCCCGCAAGGCAGACGCGAAACACAGGCTGGGGCCTATCAGCATTGGGCCAAAGACTCACTGACGCGAGGCACGGGACTGACGGTGACCCTGCGCCAATTGCCCGGCGGTGAACAACCTGTGGGAAGAAGACTGGCCGGTGGCGCGACGGCAGCACCCGCTTCTCCTCTGCACTGGGTTGTCTTGGGCTTGCTCACTCTAGCTGTCCTGTCAGCTCTGGCATATCCCTTTCTGCCCAGGCGAGAGGCTCATTATACGAAAGGTGCAGAATAGCGATGGCACGAGAGTGGCTTCTCGAAGTGAGAGGGTTGTGTAAGTCCTTCGGCAGGCAGGATGCGTTGCGAGGTGTGGATCTGCAGGTGCGCCGGGGGGAATCACTTGTCATCTTCGGCCCCAATGGGGCGGGCAAGACCACTTTGCTGCGCGTCCTGGCCATGTTGAGCCGGCCCTCTGCGGGAACGATCCACTTTCTCGGCAGCGATCTGTACGCGCGGGGGGCGGAAGCTCGCCGCTACATCGGCCTGGTGACCCATCGCACTCTTCTGCACCACGATCTGACGGTGGAAGAGAACCTGCTGTTCTATGGGCGGATGTATGGTCTCCCCAATCTGGGGGCCAGGGTTGAGGAGGCTTTGGGGCGGGTAGCCATGCTCGATTATCGTCAGGCCCTGGTGCGGGCGCTTTCGCGCGGCATGCAGCAGCGACTTGCCGTCGCTCGCGCTTTCCTGCATGAGCCTATCCTCTTTCTCCTGGACGAGCCTTATACCGGATTGGATGCGCAGGCAGTGGCCATTTTGGGAACGCTGCTCAAGGAATGGACGACGCAAGGCAAGACGGTCATCTATACATCGCACGACCTGGAGCGTGGCGCGCGGGGGTGTGACCGGTTGATGATCCTTCGCGCCGGGCGCGTCGTTTATGAGGCGAGTTGCGAAGCGGCGGCACGTGAGGGATGGCAAATCCAGGCCCTCTATGACCGCTATGCTACAGGAGTTTCCCTATGAACTCAGTGCGGCAGATCGGGGCGATCATCTGGAGGGATCTGGTCATCGAGATTCGCGCGAAGGAGTCGCTCAGTACGATGCTGCTCTTTGCCCTGATCACCCTGGTGATCTTTAATTTCGGTTTCGAGTTACGGCTGGGAAATGTCCGCGAAGTGGCTCCCGGTGTGCTCTGGGTGGGGTTCACT
>CAYPON010000003.1:0-14584 GCA_964412315.1 uncultured Anaerolineae bacterium | reverse complement strand
TCAAGAGCAGGGGGCCTTGGAGGGCTTGATGCTCAGTCCAGCGGAGCGGGGGACGATTTACCTGGGCAAGATGCTGGCCAACCTGGCGATCATGAGCCTGATGGAAGTGGTTCTACTGCCGCTCTTCGTGGCCCTGTTCAATGTGTCATTGGCTCATCCCTTGCTGGCCCCGGTCACCCTATTGGGGACCATCGGCTTTGTGGCCACAGGCACGTTGCTCGCCGCCATGACCGTCAACACGCGCGCCAGGGAAGTTCTGTTGCCCGTCCTTCTCTTTCCCCTGGCCGTGCCGGTTTTGATTGCCGCTGTCAAAGCAACCGGGCTAATCCTGGATGGTGGAGGCTGGAGCGAGATCAGGGGCTGGGTACAGTTGATGGCAGGCTACGACCTGGTCGCCCTGGTGTTGGCTTATCTCACTTTCGACGTGATATTGGAGCAGTAGTTGCACCCCTCATGGGTGCGTTCTATGCGCAGGCATAAAGCCTGTGACTACTATGGGCGTGCTTTTGTTTGCGTATACGCCAGGAAGTGAAAGGTATCGTGGGGGGAAAAGCACAAAACGAGTCGTCGCGCCGTGGGCTGAGGGCAAAGACCCTGCTGTTGTCGGCCCTTGTCCTGTTTGCTGCCATCCTGGCTGGCTCCGTTTGGTTCGTCCGTGAACGGATGTTGCCGCGACCCGATGTGGTGGTCCTGGTCGCGTCGGCCAGGGATGGAGAGAGGAATTGGGGCGACTGGATTTACCGCGAACTTGATGGGTACCGCCGACGTCTGCCGGCGAATGCCATCGCTGTGCGTCGTGTTCGGCAAGCTCTTACCAGCGCCGCGCAGGCCAGAGCCGAGGGAGATAGTCAGAAAGCTTCTCTATTGGTCTGGGGTCGCGCGAGCGAGACGGGCATGGAGCTTTCCTGCGAGTTCCTTCGCTCCCCTCTCCCCGTGCGCGTCGCAGGCATGCCGCTGGCGGAACCTGAACGACTGGCGCAGAGCGTGCAGGGGAAGCAGGCGGATCTTTTTGCTCGCATGATCGAGGGATGGCTGTACTTTGCCCTGGGGCAGAGCCGCGAGGCTGCCGAAAGCTGGGATCATACCCTGGCGCTGGCTTCACCAGGCGAGGCACCTCACGAGCAAGCCGTCATCCATGTTTATCAAGCTCTCCTCTTGTTGGCAGGGCGCCAGGATACGTCGCAGCAGAGCATATCGGGCGCTGTTGCGCATTTGCAGGAGGCGACCAGGCTTGACCCCAGTCTCTTCGCCGCTCACTATAACCTGGCCCTTGTTTATATGGAGTGGTGCGACCCTGAGGGCGGGCGCGGGTTAGCCTGGAAAGAAGCCCAGGCTGCCGTTGCCTTGCGGCCTGAGGAGCCGCGCGGATACGAGTTGCTGGGCGATCTTTCTATGCTGGAGAAAAGGTGGAACGAGGCGGTGGCTGCCTATACCGCCGCCCTCCGGTATGAGCAAGACCGCCTTGCTCTTTGGAACAAGTTGGGCCAGGTGCACCACGCTTTGGGCAACGTGGCCGAAGCCCAGGCTGCTTTTCGCGCCGCCCTGGATGCCGGGCAGAGAGCTATGTCCGACGTAAGCACCGTGCCTGCAGCAGTTTGGGCTGAATTGGGCCTCGCTTACCGTTACCAGGGATCGCCGGAGCGATCCCTGGAAGCGTACCAGGTGTCCTTGGAACAGGAGCCGGATAACGCCGAAACGTATTGCCGTCTGGCAGATGCCTACAGACAGCAGGGCCAGATAGAGCGGGCAGCCGCTGCCTACCAAAAAGCTCTTGACATAAATCCTGAGCATGCTAGAATCCATGCTGCGCTGGCCGATCTCTATCGGGAGATGGGGCAACTTCAGGCCGCGGAGGCCAGTTATCAGAAGGCGATAGAGTTGGCCCCTTGCGAAGGGGGGGCCTATCTGGCCCTGGGGCAGTTCTATTTCGCCCAGGGGAAATATGATCTGGCGCGGCAACTGCTGCGGAGAGGGCTGGCTATCCATCCCGGCGATGCTTCGGCGCAGCTCGCTCTGGGCACGTTGTGCTATCTGGCTCGCCAATGGGATGAAGCGATTCGTGCCTTTGAGGTCGCCCGCTCTTTGCAGCCGAACAGCGCCGAGCCTTATCTTGGCTTGGCGAATGTCTATCTGCAACAGGCGAGGTACGAGTTGGCCATCGCTGCGTATAGGCAAGCTCTGACGCTTGCTCCTGAGGCAATAAATGCTTTGGTCGGATTGGGCGATGCCTACCGGGAGTTGAAACAATTCGAGCAGGCGGAGACGGCTTATCAGCAGGCCGTCAAGCTCAGGCCGAGGGATGCCGGAATACGGCTTTCCCTGGCGTTGCTCTATGATCGCAGCGGCCAACTGGACAAAGCGGAAGCAGCCTATCGCCAGGCTCTCGCCATGGACACGGCGCGCTCTTTGCAGGACGAGGTTCTGCTCCGTGCCGCCCTGGCCTCCGTCTGCCAGCGCCAGGGCAAGCTCGAGTTGGCCGCACGAGAGTATGAAGAGGCCCTGCGCTTCTGTTCTGAGGAAAACGTGGGCGCAGATTTTGTGTCCGCGTCCGCGCCGGAGTTGATGTCCGCTCTCGCCCTGATTTACATCGCCCAGGATCGAGTGGATGAAGCCCTAGCTTTGACCCAACAAGCCCTCCTGCGGCGCCCGGAGTATGCCTTTGCCCATTTCTTGCTCGGCCTGGCTTGCGAGAAAAAGGGAGATAGGGACAAAGCGATCACGGCTTATGAAGCCGCTATGCGCTACAGCGGCGCAGATCAAACCCTGCGACAGAATGCGGAGACACAGTTGAATCGCCTGCGCGGGCGTCAGTAAAACAGAAAACCGGGAAAGAGGGGTTGAGAATGCGCGTACCTGTCATTGCTGGAAACTGGAAGATGAACAAAACGGTGGCTGAGGCCGAAGCGCTGGTGAAGGAAATGCTGCCGGGGCTGGAGGCGGTCAAAGGCGTGGAGAGGGTGCTCTGCCCGCCCTTCGTTGCTTTGACCTCCGTCGCGCCGCTGCTCAAGCCTACCTCGGTCAAACTTGGCGCCCAGAACCTTTTCTGGGAGGCGAAAGGAGCTTACACCGGCGAAATCTCCCCTGTGATGCTGCAGGGCCTCTGCGAGTATGTGATCATCGGACACTCGGAACGGCGGCAGTATTTCGGCGAGACGGACGAATCGGTCAACCGCAAGATCAAGGCGGCTTTGGCACATGGCCTGCGCCCGATCGTGTGCGTGGGAGAGAACCTGGCGCAAAATGAGGCGGGGCAGACCGAGGCTTTCGTTTCCTCACAAATCCGTGGTGCGCTGGCTGGCCTGACTGTGGAGCAGGTCAGGGGGCTGGTGATCGCCTATGAGCCGATCTGGGCCATCGGCACCGGCAAACCCGCCACCGGCACAGGGGCTAACGCCATCATCGGCAAAGCGGTGCGGGAGACTGTGGCGAAGCTCTACGACAAAGCCGCCGCCCAGACGCTTCGCATCCAGTACGGCGGAAGCGTCACGGCCAGTAACATCGTGGAATTCATGGGCCAGCCGGAGATTGATGGTGCTCTAGTGGGCGGGGCCAGCCTCAAAGGTAGCGAATTCGTCGAGATCGTTCGCCTCTCCGCCCAGGCTAAGAGACTCAGATGACCAGCACCTCCCAGGTGCCGCCCATCTACAGCCCGTGGATGCCACTGGCGTGGCTGGTTTCCTCGCTGATCGCCCTGGTCATCCTGGAGCGCTGGATCAACCGGCATTTGCAGGGCTTTATCCTGCTTCTCACCGGCAATCCCGAAGTCGTGATGTATGGCAATTTCCTGTTCCTTTTGCCCGGCATCGTCTTGCACGAAGTGAGCCATTGGACGTCGGCGCAACTGCTCGGCGTGCGTACTAGGGGGGTCTCGCTCCTACCCAAGAAGAAAGGGGCGCGGCAAATTCACTACGGTTCGATACAGATTGGACCGGCGGATCCTGTCCGCCACAGCTTGATCGGCCTGGCGCCACTCGTTACGGGGAGCATGGCCGTGCTGCTCTGTGCGAGATTTGGGCTTCGCATCGCGCCTCTGAGTTCCCCCTCATCGTTGGACGAGTTGCTGGCCTACTTTCGCGGCCCCGATGCGTTTTTGTGGCTCTATCTGATTTTTGCCATCAGCAATGCCATGCTGCCCAGCAAAAGCGACCGCCAGACGTGGGGGCCGGTGCTGCTCTATTGCGGGGCTATCGCCATTCTCCTCCTGGTCACCGGCGTGCCATCCCAAATCTCGCAGGGGGTGGCCAGGGGGATACTATCTGGAGTCAGCTATCTCGCCTATGCTTTCACCCTGACCGTCGCCGTAGACTTGCTTTTCGCACTCGTGCTCTTGATACTGGAAAGCGTGATTAGTCATCTGTTGGGACGACGGGTACAGTATTAGAGTTGTTGCCAATTAGAGTGCGGCGCCTTCAAATGCCTCTCACCTCCGTCGGTATCCCCGCCGCGCACAGGCGCTCAGCCATCGTTAGAAGGGCCTGGGTGGTATAAGGCACGACCTGACGCCATGCAGGATGCAGCGCCTCCTGTGGCCGGAACTGCTGCAAGACGTATCGTTTGGCTCTCCGGAGCCAGGCGGATAGATCATCCACATCCTGCGGGCCGATGATGCCAGGGACGACGGTAGTGCGCAGTTCGTAAGCGATGCCAGAAGAAAGGAGCAGAGCGAGGCTTTCCTCGATGAGGCTCAAGTCCACGGGGATGCCAGCGGCGAGGGAGTAACTCTTGATCGTAGCTTTCACATCCATAGCAATCATGTCCAGGCAGCCGCGGGACAGTAGATCGCGCAGCACGTCGGGTCGGTAACCGTTGGTGTCCAGTTTAACGGCCAGTCCCAGCCTTTTGACTTGCCAAGCAAAGTCACCCAGGTCAGGCTGCAAGGTCGGCTCGCCGCCGCTGAGCACCAGGCCGTCGAGGAACCCTCGCCGCTCGGCCAGGAATGATAACACCTCCTCTGGAGGGGTATCCGGCAGCTCTTGTGGGCACAAGACAAGCTGGGAGTTTTGGCAATAGGGGCAGCGGAAATTGCACCCGCCGCTGAACAGGACGGCGGCGAGCTTGCCAGGATAATCAATCAGCGAGTTCCTAACCAGCCCTTTGATCCACATGAACTGCTGTTTCTTCGCTCTCTTCTCGAGGCATCTTGTAGACCTTGCGTTCTATGAACTCCTGGCGTTTCCCCTTATTCCAATTCCGTACCGGACGGAAGTAACCCACGATACGCGAATACACCTCGCAAGGAACCCGTTTTTTCTCTTCCATGAGTCATAACTCCCTTTGTTTGGTGATGACCCGCCAAACCACATTATGTCCCAGGCGGTCTATAGTGTGGCGGGCTACGCTGCCACGCCGAAGCGCTCCAATTCCTCTTCAGTGTGCTCGTATGGGCAGTATTGGTGCTCGCCGGGGATATACCCGTGCACCGGGCAGATACTGAAAGTGGGCGTGAGCGTATAGTAAGGCAAGCGATAGCGATGGGCGATGCGCTGCACAAGCAGCCGTGCCTGCCGCCAATCGTCAATGCATTCGCCCAGGAAAGCGTGCAGGACGGTTCCTCCCGTATAGAGCACCTGCAAATCGTCCTGGTGTTCCAGTGCCGCGAAAAGGTCGTCGGTCTCCCCGACCGGAAGGTGCGTTGAGTTGGTGTAATAGGGCGCCTCGGCGGAACCGGCGGTCACAATGGCCGGATAGCGCGCTTTGTCCGCCTTGGCCAGGCGATAGGACGCACTCTCTGCAGGCGTTGCCTCCAGGTTGTAGAGCTGGCCCGTCTCCTCCTGGAAGCGGCGCAGCGTCTCGCGCATGAACAGCAAGACCTGAATGGCGAAAGCCTTCCCTTCCGGGTGCACGATGCCCACACCGAGGAAATTCTGGCAGCATTCATTCATGCCGTTCAAGCCGATGGTCGAGAAATGGTTGGCCCAATACGCCTTCTGGCTGGCATAGACCATGTCCAAATAATGGTGGCAATAGGGGTACAGTCCCTCAGCGGTGAATCGTTCCAGGACTTTACGCTTGATCTCCAGGCCGGTCTTGGCGACGCGCATGGCCGCCTCCAGCCGCCGGAAGAAATCATCTTCGCTTTGTGCGAGGTACCCGATGCGCGGCATATTGATGGTCACCACGCCTACGCTGCCGGTCAGGGGATTGGCGCCGAAAAGCCCCCCGCCGCGACGACGCAGTTCACGGTTGTCCAGGCGGAGACGGCAGCACATGGATCGCGCGTCTTCCGGCTTCATGTCGCTGTTGACGAAATTGGCGAAATAGGGAATGCCATAGCGGGCGGTCATGCGCCACACCGGCTCCAAGGCGGGATTATCCCAGTCAAAATCCCTGGTGATATTATAGGTGGGGATGGGGAAGGTGAAGATGCGCCCTCTGGCATCCCCCTCCAACATCACCTCGGCAAAGGCGCGATTGATGAGGTCCATCTCGTGCTGAAAGTCGCCGTAAGTGGCGTCCATGTATCTGCCGCCGATGATGGCCGGCTGGTCACGCAGGGCGCCGGGTGGCGTCAGATCCATGGTGAGGTTGGTGAAAGGGGTCTGGAAGCCGACGCGCGTGGGCACATTGATGTTGAACACGAACTCTTGCATGGCCTGCTTGATCCCTTCGTAGCTCAGGCCATCGTAGCGAATGAAGGGTGCAAGTAAAGTGTCGAAATTGGATAGCGCCTGCGCGCCGGCGGACTCTCCCTGCAAGGTATAGAAAAAGTTGACGATTTGTCCGAGCGCTGTGCGGAGATGTTTAGGAGGCTTGCTTTCCACCTTGGCCGGCACGCCCCCGAAGCCTCTGAGCAAGAGGTCCTGCAAATCCCAACCGCAACAGTAGGCGGAAAGCATCCCCAGGTCATGGATGTGGAAATCGCCCCGTACATGCGCGTTCTGCACCTCGGGGGGATAGACCTTGTTCAGCCAATAACGCGCGGAGATCGAGGAGGCAACGTAGAAGTTCAAGCCTTGCAGGGAATAGTTCATATTGGCGTTCTCATTAACGCGCCAGTCAATCCTTTCCAGGTAATCGTCCACCAATTTCATGCTCTCCGCGAGCAATTGGCTGGCCTGGCGTGCTTGCGAACGCTTTTCGCGGTAGAGGATATATGCTTTGGCGATGCGCACCTGGCCATCCTTGATGAGCACTTCTTCGACGATGTCCTGGATTTGCTCCACCCCTGGCGGCTGCGGGCTTGATGCGAAACGCTCCTCTAGGATTTGGGTGACCTGAGCGGCCAAAGCGGCGGCCCAATCCCGGCCTTTATCGCTGCCAACAGCTTGGGCAGCTTTGTATATGGCATTCTCGATGCGCAATTGGTCAAAGGGCACGATACGCCCGTCTCTTTTGATGACTTGATGGATCATGCTTGCAGTTTTCCCCCCACTTGTGCTGAAATCACTGGCCTGAAGGTGGAATCTTCAGGCTGAACAGCCTAAACACGCTCGAAGCGTGCTGGTTTCCCGCCCGAAGAGCATGCTTCGAGCGCGCTTGAGCTGTTCTAGCTGGAACGTTGACGTTCCAGGTTCTTTCGCGCGGTTACGGCAACAGATTCCAAGTTCATATGCCCGCGAGAGATGGTGATATTATCCCTGGGCAGCAGTCTCTTTTTGCCAGCGCTTGAACTCCTCGATTTCCTCAATGAGGCCGTCTATGTCCTTGAAGCGTCTGTATACGGAAGCGAAGCGGACGTAGGCCACATCGTCCAGCTTTTTCAGACGCTCCATCACCATCTCGCCCACGACGCGGCTCTCGATCTCGGTCTCTCCTGAGGCATACAACTGGGATTCGATCTCATCCACCATATCCTGGAGAACCTGGCTGGGGATGGGTCGCTTAGTACAGGCGCGGCGAATGCCCTCGTACAGCTTGTCACGGCTATATTCCTCACGGCGACCATCTCTCTTAACGATCAGCAAGCTGATCGGGGCGACACGCTCATAAGTGGTGAAACGGCGTTGGCATTTGAGGCACTCGCGGCGGCGCCGGATACCATCCCCTACCTCGCGCGTGTCCACCACGCGAGACTCCCGCTGGGCGCAGAATGGACATTTCATCGTCTATTCCCTTTCAGATGCAAAATCCCCTGCTTCCAGGAGATTCTCAGTGAATACATACTATATATTGTATGCTTAACTGATGCAGGTACTATATCTTGTATCTAAGAGCATTGCTAGTTTACCACACTTTTGCCAATAACGCAAGAGGGTTGCCGCAAAATTTAAACTATGACGGCGAATTTTAAGGTAACTTCTGTTAAGTGCAGGAAAGGTGCAGACGCTAGTACTCTGCAGCAAAGTCCAATGGCCGGCCCGCCTTCTCGTTCAGGAAATGCAATTCGGCTAGGACGATGGCTGGTACATGGATAATCGCCTGGCTACGCACGCCTTCATCAAAAGCATATCTGGCCTGCCCTCCTAGTCGGGGCGAACCAGTCAGATACCAGAACAAGGCAATTGTACCCTATTCCGTTCGGAAAGGCAAAGTGTGCTACGTCCCCACTTGACGACATCGCCAGTAAGGCATATGATGTCTTCGGGCGTAGTCCGCCCGCGCGCGATACATTTAGGAGAAGAAAGGAACGAGATGAAAGCGATCGTCAAATACGCCCTGGGCGAGGGGAATATCGAACTGAGAGATGTCCCCGAATCCGTGCCCGGCCCTCATCAGGTTAAGATCGAGGTCAAGGCGGCGGGTGTGTGCGGCTCGGACATCCACATCTATCATAGCGACATCAAGCTCGCCCTTCGCCCGCCGGTGGTGATGGGGCATGAATTCGCCGGCGTGATCGCCGAGATCGGGCCGCAGGTCACGGGTTTCCAGGTAGGGGAGCGCGTGACCAGCGAGACGGCGGCCTATGTCTGTGGGAAGTGCCTCTCCTGTCGCGCCGGGAACTATAACACCTGCGCGGAGAAAAAGCTCACCGGCTATGTCTACGATGGCTGTTTCGCCAGGTATTGTGTGGTGGATGCCAAGCGTGTGCACCGGCTGCCGGAGAACGTGGATTTCATCGCCGGCGCGCTCACCGAACCACTGGCCTGTTGCGTGCACGCCGTGCTGGAACTGACGACCATCTCCGCAGGGGACGTGGTGGCCATCACCGGGCCAGGGCCTATCGGTCTGCTTTGCCTGCAACTGGTCAAGGCGGCGGGCGGCTATGCCATCGTCTGTGGCACCTCGCAGGACACGGAGCGGCTCAAGGTGGCGCGTAGCCTGGGGGCCGACCTCGCGGTGGATGTCCAGCAGCAGGATGCACTCGAAGTCGTGCAAGGGTTGACCGACGGGGAGGGGGCGGATGTCGTCCTGGAATGCTCCGGCGTCCCAGCGGGCGCTCGCCTGGCACTGAACCTGGTGCGGCGGCGCGGCCAGTATACGCAGGTCGGCCTCTTTGGTCGGCCCTTTGAGATAGACTTCGAGTTGATCGCCTATAGAGAGCTACGGGTGACCGGCTCGCTGGGGCAGAAGTGGACCGCCTGGAGGCGGGCGCTCGCGCTTATGGAGCGAGGGCTGGTGAATACTAGACCTCTGGTGAGCCATATCTTTCCGCTGACCGAGTGGCGCGAGGCGTTCCGGGCCTTTGAGGAGAAAAAGGGCCTCAAGATCATCTTGCAGCCAGATGAGTCAGCAGACTAAGCGGGTCGAGCAGATTATGTTCATGTTAATCTGCTTAATCCGCTGACTATCCTGTTTATCCTGTCCAACCCTGTTTGATGAGAGGGAGGAGAAGGTGAGATACAAGGGCGCACCGGTCTTGGTTGGGGTGGCATTGATCTTGACCAATTTTCTCGTCCATTTGTTCTTCCCGACCAGTTTTTTCGCCACATCGGAGTTTCTGTTGCATCTCGGTTTGCTCGTCGCGCTCCTGGGCCTCCTCATTGGAGACGTGATAGGGTAAAGGCAGCCCTCAGCTTGGAGGGGTAGATGCGCCTGCCGATGGCGATAGCGAACTGGAAGATGGAAATGACGATTGCAGAGGCGATAGCCTTTGTCGCCGCGCTGCGCAAGACGGTGCAGGGGCTGGGGGAGAGGGTGGAGATCGTCCTGTGCCCCGCCTATACGGCCCTCCATGCCGTCGGGCAGGCGCTGGTGGGCAGTCGCATTGCCCTGGGCGCACAGAATGTCTCCGCTGGCTCCGGCGGCGAGTATACCAGCGAGGTGTCGGCTCGTCTACTGGCGGATGTAGGCTGCCGCTGGGTTATGCTGGGCCATTGGGAGGTGCGCCGCCACCTGGGCGATACCGACGAGGCGGTGCGCCAGAAGGTGCAGCGTTGTCTGGAGCAGGGCCTGCGTCCGATACTGCTCGTTGGCCAGGCGCGCGATGAACAGGAAGCCATTCATGAGCGGTTGGCGCGGGTCACGGCAGGGAGCACGCCGCAGCAGGTAGCGTGCATGGCCTTCATGTACGAGCCGGAAACGGCCATCGGCCAGGATCTCCCGGCGGCTCCAGGGGAGGTGGCTGCTGGATGCCGCGCGATGCGCGCTTTCCTGCGCGAGCGTTACGGCGCCGAGGCGGCGGAGGCAGCGCGCATCGTATATGGCGGCAGCGTGGCCCCAGAGTACGCCCCGCAACTGTTGGCCAGCCCTGATGTAGATGGCCTGGGGGCTGGTCGCAAAGGACGGGATGTGGCCTCCTTCGCCCAGATCATCCGCGCTATCGCCGAGGCGAAGTCATCTCCGCTCCTGTTCAGAAAATAGACCGCCACGAGGGGCACGAAGAACACAAAGAAGAAAAGGATTTACTTCGTGACCTTCGTGCTCTTCGTGGTCACCTTTTCATTGCTGGTGGTGCGTAGAACAATTCATGCAAAACTCTGCGGAAGAACCAAAGGTTGGTAGCTCGTTTGCGGATCGAGCGGGTAGGTGGGGCGGCGTAAATTGCGCCAGGGGAGCGAATCGAATTGCGGCGTCGAGATGCCGGGCGAGCGGATGATCAGGATTTCGTCGGCCAATGGCCCATAGGCAGCGCGAAAGGCGGCAGGTGACTTGACCTGGACGATGCGGGCATCGGTGGGTTCCTCTCCCAGACTGCGGTAGAGTTGCGGGTCCCACTGCGAAACAGGCCGCTCCATCACCACCAGATGGATGCCCCCTTGTGTCAGCACCACTGTCCTCCCCATGCGCTGCACCACACCGCGCATCCCCGGCCCTTTGAAGCGAAACACGCCATCGGATATCGTCTTGACATAACCTTTGAAGGTCAACGGCATATAGAAGGAGGGTGCAAGCGTTCCACCCACGCGCACGGTCACTTCCGCGCCCACTCCTGCGGCAAGGGCCTGGGCTACGGCTGGCGCGTCCACGATGTTCAGCAGCGCGGTGGCCGGTAGGGGCGCAGCGTACAGGAGAGCTTGCAGGATGACGGTGCTGTCGCCGGTCGAGCCGGAGGTGGGGGAATCGGCGGAATCGCAAAAGAGCACCGTACCGCCCTCCCGCGACAGGGCGCGGCGCACCGCTTCGTCGGGCGGCACGAGTTCTGGCAGAAATGCGCCTCGCCGCGCCCAGAACTCGCGCGCTACCTCCCCCGCACGTCGCCGGGCTTCCTCCACATCCCCGTTGGTGACCATCAAAACCGAGGAGGCTACATCCGCGATGTCCAGCCAGGGCTGCACCGGGTAAATGCTCCCATGCAGGATGGCTCCTTCTTTCTCGGCGACCAGGATCATGTTGAGCACTTCCGCGAGCGGCCCATCGGTGTGGCGCGCATTCTCGGCGGGAAGGAGCATTGGCAAGCGTACGAGGGCCATGGTCGGCGCAATCTGACCGCGAATTGCACTCAGCAACAGCCGCGCGGCGGCCTGGCCGGTCTCGTACTGGTCTATATGCGGCGTAGTGTGATAGCCGACCAGAGCCGTGGCCTGGCGAATCATCCGCTCCGTGACGTTGGCGTGGAGGTCAAGCGTGCCGACGATAGGCAGCGCTGGCCCAAGTTTCTGGCGAGCGGCCTGCAAAAGCTGGCCTGTAGCGTCCGGTTCATCTTCGGCCATCATCGCGCCATGCAGCACAAGCAGCAACCCATCCAGCGGCTGCGCCGCCTCTAGCCGGGCCAGCAACTCATCCAGCAACTCGCGCCAGACAGCGCTGACGAGCGGCCCGCCGGACAAGGCTCTGGCGGCCAGCAGAGGGATCACCTCGCAATCCGGCTCCACTTCCAGGACGCTCATCGCGCCAGCCTCCTCCACGTTGAGGCCGGCTAGATCCCGCAGCATCTCCGCGCCGCGCCGGAGCCGACGGCCCTCGAAATCGGCCCAGGTGGTGGCGCGGGGTGAGAAGGTATTCGCTTCGTGGCTGAGTACTCCCAAGGCGATGCGCATTGTTCACCTCTAAGGGAAAGGTAGAGTGGGGAAATTGTGGGAGCGCGCTGACGGATTATAACACAGGTTGCCCGGAGCTGAAAGTTTCTCTTTCTTGCCAGATAGCGTAACCTGTGGCAGAATAGGTCTCTGGAACCGCCTGTTTGATTCTCATTAGGATGGAGAGCCACCATGCTTAGATATGCTCGTTTCTTTTTTTTATCCCTTTTCCTTGCCGCGTTCATTTCCTGCACGCCGCAGAAGGCCACCCCGCCCGCCGCGACGCAAACGCCGCTCGCGGGGCCAACCGTTTCTCCGCAGAATGCAACGGAGTTGGCGCAGGCGCTCCTTCAGGCTCTGCTTAAGGAGGATTGGGCCGCCGCTGAAAAGGACTTTGATGCCCGCATGAAGGGTGGGCTGCCCCCAGCCAAGCTGGGGGATGTCTGGAAAGGCATCCTCGCCCAGAGCGGCGCTTATAAAGGGCAGCTTGGCACGCGCATGGAGAAGTGGGAGTCTTACGACATCGTAGTCCTCACACTGCAATTTGAGAAGGTTGCCCTGGATATGCGCGTCACGGTTGACCCCAAGACAGGGCTGATTTCCGGGCTGTATTTCGTGCCCAGCCAGGGCGCAGCGACTCCGCCGCCCGCGGCGGACTATGTGCCCCCTGCCTACGCCGATCTCAATGCCTTTCAGGAACAGGAGGTGACAGTAGGGGAGGAGGAGTGGGAATTGCCGGGGACGCTGACCATGCCCAAAGGGCCAGGCCCCTTCCCAGGAGTTGTTTTGGTGCATGGCTCAGGGCCGAACGACCGCGACGAGACCATCGGCGCGAATAAGCCGTTCCGCGACATCGCCTGGGGGCTGGCTTCCAGGGGGATCGCTGTGCTGCGTTACGATAAGCGCACCAAAGTTCATAGCGATAAGCTGGCCGCCATTATGGATCGCTTTACGGTGCAGCAGGAGACCATTGACGATGCGCTGGATGCGGTCATGTTGCTGCGCAAGGCGGGGGGCGTAGACCCGGCCAAAGTCTTTGTGCTGGGGCACAGCCTGGGTGGGATGCTCGCCCCGTGGATCGGCGCCGTGGACACCAAGCTCGCCGGTCTCCTTATCTTGGCGGGCCCCACACGCCCTCTTGAGGATCTGATCTTGGAACAGAGCAGGTACATCCTGGGGTTGGATGGCGAACTCTCCGCCGACGATAAGCAGAACCTGGAGGAGCTAGAGAAACAAGTGACAGCGGTCAAAAACCTGAAACCAGCAGACAGGAAAGGGGAGCCGCTCCTGGGCGCGCCCCCGATATACTGGCTCGATCTGAGGGGCTATCGGCCAGCGGAGATGGCCAAGACGATCTCACAACCGCTGCTCATCCTGCAAGGGGAGCGGGATTACCAGGTGACGATGACCGACTTTCAGGGATGGAAGGATGCTCTCTCCGCTCAGAGCGGCGTGCAGCTCAAGAGCTATCCCGATCTCAACCACCTGTTCGTCGCTGGCCAGGGGAAAAGCTCTCCTCAGGAGTATGGCAAGCCTGGCCATGTCGCCGAGGTGGTGATCAGCGATATAGTCGCCTGGATCCAAGAACGTTAATATCTACTCTTCCTTCGCTAGCTCGATGATCTGGCGCACGACACCAACTACGGCCCAGGTTAGGGAGCCTAGTCGCTGCCAGGAGAGTTCCCGGCGCGAGGAGGTAATCCTGGCCACCGCAGCGGGGGAAGGCGCACGCGACCGTTTGCGCCTGTGGTAAAGCAGGGATGCGAAAGCGCCAAGTATAGCTCCGGTCAGCGCGCCGGCCAGGATCAGGCGCGCTTCTTTTGAGACCTCCAGTTTCAACTCCTCATTCCTCCGTTTCTCGGATGGGATTCGACGATGCGAGAAAGGCCGCCGAGGGGCGATTCTTGCTGCTTCGTAGCCTGCGCCAGGCTTGTTGCACCCCCGCGGCCATGCTCTGCCACTCCACAAAAGGCCAGACCACCTTGTGCATGGCCGTCCTGACGGCTTCTTCTGCGGCGTATACCTTGCCGCGCAGCACAGCAAAAGCTGGCTTGGCATATGCAAGAAACCGGCGCACGCCCTGGTTGGCCAGGTAAAGAACGCCCAGTGGCAACAGGCCCAGGATGAAAGCCTGCAAGGCCAGCAAAATGAGCGAAGCATCCCGCCAGGGGGCTAGAGGGTTTCCTGCCATCGGTCGGGCCTCCCAAAACTCTATCCGGTCAGGTTTATTTTAGGCAAGCTTGATGTTTTGTCAAAGCCCTGGTATAATAACTGCTGAAACTCGCTTCACATACCTGGTTTGTTGACAA
>CAYPON010000002.1:0-37547 GCA_964412315.1 uncultured Anaerolineae bacterium | reverse complement strand
AGCAGGCTTCTCCGAATATTTCATTGTTACAAATTTCGGGGAATTTAACGCGCAGGAGGATTTGAAACAAGTGCTGAGCAACGAATTCGCCTTAGTAGCCAAGCATAAGAGATACCAGATCTTCGACCTAAGGAAAAGGATTGGCTCCAGCAAACAGTAACGTCGGCATAACTCTAGGGAAGGGTATGAGCAAAGTAGGCGTCGTAGGCGGCGGGGCAGCAGGTTTGGCACTGGCGCATGACCTTAGCCGTGCTGGACACCAAGTCACTCTGTTTGAGGCCACGTCTGAACTGGGTGGACTGGCTCGATCGTTTCAGTTCGGCGATATCCACATTGAACGTTATTACCATTTTATTTGTGCTGGTGACATTGGCTATTTTCGCAAACTGCGTGAGCTAGGAATAGAAGACAAGCTGCGCTGGAAACCCACAAAGATGGGGTTTTTCAATCAAGGCAAGTTGTATCCGTTCAGTTCTGGCTTTGATCTTCTCAAGTTCGGCGGTACCAATGTAGTGGGACGATTCCGTTACGGTTTTTTGATTCTGTATTGTTTATTCGTTAATCATTGGCGGCATTTGGATCAAATACCTGCCGAGCAATGGCTAATGCGTCTGTTGGGTTATAACACGTACATGGTCACTTGGTATCCTCTGCTCAAAGTCAAGTTTGGCGAATACCATGATCGGATCTCGGCGGCGTGGGTTTGGCATCGCATTCATCGGGTGGCCCAGTCACGCAAGACGCCTTTGCATCGTGAGATGTTAGGATATCTTGAGGGAGGCACGGACATTTTCATCAAATCGTTAGTGCAGGAGTTGCGACAACATAGAGGCAGTGTTATGCTTAGCCGGCCAGTGGCAAAGATCATAGTAGATGATGGCCAAGTTTGGGGACTGCACACTACTGATGGGCAGCGTTGGCATTTCGACTATGTCGTATCGGCTGTGCCCTTGCCTGTTTTCTTGCACCTGACACCGGACCTGCCGCCAGACTATCGCAGCAAGCTTGCTGCGATAGACTTTATTGGAGTAATCTGTCTGATATTACGCCTGCGTTACCCTCTAACTGGAAATTTCTGGCTGAACATCAATGACCCACGTGTGCCTTTTAATGGTTGTATTGAGTACACTAATCTCAATAAGCAAGCTACATCTGATGGCTCTGCGGTTCTATATGTGCCTTATTACTTGCCTCACAAGCATGAACGTTTCCACTATAGCGACGAGCAACTGCTTCAAGAGTGTGCTAAAGCTCTGACGATTGTGAGTCGTGATTTTAATGTTGATTGGATCATAGATTATGCTGTGACGAGAGACCCATTTGCCCAAGTGATTTGCACCAACGACTTTGCTCAACGCATCCCTGCACACGTGACGCCCATTCGTAACCTTTATCTGATTGAATCAAGCCAACTCTACCCAGCAGATCGTACTATCAGCAGCACTATAGACTTAGCACACAAAGTTGCGTTGACCATAGTAGAAACTGAACGCTCTACGGGGAATGTGTAATGTCTCTCATTTCTGTTAGAAGGAACCCAAATGAGTGACCAATCCGTTGTTAGCCTCGTGCGTGTCTCACCAGAAATGATCTATGAAGGCGTCCAGCGTGCAATGGAGTTAGTCAACTGGCATCAGTTTATTTCGCCTGGTGCGGATGTGTCTCTCAAGGTCAATCTCGGTTGGGACATCTTAATCCCTGGTGCTGTTAGCGCGCCGTGGGTTGTAGAAGGTGTTATACAGACCATTAGAGATTATGTCGGGAGAGTCTATATGGTTGAGTCTAGCCAAGTGGTTGTCAACGTTGAGGATGCACTGCGCAGTACACGCCTTGACGCAGTATGCAAAAAGTACGATATCCAGTGGGTGAATATGTCTCGCGGGAACTTTGTGCGTTTGCTAAACGATGATCATTTAGTACTCAAGGATATCTATATCCCCGAGATCTTGACTCGTACTGAGGTCATCACTATCCCTTTGATGAAGACCCACAACAAGACGACGATAAGTGGAGCTGTCAAAAATCAGTGGGGCTGCTTACAGACGCTACGTCACAGTTTTCATTTGGTACTATCGCAGGCCCTAGTTGATGTCAACGCTATAGTTCGGCCACGCTTTGCGGTGATGGATGGCACAATTGCTCTGGAAGGCAACGGCCCGAAGGCCGGACGGCCGAAAGAGATGGGCCTAGTACTAGCTTCAGGCGATCTAGTAGCATTGGATGTTGTCGCTGCGCAGGTCATGGGCTTTGACCCAGATAGAATTGAGCATTTGCAGTTGTGTGCCCGCCATGGCTTGGGTGTAGCAGACCACAAGAATATAATTGTGGTGGGAGAACCCATCGCAGAGGTCACGAAGCGTTTCGTCCCGGCAAAGCACAATGTAGTGTCTTGGTTAGAGTTAGCGTTAAGAAGATCGTTTGTTCGTTGGTTGGCCTTTGACACACCTTTGTTTGTGATATGCTGTTGGGGGGCACGGCTCTATTATGCCGTGTGGGATATATGTGTAGGGCGTAATCTGCGGAATAAGATTCTAAGGTCCTCTGGCTATGGTAAGCAATGGCGTTAAGCGAAGAGGGGAGAAAAGAAGACGGTGGATTTAACGACGGTATACGCAAATCGCTTTTCGAAGGAGGATCGCGCAGCCAAGGATGCCATCTGGCGAGTGCTATGTCGCTATTTCTTCCAAAAGTATGTCTCGAGCGATGCGACGGTGCTCGATCTTGGTGCCGGATTCTGCGAGTTCCTCCGCTACATTCAATGCAAAGAGCGTATTGCCGTTGATCTTGATTCACAGGTAACACAGTTTGCGCCGAAGGGAACTCGAGTTATCATTGCTCCTGCGCACTCTCTGAAGGGCAAAATAGCTGACAACTCAGTGGATATTGTATTTGCTAGTAACTTTTTTGAGCACTTGCCAGATAAGCGCACTTTCATCGCATCTTTGGCCGAAGTATACCGCATTTTGCGCCCTGGGGCGAAGCTGCTCGTGCTTCAGCCGAACATACGCTTTCTGGGCGGAAGTTATTGGGACTTTGTTGATCATCAGATACCTCTGACAGACCGTACCCTGGTAGAGGCAGTGACTGTGATTGGTTTGAAGGTAATAGAGGTACGTCCGAGATTCCTGCCTTATACTACCCGTAGCCGTATTCCACAACATCCCTTTCTCGTTCGCCTGTACCTGTTGTTTCCGCCTATCTGGGGCATAATGGGTAGCCAGGCCTGGATTGTGGCAGTCAAGCCACAGCAGATACCGTGACAGGCAATCCAGTGACGCTTTCACCTCCGCCGTCAGGTTAAGGCTCAAATAGGCAAAGCGTAGCTCGTGTCGCCAGTCATGGCGCTCAAGCTAGCTCAGGAGGCCACTACAATGCAAGCCGAATCGCAATCTGAACCAACTCAGGGGAAACAGCGCTTTCCCTTAAAAAGGGGATTATGGTTGCTTATTATTAGCTCTTTGTTCATTGCAGCTTTAGGAATCAGATTCTACCACATTGACGAGCCTTCTGGATTTGCTCCTATGCGCCACTATCTTTCTGCTCTCATTGCCAGGGGATACTATTTTAGGAACCTGGAGTCAATTCCTGAATGGAGAAAACAGGTCGCAATCGCTAGCATGAGAAGGAACCCTGAGCTTCCGATCATGGAAACCATAACAGCCCTTGCCTATCGCGCTATCGGGGGGGAAAAACTCTGGGTTCCACGATTGCTGTCCTCGATATTCTGGTTGATAGGCGGGGCCTTCCTCTACTTGCTCGCCAAGGAGTTGATCTCCATCGAAGCCGCGGCCTTTTCTATGGCGTTCTATCTCTTTCTTCCCTTCAGCATAGCCGCAAGCATGAGTTTCCAGCCGGATCCGTTGATGATCATGTTGTTTCTGGCTAGCCTTTTTGCCATATGGCGGTATCATGCGCGGCCATCGCTGCGCAGGTTGGTGATCGCAGCCATCGTCTCAGGTCTGGCCCTGTTTGTCAAGCCCCCCATTTGCCTATTTGTCATATTCGGAGCATTCATCTCGCTCAGCATTTTCAGACAAGGCGTTCGGAGGACGGCGGCTAGTCGCAACCTTTGGTTATTTGCAATTATGAGCCTTTTGCCGACCGTTTTGTTCTTCGTGTACGGCATGTTCATCACTGGATATCTGCGAGGGCTAATCGGAGGAAGATTCCTCCCTCAACTGCTGTTCTCCCCGCTTTTTTGGCAGAAGTGGCTCAGGCTAATCAATCACGCGATCGGGTATGTTGCTCTCATAGGGGCGCTTTTGGGGCTCCTCATGCTCCGCCGCGGATCGCTGACAGCCTTGCTGATAGGATTATGGATCGGCTATATTGTCTTCGGCTTGGTATTCAATTGGCACATCCATACTCACCAGTATTATCATTTGCAGCTTATCCCCATTGTGGCCCTTTCCTTAGGCTCCGCAGGCGCTCTAATCTCGAGCCGTTTGGGTCAGGCCCGTGCGGGATGGATTTGGCGCCTGGTTGTCTGGGGCGCGCTTCTCGTGGTAACATTTATCAGCCCCTCTACAAAGACATGGGGGCTTGCTCCTGACTTCGCCCGCGAAGTAAGTGTAGCCCAGGAAATTGGCGAGGCTGTTGGACACAGCACTAAAACTATCTTGATGTCTTTCTACAACGGAATGCCGCTCCAATATTACGGGGAACTCTCTGGGCAACTCTGGCCTGCAGGAGGCGCCCTCCGGCAACGAGAACTGCTGGGAAAGCAAGAACTAAATGTAGAGGAGCGCCTGAATAAGATGATCAAGGCAGGCTTCTCCGAATATTTCATTGTTACAAATTTCGGGGAATTTGAAGCGCAGAAGGATTTGAAACAAGTGCTGAGCAGGGAATTCCCTATAGTAGCCAAGAGTAAGACATATCTAATCTTCGACCTGAGGAAGAGGATTGCTGCGGGCCAATAGTAGCGTTCCTACTTGAATAGAGGAGAAGACCCATGATACCTGTGACAGACGTTTCGCTGGGGGGGAACGAATTAGCATACGTTACGGACTGCATCAAAACCGGCTGGGTGTCATCGCTTGGCAAATACGTGCGGGAGTTTGAGGAGCGCTTCAGCCAGTACTGTGGGGCAAAGTATGGCATTGCCACCAGCAATGGCACTACCGCTTTACACTTGGGGTTGGCCGTGCTGGGCATCGGGCCGGGGGACGAGGTGATCGTGCCCACGCTGACCTTTATCGCCACGGCTAACGCCGTCACCTACACCGGCGCGCGCCCCGTCTTCGTGGACTCCGAGCCGCAGACCTGGAACATGGATCCGGCGCGGATAGAAGAAAAGATAACGGGGTGCACCAAGGCGATCATCCCCGTGCACCTCTACGGCCATCCCGCCGATATGGATCCCATCCTCGAAATCGCCAAGCGTCACCATCTCTATGTGATCGAGGATGCTGCCGAGGCCCATGGCGCGCTTTACAAAGGCCGGCGGGCGGGTTCGCTGGGCGATATGTCCTGCTTCAGCTTTTACGGCAACAAGATCATCACCACCGGCGAGGGTGGCATGGTGCTCACCGACAACGCGGAGTGGGCGGAACGGGCGCGTTCCCTGCGCGACCACGGCATGTCGAAAGAGAAGCGGTACTGGCATCCCGAAATCGGCTTTAACTATCGGCTCACCAATCTGCAGGCAGCCCTCGGCGTAGCCCAATTGGAGCGTATCGAGGAGATCATCGCCGCCAAGAGGCGAAATGCCGCTCTCTACAATGGCCTGTTGCGGAGTGTGCCGGGCATCAGCCTGCCGCCTGAAGCCTCCTGGGCGCGGAATGTGTACTGGATGTACTCCATACTGGCGGAGGATAGCTACGGCCTGGCCCGCGACGAGTTGATGAAAGAACTGAAAGCACGCGACATAGACAGCCGTCCCTTCTTCTACCCTATTCACACTATGCCGCCTTACCAGGCCGGAGCCGAAGGCCAGGAGTTTCCTGTAGCCACGGAGCTTTCGCGAAAAGGTCTGAATCTGCCCTCATCGGCAACACTGACGCCGCAACAAATAACCCAGATATGCCAGGTCCTCAAGGACAACGTGGAGGGGTAAGTGGAGATACGCGAGATACGACGAGAAGATTGCCGCGGGGCAGCGCAGGTGCACATGGAGGGGCAGCCGGGGACTTTTCTCACCTCCTTGGGCGAAACGTTCCTCACGACTTTTTATCGCGTGCTGGCTGATTCCTCGTGGGGCTATGGTTTTGTCGCCGTCGAAGGAGACGAGGTTTTGGGAGTGGTCACTGCCACTACCGACACGCACACGATGTTCAAAGAGTTCATCCTCAAACAAGGGCCTCGCCTGTTCTTCCCTGTGCTGCGCCAGGTGCTCAAAGACCCTTCCCTTATCATCAAAATCCTCCAGACCCTCTTCTACCCCAATAAGCTGGGTGAACAGCCCGGGGAGGCCGAGTTTCTCTTTATGGGCGTCAGCGCCAAGGCGCGGCGTCAGCGCATCGGCAGCCAATTGCTGGACACGCTCATCGAGGATACGCGCCGGCGAGGAGCCACTGCTCTCCTGTCCACAGTGGATGCGGCTAACCCGGTATCCAATGCCATGCATGTCAAAAGGCCCTTTCGCCTGATCAAGACCTTTGACCTGTACGGAAGAAAGATGAACCTGTATTCCTACCCTTACCAGGAAAGCAAGGCCGACTCGGTGAGCCAAGCAAAGAATGAGACCCAAAGGGGATAGAGTCATCAATGGAAATCCGCAAGGTACAGCGAGAGGACGCGCGCGCGGCGGCGCTGTTGCACATAGAAGGGCAACCGGGGACGTTTCTCACGACTCTGGGCGAGGGCTTTCTCACGGCCTTCTATGCCGGGCTTAGCGATTCCAAATGGGGCTATGGCTATGTCGCCATGGAAGGGGACGATGCTTTGGGCGTGGCCATAGGCACCAATGACACCCATGCGCTGTTCAGGGAGCTTATGACCAGAGAGGGGGCACACCTGGCCCTACCCACGCTCTGTCGGTTGATCCGGCATCCTTCGCTTCTGGCCAAGGTGTTGCAAACGTTTTTTTATCCCGACAAGCTAGATATCGAGCCTGGGGAAGCGGAGCTTCTCTTTATCGGCGTCAGAGACCAGTCGCGGCGCCGACGCATCGGCACCCAGTTGCTCGACGCTTTAAGCGAAGAGAGCCGCCGGCGGGGGGCTATCGCCTTCAAAGTCACAGTGGACGCGGCGAACTCCGCAGCCAATGCCTTTTATGTTAACTACGGCTTCCAAATTGTGGGGGGCTTTGAACTGTATGGCCGCAAGATGAACCTGTATTACTTGCCCCTCGCGCAGGCCCAGATGAAGCCAGGCGGCTCATCAGCCCCACTCAGCCTGACAGAGAGTGAGGTCTGAAACAGTGCCTTTGGCAAAACGTCTGGCCAGGGCAAGGGCGAGTATGTTCGCGTGGCGGAGGCCATGGGACTGGGGCCTCCTCGCGCTTCTCGTAGCTTTTGCCTTGCGGGGCTGGCTAGGGCCGGGCTGTTTGGCCAGCCCTCGTCTGGAGATGGTGCCGGAGCTGGGCATCATCTGGATGGCTAAGCAACGGATCCTGGAAGGTGGCTTGCTGACGGAATGGAGCCAGTACGAGTTCGCGGGTTTCCCCCTGGTGAGGTATTTGTCCTACCCGTTGTACGACGCCCTGGCCTTGCTTTCGATCATCACCAATGCCTCGCTGGAATGGCTCTTCAAGGTCACTTTCATCGCTGCTTTCGTCCTCTCCGCCATCACCTTTTATGAATTTGTTTATGAGCTAAACCAGGAACGCGCGCCGTCCCTCATCGCAGCCCTGGCCTATGCGCTATTTCCCTTTCATCTCCACGGAGCTGCCGAAGCGTGGGCACATGCTCTCTTTTGGGCACTTCTACCTTTGCTCTTTCTAGTCTATGAGCGGAGCAGGCGCCACCCGGATGTCATTCCGAGCAGACGTCACCCGGATGTCATTCTGAGCGAAGCGAAGAATCTCGCTCCGTCTAGGATGACAACACAGGAAGGATTGAAGGGCCTCAGGAGTAGCCAAGCTTCAGGGTTACGGGCACGGGATGGCCTCTACCTCGGGCTGTTGCTTGGCCTTCTTCCCATCGTCAACAGCGAGCACACGCTCTTGACCGCACCTTTTTGGGGCTTATACGTTATCCTGAGGGATGCGTCGCTGCTGTGGCAACGCAGGTACACCTGGCGTTCGCTGCTCGGCTTTTGGGCCATCGCTGGCCTTGTGGCTGTGGGGCTAGCGGCTTTCTTTGTATTGCCAGGCATCATCGAGCTAGAATATGTGGGCATTTATCTGAAACATGGAGCCGCCTCTTTCCAGAGCGCGGAACTGCTGCGGGATTATGCCCTGCCGCCAACTCTGATATGGCGGGCCATTGTCAAGCGGTTGGGGGCGGACTACGCATTGCCCCGAATGCCCGTCATTGGCAGCGCGTTTTGGTCTATCGCCTGGTATCCCGGCCTGGTGGCGTTAGGGCTGGCTCTGTCGGGCATGTGGCACGCGCGCCAGGATGCGCGAACCAGGATCACGCTGGTTTTGCTGGGCCTGTCACTACTGTTTGTGATGGGAAGCTGGTTGCCCTGGAACCCCTTCCCCCGCCTGCCCTTCCTGGGACGGCTGGCCGCATTCCGTGGCCTGATCTTTGTCGGCTTTTTTCTCTCGATGCTCGTGGGTTGGGGGACGCAAGGGCTGCTCCGTTGGCAGGGTGAACGACTTGCCAAATCACCATTATACACCTGGGGCATAACAGTTGTCATCGCAGCTTTGCTCTTTCTTGACTATCTGCCGGCGACGAAGGCCTTGGTGACCTTGCCCGGTTATTTCCCCGAGGATGAGATAGAAGCCTATCGGTGGATGGCAGCTCAAGGGACCGGTTTTCGCAGTTGGGAATACACGACAGCGCACCGGGATAATTACCTGCGAAGCTACGCCCTCCAATATGACGGAGGCGCACACCTTTGGGGATATTACGACAACGGCGCGCCGCGTCACATGTGGGCGCTCCACAGTTGGGGAGATGTGCCCACTGCCCTGGAGTTGGGCAGCGTGCGTTACATCGTGGCGCGGCCCTACAGGAAGCAGGATGTCCAGCTTCAGGAGATATTGGCGCGAGGTTATGCCCAGAAAGCGTGGGATTCGGCAAGCCTCTCCATTTGGGAAAATCCCAACTGGCAACCGTTTGTCCGCGTTTACCAGGAAAGCGCCCTCTATTTGGGCGATCCGGAGTACAGGGCTTTGGACATCCTGCCGGCCTTGGTGGCGCAGGACGTGGCGCTCGTGGCCGGGCCTTCGGATTACGCCGACGGCTATAGCCGGGAGGAGATCGTGCAGTTCGAGCGGGTCATTGTGCGAGAGCCGTGGTGCCGTGACCCGACTTGGGCCGCCGAAATAGAGCGAGTGGTGCCCGGCGGAGTGATAAAGCACGCTGAGGTGATCAGATTGGCGCCGACGTGGAGCAGCGAGCGGAATGGTGCAGCCTCAGCGTCTGTCACCTGGAGGCGTCCGGGGCCGGAGAGAATCGAGATTTCCGTGGAGACAGCCGAGCCAGCAGTCCTGATGGTGAGCGAAGCCTGGTATCCGAATTGGCATCTCTATGTGGATGGCCGGGAGGAGCGCGTCTGGCGGGTCAACTATGCCTTTCTCGGCGCACGCCTGGAAGCGGGGAAACATAACCTGCTCTTCCGCTACGAAAAGCCCTGGTACGTCTGGTTGGGATATGGGATAACCAGTCTAACACTCCTGGCCGTCGTCGTGATGCAAACCTGTGATCTACCGACACTACTGAGGAGAATCGCGCATGAAGGTTTCTGTCATTTTGCCAACTTATAATGAAGCAAAGAATATCATCTCTCTGATCGAGGCCGCCGAGGACTATTTGACGGTGGCGAAGATCGAGCATGAATTGGTCGCGGTAGACGACAACAGCCCCGACGGAACGGCTGGGCTAGTCCGGGAGCGTGCCCGAACCGACCCCCGCCTGCAACTCCATGTGCGCACCCAGGAGAAAGGGCTAGGCACGGCTATCAAATACGGGATTCTGCACTCTAACGGAGATATTGTCGTCGTGATGGACACCGATTTCAACCATGATCCCAAGATGCTGCCGCAAATGGTCAGATTCCTCGAGTATTATGACATGATCATCGGCTCGCGTTTCACCATGGGTGGCGGCATGGAGGACAACTTGCGGTATTACTTGAGCTTCCTGTATAATGTACTCGTGCGGCTTGTGCTCAGGACCCAAATCCAGGACAACCTGAGCGGCTTTTTCTCCATGCGCCGTGACAAGCTGCTGCGCATGGATTTGGATCGCATCTTTTACGGATACGGCGAATGGTTCATGCGCCTGCTTTTCCTGGCCTGGCGCGAAGGATATAGCATGTTGGAAGTGCCAGTATTTTACGTGTTGCGCCGCCACGGTCAAAGTAAGTCGCGCCTTCTGCGCATGATCTTGGCCTATACGCGCACCGTGCTCAGCCTGCGGTTCGGATACTAGGAAAGGCAAAAACCATGCCGAACAGAGAGCCTGCACGCAAACGGCTGATCATCATGCCCGCCCACAATGAGGCGCGAAATATCGGGCCGGTTTTGGCCGAGCTAAAACCGCTCTCCCAAGGCGCCGACATCCTGGTGGTTGATGATCGTTCGACCGACAACACGGCGTCTCTGGCCGCCGAGATGGGCGCGGAGGTGGTCAGCCTGCCCTGCAATCTCGGCTACGGGGGTGCGGTGCAGACAGGTTTCAAGTACGCTGTCGAGAATGGCTACGATACCGCCATCCTGATGGACGCGGATGGCCAGCATGATCCTTCCGGCATCGCGGCCCTCTTGGAGATGGTGGAAAGCCAACAAGCGGATGTGGCTTTGGGATCGCGCTTCCTGGGGCGCATGGAATACCGCGCGTCGTGGCTGCGACGGGCGGGGGCGTTTTTCTTCGCGGAGATCGTCTCTTGGGTCATGAAACAGCGGATCACCGATCCAACTTCCGGTTTCCAGGCGTTGAACGCCAATGTCCTGCGCTTCCTGGCCCGCGACAATTATCCCTCCGATTTTCCTGATGCGGATTTGCTCATGCTTCTTTTCTTCACCGGCTTTCGAGTGCGCGAAGTGCCAGTGACCATGCGCGAGCGCCTGAGCGGGCAAAGTATGCACGCCAGCCTGCGGCCGATCTATTACGTGGTCAAGATGCTTTTGTCCATTTTTATCGTCCTTCTGCGGCAGAGAACTCATCTTAATGCCAAGCGGTTCGATCAGACGAAGCCGGGTTTGCCGAAGGTCGGAACGAATGCTTAACGCTTTGTCGGTGGACCTGGAAGAATGGTACCATCCTGAATTGGTGCGCGGTCATGTCGCGCCAGGAGAGGCCAGGCCGCAAATCGAAGCCGCGGCCCGGCCTATCTTGCGCCTCCTGGATCGCTACGGGGTACGGGCAACTTTTTTCATCGTCGGGGAAGTGGCGCAATCGGCTCCAGAGTTGGTGCACGAGATCGCCGAAGCAGGCCATGAAATCGGCTGTCATGGCATGTCCCACCGGCCGCTGGAGGCTCTGCAAGCGGACGAGCTGCGTGCCGAGTTGCGGCGTTATGCCGGGTTGATGGCCTCTCTCTCTGTAGATGACATCGTGGGCTTCCGTGCGCCGACTTTTTCCCTGAACAACGATACACGGTGGGCGGTTCCGATCCTGCGTGAGTTCAGCTATCAATACGATTCCAGCATTTTCCCGCTGCGCAATTATATGTACGGCGTGGCGGATTGCCCGCCGACGCCTTATCTGTTGGGGGACAGCGATGTGACCCGTCCTGACCCACAAGGGGCACTTTGGGAATTCCCAATGTCCGTTTATCGTCTCGGCAGATGGAAAATGCCCGTGTGCGGCGGCTTTTATCTGCGGGCGTTGCCTTTTGTCGTTATACGCGCCCTTTTGCAGCGGATCAACGCGAGGGGATGGCCTTTCGTCATTTACCTGCACCCCTGGGAGACCTACTCCGGAACCCCTCGACTGCGCAAGCTCCCCTGGGTGTCCCAGGCAGTGACCTATAGCAACATCGGGGGCGCGCTAGGTAAGTTGGAACGGCTGTTGCAGGCTTTTTCCTTTGCACCGCTGCGCCAGGTTTTGGCGGATTGGAAGGCGCACTCGTGAGAGGTGCGGCTCCAGGAGGCAAAACATGCTCTTTCGGGCGAGGATACTCGTTGTCATTTTGAGCGTGGCGACTCTGCTCTTCGTCATCAATCTGGTGCGCACCAAGAAGCTAAAGGAGGAGTACGCCTTGCTATGGCTGCTAACGGCGATTGTGCTGGTGATCGCTTCGCTCGCTGTTGATCTTTTGGATGTTATCTCCTATGCAGTGGGAGTCGAGTATCCCCCCGCTCTGATGTTTTTGATCGCTTTCCTGGGCGTGCTGTTCATTTTGTTTCAATTCTCCATAAGCATCTCTAAATTCAGCGAGCAGATCAAGACCCTGGCCCAGGACCTCGCCATCCTGACGAAAAAAGTGCAGCAGTTGGAAAAACGCCTATCGGCGGAGCCAGAGTCGAAAGAGGAGTGAGGTCATGTCCGAGCAAGAGAACCCTCGCCGCGAATTATGCATCGTGGCGCTCCTGATCGCCATCTCGTTGCTGTTTCGTTTTCTCCTCTCGAGCGTGGATCGCGTCATCTGGGGAGATGAGCCTTTCTATCTCTGGCTAGGGCGAAACTGGATCACGGGAAAGGGCTACTCTTTCACCGGCTATTCCGACGTTCACCACGCGCCCCTCTATCCCTTCCTCACCGGCCTGCTTTATCTTTTGACCGGGGATATGGCCCTGAGCAGCCGCATCTGGTACATCATTTTCGGCGCAGCGTTATGCCTGCCGGTCTACGGCATTGCCCGTGAAATCTACGACCGGCGTGCGGGCTACTTCAGCATCCTGCTGGCAGCTTTCTTTCCCCCCCTGGCCGTCGCCATCCTTTACTGGGGCACTTTAACTGAACCCCCCTATTTCTTCTTTGTGTATACTGGGCTTTATGCGACCCTTTTAGCCCTGCGCGGCAAGGGCACACCCTGGTCTTACGGCGCAGCAGGGGTGCTGTTCGCCCTGGCCTATTTGACACGTCCGGAAGCCATCGCCTACCTGGCCGCCATCGGCCTCGTCCTCGCTTTCATCCGCCTGCTGGAGCGGCGACTTTTTACGCGCGAGGCAGTGCTGGGGCTGGCCCTTTATCTCGTCGGCTTTGCCGTTTTCTTTATACCCTATGCTGCCTATGTGCATAAGCACACCGGCTCCTGGATGGTGAGCGAGAAAGCGGGCGTGACCTTCATCACCGGCCTCGGGCTGAGCCGGGGCGATGTGGTGGAATTCGACAAGGCTACCTGGGGATTGGATAAGAGCGGGCTGGAAGTGTACTTTTTCTCACCGGAGAGCTACAACGTCAGCATGTGGGAGTACGTCCGGGCCAATCCACGCGCTTTCGCCCGGCTAGTTTACCAGAACGCGGCCAAGTTTGCGGACTCGCTCTTTTCGCTTCGCTTGTTCCCCTATTTCTTCGCTCCCCTGCTGGGCCTGGCCCTGCTGCGTGAGGCGTGGAGCAAACCCCGAACAAAGGCGGAACTGCTTCTCTGCGCTTCGCTGGCGCCGGTCCTCTCCTTTCTGCTCTTTTTCGTGCAAGACCGGTACATTGCCGCGCTCTTGCCCACGCTGTTGATCTGGCTGGCCGTTGGCTTGCGAGATGCCGGCGACTGGCTCGCTGGCACGGTGCAGAACTTGCGCGGCGCGCCGTTGCGCAAAGGGTGGAGGTATTTGCTCATCGCCCTGCCGCTGATCGCCGCCCTGGGCTTTTGTCTGTTGATGGTGCCGCGCACGGCCAGGACGACCAGCCAGGGGTCTTTCCGGCAGGCCCATAGGACGACGGGGCTGTGGCTTCGCGCCCAGGGCCTTTCCCCCGACGCCATCATCATGTCCCGCTATCCGGCCATCGCCTTCCACGCCGACACGCGCTGGGTGCCCACGCCCAACGCCGAATACGAGCAGGTCATGCGCTATGCCCGGCACAAAGGGGCGCGCTACTTTGTCGTAGATGAGCGCGAGACCAAGAGTATGCGCAAACAGCTTGCCTTCCTGGTCGAAGGACGCCAAATCCCTGCGGAGTTGCGGCTCGTGCACACAGAGATGAGCGAAGGCGAGCGACTGGTCGTTTACGAGATATTAGACAGGTAAGAGGCAATGGTAAAAGACTTGGAGAATCTGCAAACTCGATCTTCTGGATTTCGGTCTGGTGAAGATTTCCGACATCTGGGCCTTTTGCTTGGCATCGTGCTCCTAGGAGCAGGATTGCGCCTCTACCATCTGGGCACCTATGGTCTCTGGCGAGATGAGGCTGAGACCGTCTTTATAGCCAGCGCAGGCTTTCCCGTAGAGATCAGCCGAATATTATCTAGCTCGGCCCACGCTCCCCTCTATTTCTATCTCCTGCACTTTTGGCTTGGCTTGGCGGGATACAGCGAGTTTGGTGTTCGGCTCCTTTCCGCTCTGTGTGGCATCGTCTCGGTTCCGCTGATCTATGTGGCAGGACGAGAGCTTTTTGATCGCAAAGTGGGGCTGCTTGCCGCCTGGATAGGGGCTGTTTTGCCGCTACATGTGGCCTGTTCCCGCACGACGCGCATGTATACTCTCCTGCCTATGCTGGGCTTATTGGCCCTCATCTTTCTCTATCGCGCCCTGGAAAAGGGGGAGAAACGTGCCTGGTTGGCCTACGCGCTCCTGGCCGCAGCTACGATGTACACCCATTATTGGGGCATCCTCTGGGTCGGCGCTTTGAGTGGCTACGCCCTGTTCCAATTGTTGTGGGAGCGCCGCCCGAAATCCGGTTATGGGGCCTGGATTCTGGCCGAGATCGGCATCGCCGTGCTTTTCTCGCCGTACCTGCCTATCTTGTGGGGCCAACTCCAGGTCCAGGAATCCGCTGTCGGGCCCTGGTTACCGCAACAATCCATCATCGCCACCGTCTTGCGACTGTTCAACGAGCTAACCGCCCTGGCCTGGCCCCGAGGGTATCCTTATCTGTGGGTGATTCTATTGGCCCTGGGGGCTTTTGCTATCCGCCTCCAACGGGCAGAGAACGTGCTATCTCTGGACATCGCCTATCCTATTACTCCCGCACGCAATCTGGTCGTGGCCGGCTTGGCTCTGCCCATGATACTGGGGCCTTTATTAGCCCGTAGCCAGGGCTTGCTGCCTTCCTATGCGGCAATGGTGGTCTTTCCTGTCCTCTGCCTCCTGCTAGCCTTGGGTGTCATTGCGCTACATCATTGGCTCTTCGTTCTGGCAGTGCTTACTGGAATATCATTCCTCTGGTTGCGGGCAGATTCCAGGCTCTACCAGGGGCCAATTTCTGTCTTGCGGGAGATAGCTCAGCACGTCGGAAAAAACGCTGGAGAACAAGATGTCATCATTGTAGCCCCTGACTATCTGGCTCCCACGTTCAGCTATTATTTCCGTGGCCCACAGCCACAAGCAGCTTTTCCGTGGCTCCCCCAGCGAGTGGAAATGGTGGACTGGGCCGGATGGGCAGAGCGCCGGCGGCGCGCTGCCGAAGCGATCCCTGCCATGCTAGACTATATTGCGCGCGCCCGAGGGCCTTCTGGGAAAATCTGGCTTATTGCGCCATTGGAGGCCTATCCGAAGGATACTTTCTTCGACCAAATCCGCGCTCTCAAGACAGCCTTGGATGCAAAATACCGGTTGCTGGAGGTTATCCTGGACTATCGAGGCCCGGTAGAGACTGCCGACATCCTGGTTTACGGAAGCGATTGAGCGGCAGGGAGCAGCCTGGTGATATCCTTCAGCGATCAGAATGACTCCACCGCCCCACGTTGGGAACGGATGCTCCTGCTCCTTTTCCTTGTCCTGGCTATTGTGACGCGAGTCGGCCTGGCGGAACTGGAGCGCGTGGTCAAATGGGATGAGTCCGATTATTTGATGTTGGGCCGGAACCTGTGGGCGGGGCGAGGCTTCACCACCGCTGGCTATCCAGAAGTTCATTACCCCCCGCTGCTGCCATTTTTGTTAGGGCTGACTTACTCTCTCACCCGCCAAGCGGAGCTGGCGAGCAATATCTGGTACATCCTTTGCAGTGCTTTGCTAGTGCTTCCTTACTACGGCCTCGCTCGCTGCGTCTATGGCCGTCGCGTTGGTTATATGGCTGTCGCTTTGCTTCTGACTTTTCCCGCGTTGGCGGTCAGCGTCCTCTATTGGGGAACCATGTCCGAGCCTTTGTATCTGCTGCTAGTCTACACTGGCCTTTACGCCGCCTGGCAGGCTATAGATACAGAGAAAACGCCAAGCCGCCAAGACGCAAAGATTCCTTTTATTACCTTTACACCTTTGCGCCTTAGCGTTAGACTATTCTCCAGTCAGGGTGGATGGGTTTACTATGCCTGGGCCAGCCTGATGTTCGCTCTGGCCTATCTGACTCGACCGGAAGGTATCCTCTATTTCGTGCTCTTCCTGGCTCTGATCGTGATCTGGCGCGCGGCAGAGGGCCGGCTGGGGCAAAAAGAGAGTTGGCGCGGCCTGTTGGTCTACGTTGCCATCTTTGCCCTCTGCGTCCTGCCCTACGTCCTCTACCTGCATCGGCACACCGGACAATGGGCCTTCAGCGGCAAGGTAGGCGTGACCTTCGCCCTGGGTGAGGCGGTGGTCGAGCGGGACCCGGCGGCCTACGATGCCGCGACCGCCAGCCTGGACGATAGCGGCCACCACATCATCTGGTTTTCCCCGCAGCGTTTTCGCCAGCCCGGCATGTTGAGCCAGGTTCTCGCCGATCCAGCGGGGTATCTCAAGCGCATCCTGGCGAACGCGCGATCTTGGCAAAGCCTGTTCTTCACCAAGACCGCCTTCCCATACTGGTTGCTGGGCCTGGTATTCCTGGCCTGGTGCAAAAGTCCCTGGACGCGGCCGCGAGCCAGGAAGGAGCTTTTTCTGTTAGCCGCTATTCTTCCTCCTTTCGCTTTTCTGGCCCTGCACATCGAATTGCGTTTCTTTGCACCAATCTTTCCTGTACTGCTGCTCTGGGTTGCCAGGGGGCTGGATGAGGCCGGCCTTTGGCTGCGGGATACGGTGAAGGTTTGGCGCGACGAGCGGCCCTTCGCCTGGCGAGGGGGGGAAATGGCTTTGCGTGTTTTGCCTTTGTTTGGCCTTTTGCTATATTTTGTCCTTATGCAGCCCGTCACAGCCCGCGCAGCACAAAGGGGCACCGATTTCAGTTGCAAGCGGGCAGGGCTGTGGTTGAAAGAGCACACACTGCCGCAGGCGAGGATCATGAGCCGCGACGTAGCCGTGGCTGTCTACGCTGAGAGAGCGTGGGTGCCTTCTCCCCATGCCGATTTGAAGGCTTATTTGGATTATGTCCGCTACCACCGTGTGGACTATCTGCTGATCAGCCAGAGAGAAGGGACGATCTTGCGCCCGATGCTCGCACCGCTGTTGGATGAGGCCAACCCACCTGCGGAGCTTGAGTTGGTGCATGTAGACAGAGGAGAACGGGGTCAGTCCGAGGGCAAAACGCTCGTATACCGTGTGCGGTAATAAGGAGAGGTGAACGTCAACGTGTCGGCGAGAGAGAGCGCTGTGTTGATCAATCCGCCCAGCCCGGCAGGGGCCACCGCTAACCGCGAAGGCGCGGCGGGCCTCGGTTATCTGGATCATTCGCCGCAAGGCTTTTACTATCCGCCACAGACCATCGCCTATGTTGGGGCTGTCTTGCGTCAGGAAGGATGGCAGGTTCGTGCCCTGGACGCCGTAGCACAGCGATGGAGCATCCAAGACGTGTTAGCATCAATCCGGCAGGGCCGCGAGGCGGTCATCGGTGTATTCGTGTCCTACGATACGTTAAGGGGAGATATCGAGTTTCTGCAAGCGTTGAAGGCGGAAATCCCGCACTGCTCCGTTATCGTCTTTGGCCCGGCGACGCGCTATGTCCAGAAGGAGCTTGGCCGGACAAACGTGGATGGTATACTCTTGGGCGAGCCAGAGCGCTCTTTCAGCGCCTGCCGGTTCGTAGTAGCGACTTCAGTCGCTTCTGACACGGGGGGACGACTAAAGTCGCCACTACGAACTCCGGCTTTTTTCTCCCCACAAAGCCTGGGAGTTCCCGGCTACGACGAGGAGGGCTACATCCAGGGGCTGGATAGCCTGCCCTATCCGGCCTGGGACCTTTTGCCCTACGTGCGGTATCGCTTTCTGACCGTGATGGGCAGCCGAGGGTGTGGCGACTATTGCCGCTATTGTCCCTATGTGGCGACGCAAGGGAACCGTTTCCGGGCACGGTCGCCGGAGAGCATCGTCGGTGAGCTAGCTTGGTTGGCCGAGGAATTCAGGCCCGGCCGGGTCGTGTTCCGCGACCCTGTCTTCGCCTGGGATCGGGAGCGCGTCGTAGACCTTTGCCAGGGAATCCTGGCCGCGAGGCTGCATCTCCGTTGGGAATGCGAGTCGCGCCCTGAGCATTTCGACGAGGCGCTGCTGCGGTTAATGAAGCGGGCGGGCTGCGAAGGGATCAAGATCGGGCTGGAAACTACGTCTGGCCCGTTGCTCCACAAGCTACGGAGAATAGAGACAGTGGAGGCAGCATCAGCTTACCGAGAACATGTCGCCGCACTGGTGCGGATTTGCCTCGCCATCGGCTTGCGCTGCCGCGTCTTTGTGATGCTTGGACTGCCGGGCCAGGAGCAGAGCGCAGCGCAGGAAACCCTGGACTGGTTGGAGAAAATACGCCCCTCCGCGCTCAATATCAAGCTTTTCCAGGCATATCCGGGGATTCGCCTCTCCGCTGAGGAGATAAAAGCCGCAATCCCGCCTGATGAGGCCACTCTTGAGGTATTCCTGCAAGTTCAGAAGCGGCTTGAAAGTGGAAGTGGTCCCAAGCGAGGGATGTTGCAGGAAGCGCGAGGATGGCTGCGCCGACGGATAGGGGGTGAAGCGGAGTGATCGCTGTCGTGACAGGGGCGACAGGCTTTGTCGGCACCCACGCCGTGCGCGCTTTGCTGCGCGAAGGAGCGCGGGTGCGCGTTCTCGTGAGGGAGGGAAGCGACAAACACAACCTGGATGGCCTGGACGTGGAGATCGTCTACGGCGACCTGCGGGATCAGGAGCGGCTCCTGGCCTTACTGAAGGGCTGTGACGAGTTGTATCATGTGGCGGCATTTTACAGCACGAGGGCGGAGGACGGGCCGGCGATGTTCCAGGTCAACGTGCGAGGCACGAAAAATGTGATGATGGCCGCCCTGGAGAGTGGCGTGCAGTGTGTGGTGCATACGAGCACCATCGGCACTATTGGTCGTCCCACCGGCGATGAACTTCCGACGGAGGACACGCCTTTTAACCTTTGGGAAACGTGCAGTGATTACGTCAAATCGAAGTACTTGGGCGAGACAGTCGCCCTGTCTATGGTGAAGTATGGCCTGCCGGTGGTCGTTGTCCATCCCTGTGCGCCGGTCGGGCCATGCGACATCAAGCCGACCAGCACCGGCCAGCGCATCGTGGACTATTTGAACGGCAAGAAGCCCTCTTTCCCACCAGGGGGGATCAACTTCATTGCCGTCCAGGATGTGGCGCAAGGCCATCTTCTGGCCGCGCGCAGGGGACAGGTCGGGCAACGTTACATCCTCGGCAACGCCAGTGGCAACCTCATGCTGGAGGGATTCTGCGCACTCATGGCGCGGGCCTCGGGGCTCCAGCTTCTCCCTGAGGTGCAGGCCTCCCCCCTGGCCAGGTTGCGGCAGCGGCTCTCGCGGAAAGCGGCCAGGCAGGATCAAGGCCGTCAGCCGGCGGCTTTGACCTGTGATCCAAGCAAGGCGATCCGCGAGTTGGGATTGCCCCAAACACCTCTAGAGGGGGCGCTGACGGAAGCGGTGCGTTGGTTCCGAGATCATGGATATGTGAAGGGCTAAATGGGCGGAAAATGGCATAGGCTCCAATGGGGCATTAAGAAATCGGCTCTGCGGTTTCTCATGAGCTACTCCGGCTTGCACGGCCTGGGGCGTTTTTGCGCCTGGCTGGCGAGCCTGATGGTTGGCCCTTATAAGGACAAGAAAATCCTGGCCAATCTGACGGCAAAGCCGTATATCTCGCCGCGCGCGCAGATCAAGTGCGCCAACCTGTCTATTGGCCGGAACGCCTTCCTGGACGATTACGTGACGATCTACAGCCACGAGGATGGCAAGGGGATACAGATTGGAGACCGGGTACACATCCATCGCGGCACCATCGTCGAGGTCGGCGCAGGTGGGCAGGTGATCATCGGAGAGGATACCCATATTCAGGCGAACTGTAATCTAAAGGCGTTCCTGCGTGACCTGCGCATCGGTGCACACGTCCAATTGGCGCCGCAATGTGCTCTCAGCCCCTATGAGCATGGCTTCGAGGACGCGACGCGCCCCATCCGCACCCAGGAGATATATAGCAAGGGGGATATTGTGCTGGAAGACGATGTGTGGCTGGGTGTCGGCGCTGTGGTTTTGGACGGTGTGACCATCGGCCAGGGAGCCGTCATTGGAGCCGGAGCGGTAGTTACGAGAGATATCCCGCCCTATGCTATCGCCGTGGGTGTGCCCGCTCGCGTCATCCGTCGGCGAGGCCAGCGCGGGTAGAGAGTTAGAGACCCGTCGGGTCTTGAGATGAACATATTGTCACCTGAGATCAGGATGGTTTTCATCCTGATTTCATGTTTCGGGTATAATATAGTATAATGGATAGTTGCAGGAGTGTTCAGCCCCTGTGGACGGTCGTCTATTGCCACAAGAAACGGAAACCCAGGCTCCTTTGAGAATATCTGTCGTGATCCCGGTGCATAATGGCGAGCGCACCCTGGAGCAATGCCTGGCGGCGATATATCGCTCCGAATATCCACCCTACGAGGTCGTCGTCGTGGACGATGCCTCCACCGACCGCTCGGTGGAGATCGCCCGCCGCTATCCATGCCGGCTTGTACGCTTGTCGGAGAATGTCGGCGCCGCGCGAGCGAAGAATCGCGGAGCGGCAGAAGCCGGGGGAGACATCCTCTTTTTCACCGACGCGGACGTGTTGATCCCGCCCCAGGCTCTGAGCATCCTGGTCGAAGATTTCGCCGACCCCAATATAGCGGGGGTCGTCGGGCTGCTGAGCGCAGAGTTACCTTATGAGGATTTCGCCAGCCAGTTCAAGAATCTGTGGATGCATTTCACCTATGCCCGGCTGCCCCGCTACGTCGGTCTGTTCTATACCAGCGCGGCCTCCATCCGAAAGCCCGTCTTCGAGAGGGAAGGGGGCTTCGACGAAGGCTACCGTGGCGCTAGTGTCACCGAGGATATGGATTTCGGGCAGCGGCTGTTGACGGCGGGCCATCGCATACTTTTGGACAGGAGGTTGGCCGTCCAGCACTTGAAACGCTATTCGCTGGGCGAGCTATTGCGCACCGATTTCGGGCGTGCGAAAGCTCTGGCCAAGATTCGGCTGCGCAACGAGCTGACACGCACGGGACGAAAGCACTACGCCTCCGTGCCCTGGTTCTTTACGGTGAGCGTGCCCCTGTCGGGGCTATTGCTTGTGGGGATTCTCCTATCTTTTATCTGGCCGGCCTGGGGCATAAGCCTCGTCGCGGGCAGTTGTGCGTTGATTCTGTTGCTTAATACGTCTTTTCTGGCTTGTCTTGGCAGGCTGCGCGGCTGGGGATTCTTTGTCCAATCCTGCCTTTTCCTGCCCATCAATCTGTTCGTATCGGGGCTGGGGATCGCGGCTGCTCTTGGGGACATCGCATGGGGCCGTCTCTACTAAGTGCGGCCCTTGTAGTCGCAGACTTTAAGTAACATCGGTCGGCGAGGCCCGACGGTAAACCATCGGGCTGAAAGCTGAAGCCGGCCAAGGCCGGCTGGAAAAACCGTCAGGAGTATAACAACTGATGAGTTATCTTGACTACATGCAATACGCCAAGCGCATCTTTTACAAGCGGGGCGCATCACCACTATATTTTGTTTATTTCGTCACCGACCTGTGCAATGCCTACTGCAAGCATTGCTTGCTCGCCGAGCACGACGAAGCGGTCAGGACCAAGGAGTTGACCATTGACGAGATCGAGAAGGTCTCGGCCAGCATGGACGACATGCTCTTCTTCACGCCCACGGGAGGGGAGCCGTTCCTGCGTCGAGATCTCGCCGAGATCGTGCGCATCTTTCATCGCAATAACCACGCCCTGAACGTGGGGATACCGACCAATGGCAGCCTCACCGACCGCATAGTGGCGACGACGGAAGAGATGCTGAAAACATGCCCGGATATTGACCTGCATATTGACGTTTCCATTGATGATATTGGCCAGGCACACGATGAAATTCGGGGATTCCCAGGGTTGTTTGAGCGGGCCACGCGCACCTACCGCGAACTGCGCAAGCTGGAAGCACATTACCCCCGCTTCAGCACCTGCGTCGAGATCACCGTCTCGGCCTATAACCAGGATTATCTGCTGGATTTGTACGATTACATCACCCACAACTTGGGCGCGAACACGGTCTTCACCCTGCTGACGCGCGGCGCACCCAGAGAAGCGGGGGCCAAGAACTTTGACATCCGCAAGTACGAAGAGTTGCACCGTGCCCTGGAGCGGGACAACAAGGCATACATTCTCTCCGGCTACTACAAAATGCCCTTCTCCGATGTCCTTAATGCCAAGCGCATCGTGCGGCCCAGGATCATCGCCAAGACGGTGCGCGAGCAGCGATACCAGGTTCCCTGCTATGCCGGCTCGCTGGGGGCAGCGATGTTCAGCCAGGGGCAGGTTCTCCCTTGCGAACTTCAGGTGAATCGCATTATTGGCAACGTGCGCGATTACAACTATGACTTCAAAGCGATCTGGTCGAGCGAGCGCGCTGAGGAACTGCGGCGCTACATTCGAGATACCAAGTGCTTCTGTACCTATGAGTGCTTCCTGACCATCAATATCCTGTTCAATCCCCTGGTATTGCCTTGTGTCTTCAAGGAATGGGCTATCCTCAAGGGAGCCAAGTTGAAAGGCCGGCTGTTGGGCGGTGCAAGGGATGCCACGGTGACTATACGCGCTGCCAGCGAGAAATAAGGGAGCGAGATGTACAAGGGACGGAAAATATCGGTGGTGCTGCCCTGCTACAACGAAGAAGATGGCATTCGCATCGTCATGTCCGATATGCCCTCCTTCGTGGATGAGGTGATCGCCGTGGACAACAACTCCGTGGATGGGACGAGCATCGTCGCCAAAGAACTGGGCGCCATCGTCGTGCCAGAAAGACGGCAGGGCTACGGTGCAGCTTACAAGGCGGGCTTCCGTCACGTCACAGGGGATATTATCGTCGCCATGGATGCCGATGGCACTTATCCGCGCACATTCATCCCTGTGCTTCTGGATGTCATGTTTGAGATGGATCTGGATTTCATTACCTGCGACCGTACCGGCCACAAGCTGACCAAGTCCAGTCGCCTGCGCGTCTTTGGCAACTGGCTCCTGGGTTTGGCCATGAACCTGCTCTTCTGGGTACGCATCCATGATTCCCAGTCGGGGATGTGGCTATTCAAAAGAAGCATCCTGCCCTACCTGAATCTCACCAGCGATGGCATGGCCTTTTCGGAGGAGATCAAGATCGAAGCTTTCACCAATCGCTGTATCCACGCCGAGGAACTGCCCATCTACTACCGTGACCGGGCCGGCGAAAGCAAGCTGAGCATGTGGCGCGACGGCTTGACGAACCTGATGTTTCTGTTCAGGAAGCGATTCGCCCGGCGGAACTCACTGCCCCAAACTCTACAACAATCACCCCCTGCGGACGCAAGTCCGCGATAGACATAACACAATGAGCGGTCGTATTTCCCATGTGGGAAGTCCAGTCGCACGATGGCATCTGGCAGCTCTGGCCTTGTTCATCGCCTTGAGCCTGGCTATGACCTGGCCGCTAGCCGCGCATTTCACGACAACGGTGCTGGGCGCCCCGCAAGATAATTACTATTATCTGAGTTGGTTCGCCTGGTTCAGACACACGTGTCTCGATCTCCACGCACCCAGCACCATCAATCCAAACGTCTTTTACCCCTTTGGGCACAACTTTAGCACTTCGGAAACGACGTGGGCCAACGTTATCTTGACCCTGCCTGTGTTGCTTTGGGGAGGTGAGGTAGCTGCCTATAACACTGCCGTTCTGGCGTCTTTCGTCCTGTCCGCCTTCGGGATGTATCTGTTGGTGTTCTATCTGACGAAAAGCTGGTTTGCCGGGATCGTGAGCGGGGCCATCTTTGCTTTCTGCCCCTACAGGATGGCCCATCTGGGAGGGGGCCAACTGCCCCTCCTCGGCACGCAATGGTTGCCCCTCTGTCTTTGGAGCATTGAACGGGCGTTACGCGAGAGGCGCTGGAGTCATGGCCTCGGCGCTGGCCTATTCTATGGGTTGGCTGCCCTCTCCTCCTGGTATTACGCTTTTATGGCTGGGCTGCTGCTCCCGGTATATGTCCTGTTTCGCGCCCGTCCCTGGCGGCATTATCTCCGAGAACGTTACGTCTGGGCTGCCTTGTTCGCTGCCGTCGTTGTGGCCGCGATAATGGTCGTGCCCGCCATCCTGCCGACCTTGCGGCTGAGCGGAGAGGAAGGGATGTCCTACTCTTTGCAGTTCGTGGATCGCTGGTCGGCCAGCATCGCTGACTATCTGCTGCCCAACCCTGTGCAAACGCTTTGGGGAGGGGTGACTACCCTATTTTACAGCGGCCAACTGTATTTCTATGAGCGCATCCTGGCGTTGGGATTTGTGCCCATGTTGCTGGCCGGCCTAGCAATCTGGAGCTTGAGGAAAAGCTTCTCGGGGCAGACATCCGTGCGTCATGAGGCAAATATGAAAACGCCAAGTAGAAACGCAACATGTTGCGTCTCCACTTCTATTCTCTTTGCGCCTTTGCGGCTTGGCGTTGATTCATCCTCAGATCAGCACAACCCCGCCGAGGGCGACGATGCAACGGAAGAGCCAGCAAACCCGGTGACTTTTTCGGCACTGCTCTGGGTGGGAGCGATTGCCTTTATCCTCTCCCTGGGTACGACCCTGCACTGGCGTGATGTAGCCCCGTTATATATTCCTGTGCCGCCGGGAGTGGACAAGCTTTTCACGCGGCTGATGTTCAATTGGATCACCCGTTTCTCCCTGAATCCCAGCGCCTACCATTGGGGCTATCAACTTCCCGGCCACATCGTCCTCCCTTTGCCCGCCATGTTGTTTTATTTGTATTTCCCGTTCTCCAACGCCATGCGCGTGTGGTCTCGTTTCGGCCTTTTCGTCATCCTGGTCGTTTCGATCCTGGCAGGGAGTGGCCTGGCGAACATTTTACGTTTCGCGTTAAAACACTGTCTCAATGGATGGGCCCCTGCGGTTTTGAGCATTGCTTTCCTGTCAGCATTGCTGTTCGAGTATGCAGCCATCCCGTTCCCTTACGGCGCCTCGGAGGTGCGTGCCCAGCCGGCCACGGAATGGCTACGTCAGCAACCTGGAGACTTGGCTGTAATAGAGTTGCCGCTGAGCCGGGCGCTGAATGGCCCTCCCTTGTACGCTGCCACGCTACATGGCAAGCGGATCGCCTATGGGTACGGGACCTTTTTCCCACGAGAGTGGATCGCCCAACGGTCTCTTTTGCTGCAATTCCCCGCGCGGGAATCACTTGAGTTGCTGCGGGGATGGGGAGTGCGTTATGTGTTGGTCGCTTCGCTGAATTACGGCGAAACCTGGCCGGAGGTGTCCAGGCGCATTGCCGCCTGCGGTGACCTGCGTGCGGTGGGCCTCTTTCCGGAAAAGTCACTTTACCGGGGCGACCGTTGGTTTGCCTCTACCAGGGGCACAGAACTCCCCTTTGTTGCGGATACGATTTACGTTTACGAACTTTCGGCGCAAGCCGATTAGCGCAACCGTAAAGGTTGCGGACGTCAACGGGTGCATTTCTCGTTTCGCCCCAGGACTGAAATGCACCCATGTCAACTGGCTAATTGCCTTTCAGGAAGCCTTCTGGTATAATATTTCGTTACTGCTGGGAGATTCTCTGAAGACAACTCCCGCGGGCAGAGAGTACAGCTTGAAAAAAAGAATATGGGCCGCCTTGGTCGCGGTCAGCCTCCTGGGATTCTTGCTGGTGGATGTTTTCCTTATCGAACCATACCGGTTGCAGGTTGAAGAGGCGGTTCTCTCCTTCACTGATCTTCCGGCTTCCCTGCAGGGGTTGCGCATCCTCCAGATCAGCGACACGCACATTAAGGCATTTCGGGGCTATGAGCAGCAAGTGCAGGCGCGAATCCGTGCACTGCAACCCGATCTGATCGTCTTCACAGGGGATTTCATAGAGTACGCGCCTTCCTATGATATCTGGCTCAGGCGCGTCGAGGAGGTGGGCAAATTCCTCGATGGGTTGCCGCCCACGCCCTACGGCACTTGGGCTACGCTAGGCAACTCGGATATCACTCGCTACGGGGGGCACAACGACCTCCTCGTCCGGCGGATACGAAAGAGCGGGGTAAAGCTTTTGCTCAACCAACATGCGCAACTCGATATCGGTGGGGAGCGTCTTTATCTAATAGGCACGGACTTCGCTCACCTGCTCGAGGGCTTCTCTGCCGATTGCGTTACGGCCAGCGAGCAAGGAAACACCATGCTTGCGGTGGGGCCTAGCAAAGGTAACTCTTTCGCTCACTACTTGCCGGAAGACTGGACGGCCTGGGGAGAATATGAGTTCAGTGGGCGTCTGCGTTATACCGATCCCGCGGGGGGCATAGGTGTCATCTGGGGTTCCCGTTTTCCCCTGGGAGAGGATTATTTCTACCGGCTGCGTCGTTACAAAGACGCGCCTGTATGGGAGTTCTCCCCTCGCGGAGCGAAAGTCACCGCAGGGACAACGAGCACCAGCTTGCAGCTTCAGCCGAACACCTGGTATCGCTTTCGCATTCGCTGGGAAGTGGAGGACGACCAGGCACGGATCCGGGCTAGAATCTGGCAAGAGGGGGAGCCGGAGCCAACAGAGTGGCCGGTGGACTGCACGGTTCGTGCCGCGCAAGAGACTGTTGCTCCCCAGGCAGGAACCATTGGCTTCTGGGGCGTTGGCCCGGGATGGAAGTACTTCGATGACCTGCAAGTGACCGGCAAAGCTCTGGCATGGCGGGAGGATTTCGAGAGTTATCCAGTCCAAAGCGATCCGCCGCATTGGCTGGATTTCGGCATAAACAAGGGGAATCTTGCGGAAGCGATGCGCGGAGTGCCGCGGGAGGCCTTTACCATCCTGCTGGCGCATTCGCCGGACATCATCGGCCAGGCAGCAGCAGCCGGCCTGGATTTGGTGCTGTCAGGGCATACCCATGGGGGGCAAGTAAGGCTGCCACTCGTCGGGCCACTCTACGTCAACGCCGAACTGGGGGGAAAATACAATCAGGGACTATTTCGTTTTGGTAGTACACAGCTCTATGTCAATCGCGGCATCGGCACGCGGTTTTTCCCTATCCGGTTTCTTTGCCCGCCCGAAATCACCGTCTTCACACTTCGACGTGGTTGAGAGAGACCTGACAGGTTTGGGAAACCTGTCAGGTCTGCGAAGACAGTTCTGGACATCGAGAGGTAGGGATGAAGTCATCCAAGTCGCATCATAGCAACTCCAAAGGGCGAATCACGCCATTACTCTGCGCTATAGGCTCGTTCATCGCCCTGACGGCAGCACTTTGGGGCGCTGCAGGGATGGAAATGCCTGGAGCGGCAGCTCAGGCAGGCCTGGTTTCTGTCGGCCCATCCGGCACATATAGGGTGACCTTCCAGCGCGGCGTAGGGGGGTATAATGGCGTCGTGGATTCGTACATAGACGGGCGAGACTCTTTCAGGGGCATCAACTATGGCGCCGATCCCGAGATGTGGGTTCGCTATGGGGGCAGTCAGCGCTCCCTGATCCGGTTTGACATCTCGGTAATCCCGGCTGGCGCCGCCGTTACACAGGCTAGTCTGGAACTTTATGTGACTTATAATCGGTATGGTGACTACACCAAAAACCTGGAGGTGAAAGTCTATCGCCTCAACCGGACGTGGAGGGAAAGCGAGGTGACCTGGGAGCGGGCTGCTGTCGGGGCCTCCTGGGGCATAGGCGGCGCCGATGGTATCCCATCTGACCGCCTGGGCACCCCTGTGCTCACCAAGATACTGCGCCCGGCAGATCGGACGCAGCACATCTCCCTGGACATAACATCAGCAGTGCAGGCCTGGGTTGATGACCCCAACAGCAACCAGGGCTTGATCTTCATAGGATCAAGTTTGCCGGGACAGACTACCGGTTACTGCTTCGCTGCTTCCGATGTCTTGCTTCAAGCGCAGCGGCCACGGCTGGTCGTCACCTATGAAGGTGCGCCTCCGCTTCATACGCCAACCCCCACTTTCACGCCGACAGCTACGCCGACGCCGGAGAATCTCAACATCATCACCTCCTCTGTGGGGAGCTGCATCGGCGCCGGCACAGGATTACACGACGATCAGATGCGAGTGCTCCTCTTTTGGCAGGGCACACCCTGGTCAGCCGTGCTGGTCATGGACGAGGCGAACGTTGACTACGAGCATAGCATTTACGTGAACAACCAGTTGGTAGGAAAATCCTTCAGGAACGTGGGTGGCTCCTACTGCGACAGCAGAAGCACCAAGACTTGGCAACTCAATCCTAATATTCTGATCAACGGCTGGAACACCATCCGCATCACGAACGACGGTGCCTACTGGGATGGATGGACGGCGACCAATATCAAGATTCGCCTCATTGGCGCTGTGGTCGGCCCCAGGTGGGAGGATATTTCCTACGGGGAGCGTCCGCCATACACCTTGCAGGCCAAAGTGCAGGTTCCCATAGGCTATTCCCCCGATATGCCGGTGCCTTTGCTGATCGTTTTACATGGCTGGTCTTTCGACGCTGCCGCCGCTTCCGCAAACACTTTATATCACTACGCTATGGCCGCCAACGAACACGGTTGGCTGCTGGTAGCCCCCCAAATCCTGGGGCACCATAGTGCGAGCCTGGACATCCAAAGGGATATCATTCGATTGCTCCACTACATGCAAGACCGTTACGCCGTGGATCGCCGGCGCGTTTACATCACGGGGGTCTCTATGGGCGCTGGCATCGCCGCCGCCGTAGCGGCCAAACATCCCGATGTCTTCGCGGCTGTGGCGGAGGAGAGGGGGCCTACCGATCTGGCCGAATGGTATTATGAGCACCCGGAAGGATCCTCCTATCGCTCTGTGCTCTGGACGGAGATCGGCGATCCCAACCTGAGGCCCTTCGAGTATCAGCGCCGCTCCAGCCGACACATGGCGCAAAACCTGAAGCATGTACCTATTTGCATCACGCATCCCACTTCAGATGCTATCGTATCCGTGAATCATGGACGGCAGCTTTATGATGCGCTAAGGCATTATAGAGCCGAGGATGTCGTTTTCTATGAATACCCAGGGGGACACAACGACGATTTCCCCGGCAACGACATGCAGAGACGCTCTCCCGATGGTATACTCGACTTTCTAGGTCAATATGTTCTGCAAGAGGATCCGCCTCATGACCTTCACATCCGCAATGATGAGGCCACTAAGGAGTATTACTGGCTGTTGATCGAGCAATTTCTTGGAAGCGGGCTAACCACAAGAGCGCATTGGACAGAGGTAGAGGCCCGCTATGATCCGAGCATCGGCAGCATCTGGGTGGATGTCCTTGACGACATCAACGATCCGTACCGGACCAGGCCTCCCTGGTATGCCGTGCGGCTGACTTTCAACCTGTATCGCATGGGGCTGAACCCGCACGCTACATACACCGTCGAGCTTTACGAGGATGAGAGCGGAGAATTCGAGCGCTTTCAAGTGGTCCCCAGCGACGGGCTGCTCACAGTGAGGATGGAGGGCCAGAACGACCCCCGCCATTTCCACCTGACCATCACTTCCGGTGGTTCTATCGAACCGGTGACAGTGCGTTTCCAGGAAGGCTTTGATGGCTATTCCGGCACGGCGGACACCTATATAGTCCAATACCAGCCGAGTGTGAACTTTGGCTCCGACGAAATGGTGTTTCTAAGTGGCGGCAACCGCTCCGCCCTGATCAAGTTTGATATATCTTCGCTCCCCTCGCCCCTTTTGGTCCATGCTGCTCATCTTTATCTGACCACCGCCTGGGGCGATGGGGATCTCGATCTAAAAGCCCACCGTGTTCTCCGCCCGTGGGAAGAGATGGAGGCGAATTGGCAATATGCACGGCAGGGAGTTCGCTGGGGGCTGCCCGGCTGCGAGGACACCACCTCTGACCGTTTAGGCATCCCTTCCGACACACGCCGTATTAACGCCGCGAACCGCGAGTACCGCTTCAATGTGCGGGGCCTGGTGCAATACTGGGCCGATCATCGCCAGGAAAACCGGGGTATCTTGCTGAAAGGGAGCGGCACCGGCTCTTATCAGTTCCATACTTCCGAATATCGGTTGAACCCGGCGCAAAGGCCCAGGCTGGAGATCATCTATATCGTAGCCACGCCTTCTCCAACCCCGACCGCCACAGCGACGCGCACCCTAACGGCGACGCCCACTGGCACAGGTACACCTGAGCCTACACCCACGGCGACGGCGACGCCAACAGCGACGGAATCGGCGACGACGTCGCCGACGGCCACGCCGCTCCCATCAGCAACACCCACACCGACTGCGACGTTCACGGCAACACCCACGCGCAGCATTTCTTCTGCCTACGGTATCATCTGGGAGGATCGAAACAGGAACGGGGAGCAGGATGCGGGCGAGCCTCCTCTGGAGGGGGTCGAGGTTATCTTGCGCATCCCCGGTGTCGCCCAGGAGGTGGGCCGTTACACCACTCAGGCCGACGGGCGATATAGATTCGATAGTTTGGCGAGCGGCCAATATGCCGTGCTGGTGGTTATACCCGACGGCTATAAGGCAACAACGTCTTGGGGATCTGTACGCTATGTGCCGCCGGATTTGGTGTTCGATGTTGGGCTGTGCCGGCTACCCACGGCGACGCCAACTCTCACGGGGACGCTAACCCCCACGCCTACTGATACAATGACACCCACACGGACACCCAGGCCGTCAAATACGCCGACGGCATCTCCTACAGAGATGGGAACGCCAACCACAACCCGCACTCCCAAAGTCACAGCAACAGAGACGCCAACGGCGACACCTTTCATTCACCGAGTCTATCTACCTATCCTGAAAAGGTAAGGGACGGGGGACCATGCGCATCTGCTTTGTGTATCCAGACATCGGCGGTGTCGAGCACTACGGAAGCAAAAAGTTCTACCATGGCATCGGCTATCTTTCCAGTGTCCTGAAACAGGCAGGTTTCGAGACCCGCCTGATCTACCTGCAAAAGGAGCCTTCTCGTGAGGAGTTCCTGCGCGACATCGCGGCGGCCTCGCCCGACGTAGTGGCTTTCTCCTCGACGACGCACCAACACCCCTTTATCGTCCGTTGCGCCGCCTGGCTCAAGGAAGCGAATCCTGCTCCCTTTGCAATAGCGGGTGGAGTGCATCCCACGTTGGTTCCAGAGCAGGTCATCGCCGACAGGAATTTGGATGCTGTCTGCGTGGGCGAAGGGGAGTACCCGCTCTTGGATCTGGCCAATGCCCTGACCAACGGAAAAAGCATCCTGCACATCCAGAACCTTTGGGTGCGCGATAAGAAGAGCGACGAGATCATGCGAAATCCCTTGCGCCCCCTGATTACCAACCTGGACGTGCTGCCCTTTCCCGACCGCGAGCTGTTCGGCTACGCGGAGATACTGGAACAGAATGGCTACCAGGCGGACATGATAGCCGGGCGAGGCTGCCCTTATAGCTGTTCTTATTGCTGCAATCCCGCTCTGAAAAAGCGGTACAGAGGCTTGGGCAAATATGTGCGCTTTCGGGGAGTTTCCAACCTTTTGGCAGAGGTACGTTCGCTTCAGGAACGGTATCATGTCGCCTCCCTGAACTTTCAGGACGACACCTTTACCCTGGATCGCCGCTGGACGGAGGAATTCTGCCGCGCTTATCGCGCCGAGTTTTCCCTGCCTTTCTGGATCAACACCCGCGTGGAATGTTTGGACGAAGACCTCGTTCGCATGTTGGCCGAGGCTGGATGCCAGGGTGTCCGCATCGGGGTAGAGTCCGGCAATGAGTGGCTGCGCAACAAAATCCTGAAACGGCAGATGTCTAATGACGATTTCCGGCGTGCCTTTCACCTGTTGCACCGCTATAGGATTCAGACCTATACTTGTAATATGATCGGCATTCCAGAGGAAACGCCTGAAATGATCGAGGAGACCATCGCCTTGAATCGCGAGCTTGTCCCCGACAAGTTCCAGTTCTCGGTTTTCTACCCATATCCCATGACAGAATTATACGAGGTCAGCGTGCGGGAAGGTTATCTGCGGGAGGGAGAAACCCTGACCGGCTATTATGAGCGGGAGAGCATCTTGCAGTTGCCCACCCTCTCGCGTGAGGAATTGGCACGCGGCTATGATCGCTTCCAGGAGCTAAAGAAAGAGCTGTTTTTGAAAAAGAGAAGCCCGTTGAGATACCGTCTATACCGGCTGCTTAACAGGCTGCGCACTGGCATCCAGAGGGTTCTGAAACCCCTACAGATGCGCGTGCATATCAGGAGCGCGACCAAGTGAATCTCGCCGAGTATTATGATGCTTATTGGCGCAAAATGGGTGATACTTTTGACCTGGCGCGGCTGCGCCTTATCGCCGAGCGGATCGGGCCGGGAGAGAACGTCCTGGAAGTGGATTGTGGCCCTGGCGTGCTGGCCGAGATGATGCGCGAACGAGGCGCTACAGTTGTGGGCACTGATCTATCGGCGGTGGCTGTGGACCGCGCCCGCGCCAAAGGGTTCGAGGTCACTCAGGTGGATCTGGACACGGAGGCTCTCCCCTTTGCCGGTGAAACGTTCGAGACCGTCGTCTCTAACTCGGCGATCGAACACCGCTTCTTCTTCGACCGCTCCCTGGATGAATGTGTGCGCGTCCTGCGCAAGGGAGGCAAATTCTTGCTTTGCTTGCCTAATGTCGCTCATTGGCGCTGCCGTCTGTGGATTCTTTTCGGCAGGTTCCCGTACATGCGGAACTCGCCCACGGATTTGACTCATCTGCGTTTTTTCACGATCCGCGAGGCCGAGGAACTGCTCAAGCGACGAGGGATCAAAGTCCTGGAGAGGGATGGCAGCGCCAGCTTGTGGGTGAAGGAGTTCTATCCTACTTTGCTGCGCTGGCCGGCTATCCGCGACATATATACCTGGCTGGCACACAAATGGCCTTCTCTTTTCGCGCGAGATTTCGTATTGGTGGGGCGAAAAGAAGGCGGATGAGGTATCGAAAATGGCCGTCAAACGTCAAACAGCCATAAGCGTTTTCTGGGTGGGGGTAGCTACTGTAGTAACCAAGGCGTTCTCTGCCCTTCAGATGTTGATCCTGGCCAAGCTCCTCCTCCCTGCCGACTTCGGCCTGGTGCAAGTCGCGTTTTTGGGCATTGCGGCTTTGGAACTTTTCCGAGAGTTGGGATTCGGCTCGGCCCTCATCTATCGGCGAGATGACCTGGAAAAGGCAGCGGACACCGCCTTCACAGCGATCGTTTTGAGCAGCGCGCTGCTCTATCTGGTCGCCCTTTTCGCCGCCGAGCCGTTGATGAGCCTGGTCAGCAAGGACGCTTCCTCTGTTGCACAAGCCGTCCCTGTGCTGCGCGTGCTAGCCCTGACGATGGTCATATCCTCCATCGGCCAGGTGCCGACCATCCTCCTGGCCAAGGATCTGAATTTCCGGCGCAAGATTGTCCCTGAGATGGTTGGGGCTTTGGGAGGGGCTATCCTTTCCATCACCCTTGCTGTGGCCCGGCTGGGCGTATGGAGCCTCGTGTCCGGCTATCTGTTCGAGGCGACCCTGGCCGCGACAGTGATCTGGTTCGTCTGCCCCTGGCGGCCCAGGTGGCGCTTTCATTGGCAGACCGCCAGGGAGATGTTCAGCTACGGCAAGAGTATCGTGGGCAGCCATGTGCTCGTCTTTTTAATCACCAACACAGACGACGCCTTCGTGAGCAAACTGTTGGGACCTACCCAACTGGGCTATTATGGTTTCGCTTACAAAACCTCGAACTTGCCGGCGACACAAATCACGCGCCTGGTGGGCCAGGTGACTTTCCCGGCCTTTTCTAAGGTTCAAGATAATCTCGAGATACTGCGCGATATTTACCTGAAGACGACCCGTTATGCGTCTTTAGTCGCCGTGCCAGCAGCGATTTGTATCATCGCTTTCGCCAGCGATTTCATCAACGGCGTCTATGGCAAGACCTGGGCGCCGGCCATCCTGCCCTTGCAACTCCTGGGGGTCTATGGCCTCATGCGCTCGATAGCGGCCAATATGGGCAATGTGTTCAAGGCAGGCGGGAAGCCCCACTGGCTGGTGGGCATTGCCATCTTGCGCCTGGCGGTGATGGTGATCGGCCTTTACCCCGCCACGCGATACTATGGGATTGTCGGCGTCAGCGCGCTCTCCGCAGTTGTGGCCGTGCTGGACTTTTTCCTCTCGATGGTATTGACCAATCGTCTCGTCGGTCTGCCGACAGGCGATTTTCTGCGGATGCTCCTCCCCATCTTCACCAATTCGCTGATCGCGGTGACAGCCGCCAAGCTGGTCTATCCTTATCTTTTCTTTGATCTCGCCTGGCGCAGGCCGGTGATCATCGCCCTGCCTTTGGCGGGCCTGGTGATGTTTGGGGTATATGGGTTGCTGACCTGGCTGATAGACGCTGAATTCCGCAATCTGGCCCGGTCGTCATGGCGAGAGGGGCAACAGCGTGGGAGAGAGTGGCTCTCTCGGCTCAGCGCCAAGTGGCAAGGAAAAGAGGCGATTTGAACGTTGTCTTTGTCTCGCGCGTGCAAATGAATCCCTACGTTACCTTGCTGGCCGCCGCCATGGAGCAAATCGCCCCAGGAGTCACCTGCACTATCCGAGATGATCTTTCCCCCTGCTGGCTCTGGCGGAAACGGCGGGAGATAGATGTGCTGCATCTCCATTGGACGGAGTTGCTTTATGCTTCCAACACCTGGCGGGGTGCCTGGCGGAAGTGGCTCCGCTTCATCAGCGGCCTGGGATTGGCCAAACTCGCAAGTGCCCGTATCGCCTATACGGTTCATAATCTGGAGCAACATGAGGGGCGCTACTCGCTCCTCAACAGGACGGCAAACGCCCTTCTCTTCAAAGTGGCGGATATTGTCCACGTCCATGACGAGCGCACACGGGCGGCTGTGGCGGAGCGATTCGGTTGCCAGCGGAGCCTCGTAGTCATCCCGCATGGCAACTATATGTCGTATCCCAACACCTGCTCCAGGGAGGAAGCGCGGGCGAGGTTCGGTATCCCGCAACAGACCTTTGTATACCTCGCCCTGGGGCAAATCCGCCCCTATAAGGGAATCGAGGAGTTGCTGAAGGCTTTCGGGCGGCTGCCGGGGCGCGACTGCAAGCTGATCATCGCCGGCCATGTGCACGACCCGGCATATGGGGAACGCATCAAGGCTCTGGCGGCCCAGGATGAACGGGTGATCCTCAGTCTTGCTTATGTGCCGCCGGAGGAGATACAGTATTTCATGAATGCGTCTGATGTCTGCGTCCTGCCCTATCTTCACGCCACGACCTCGGGAGCGGCGATACTAGCCTTTTCTTTCGGCAAACCTGTGATCGTGCCCCGCCTCGGCGACTTTCCGCAGTTGGTAGGCGAGCGGCGCGGCTTGCTGTATAATGCGCAGGACCCACATGCTCTGTTGAACGCCCTGCGACAGGCGCGCCAGTTTGACCTCGTTTCTGCCAGCGCAGAAGCTTTCGCTCTGGCGCGAGAGCTTGACTGGCGCGTAATCGCGCGACAGCACTTGCAGGCGTATGCGGGAACCCTGGAACACGAAGGCAGGAAAAAGCACGAGGGACGCGAAAGATGATCGAGGGTGAGAGCATACTTTGCTTTGCGCCCGAAAAGTGGCAACATATCTGGCGAAATCGCCATCAAATCATGTCTCGCCTGGCCGCCCGCAACAAAGTTCTTTTCGTCGAGCCTCGCCCTTACTTGAGGGGTGTTTGGCGAGATTGGCGCGAGGGGAGAATCAGTTGGGCCGACTTCGGGACGCCGCTGGTGACCCAGGTGCGAGGGAATCTGTGGGTTTATCACCCGCCGGCTTACGCACCGATCAGCGGTCGCTTCCCTCTCAACACCTTATTCCGGTGGCTGCGCGAGACGCAAATGAAAAACACCATGTGGCGGTTAGGTTTCCGATCGCCAATCCTGTGGCTGTACCGGCCCAACATGGGCGATCTTGTGGGGAGGTTTGGCGAAAAGTTGGTGATTTACCACATCGTGGATGAGTACGCGGCTTACGAGGCTGAATTCACGACGATCTATAGCGAAAGCCGTCGTGCCAGCGTCGAGCGGAGCGAGCACGCACTGCTCCAGGCCGCCGATCTGGTCATCGTTACCTCCGCTTCTTTACTGGAGCGCAAGCGAGCTTATAATGCGAATATGCATTGGGTTCCCAACGGGGTAGATTACGAGGCTTTCGCTTCCGAATCCCTGCGCAACGCGGAGCCTCCCGCTGATCTGGCCGGGCTGCCCAAGCCAATCATCGGTTACATCGGGGCCGTAAACGAGAAATTGGATTACGATCTGCTCCGCCGCGTGGCCGAAACGTGCGCCTCCGGCTCGCTCATCCTGGTCGGCCCGGTGGATTTGCGTCTGGACTTTACGGGCTTACATAAGTTGGAACTGCCGAACGTTCACCTATTGGGAGCCAAGCCGGTGTCGGAAGTGCCTCGTTACGTTCATGCATGTCAGGTTTGCTTAATGCCCTATAAGCTAAACGAGTGGACGGCTCACATCAATCCGCTCAAATTGTACGAATATCTGGCCGCAGGCAAGCCTGTCGTCTCCACCGCGATCCCTGCGGTGCGCGGCTTCAGTCCTGGCCTCATCTATATCGCCGAAAACGAGCAGGCTTTCTGTCAGCAGGTGTGCGAGGCCCTGGCCGAGTGCGATGCCGCCCTCATTCGCCGTCGTCAGGAATTCGCCTCGCACAATACATGGGGCGATCGAGTGGAAAGGATCTCGGAACTTATCACCTTGACCCTATCAGGCCATTGCCTTGCCAAGAAAGGAAAAGATGAATGGATGCGAACGAATTTGTGACTTATTTTCGCGTGATTCGGAAACGCTTGTGGCTTATCCTGCTGCTCATGGTCGTTACCATCGGTATTATCGTTGCCATGGTGGCTACGGAACCGCCGGTCTATCGGGCAACCGTGCGGCTGCAAGTGGTCGCATCGGACCCCCTCTTCTCGCCGACAGGCACGAAGACCTCCGCTGAAGAGCTAATTGCTGCCCGCAACGAGTTCGCTTCCGCGCTCTCCAGCGCCCAGGTCGCCTGGAAAACCATTGGCGAGTTGGAGTTGGGTATAGATGCGCTTGAACTCCTGAACCACATCTCGGTCGTCAAAGAGGATGTGTTTGTGACAGTGAATGTGGAAG
>CAYPON010000001.1:18066-38789 GCA_964412315.1 uncultured Anaerolineae bacterium | reverse complement strand
GTATAATACTCCGCGTTGCAGACATAAGAGGAGGTAGCGACATGAACGACGTGAAAGCATTGCGAGGACTGTGGGGCGCCAATACCGGGCCCAAGATGCCCCATGGGAAGAAACTGGCGCGCAAGACCATCTTTGTGAACCTTGCCGCGAACAAAGAGAACGAGGTCAAGGGTTGGAAGGCACACCGCTAAAGTAGTCGCACCCTTCACGGGTGCGTTCCGACACGGGCCTGAAACCTGCGGCTACAGTGTTATATGGAAATGCCAGGGCCAGATGAGAGACAGTCGTCTGGCCCTTTGCTTTAAGTGACCCATTGCGCTCTTTTCGCTCTGTCCCACGCCGCCTCAGCCAGCTCCCGCACGCGGCGCAGCGTATCCTCCGCCGCCCAACCCTGGGGCGGTACGTAGCCGATCTGCTCAAAGTATGAGTGCGTGGGCATCAGAAAGTGCAGGTTATTGAGCAGCGGCTCTGTGTAGCGGATATCCCCATACAACTCTCCCCTGATGTGATGTACCGAGCTGACATGATTGTTCCAATCCACCCCCTCCGTGAGAAAGCCGTAGGGGCCGTGGTGGTGGGCGGCAATCGCGCTGAGGATAGCCAGGCCATGGTCGCGGTAGGTTTCCCGGCTCGTCTCCTGCCATGCTTCCAGGTAGGCGAGGGCAGCGTGGGCATTCTCCCAAAGGTAGGCCGTGTCCCACGTTTCTTCCATCCAGAGCAAGCCCGCCGTCGGGACGCCGTGCCGATCCTCTGTCATGCGGAAACGTTCCAGGCCGGCGAGCGCCTTATCGTAGGCGAAGGAGCGCCAGTCAGGCCGGCTGAGGAGTTCAGCGGCCTGGCGCAGCACCTGAAATGCTACGGCGTAAGCCACGCACTCGTGGTCATCATAGGTATCGTGATTGATGCTGCCCCAGAAACCGCCGACAGCGACGAAAGCGTCGCAGAGACTAGCGATCTCCTGGCGATAGTCGGCCAGGCCACGCGCAGTCAGGGCAACAGCCAATTGCACCAGAAACAGGCCATCCGCACTGTGGTCAAAGATAATATCAGGCAGACCATTGGGGTCAGTGCGGAAAGGTTCTCCTTGAGGGGTGATCCGCCGAGGCAGCCAGCCATTCTCCAGGTGGGGCGTGTGGGCAAAGAGCCACTCGCCGAGCCGGGCCGCTGCCCATTGCATGACAGGATACCGCTCATCCCCCCGCAGGTCGTCAGCAAAGGCCAATAACTGCACGCCCACCAGCGCCAGTGAGCCTGGGCAAAGCCAGTCATCGCCGTGCCGATAGTTAAGACAAAAGCGTTCCGCCACGGTATCCCAGTAAGGCCAGATAAAGCCGCTGGTCTCCTCGAGGAAACCATCCTCCAAGATGTGATCCAAAAGGCCGAGCGCCTGGGCCTGGAATGAATCTGAGCGAAGGAGTTTCGCCCAGCGGAAAAGCTCATGCGCGCCACCCGCGGTATTAGCCGCCCAGCCGGGGCCTTCCAAGTCGCCGAAATCGTGCCAGTGCATCACCTGGCCCTCCGGGTCCACAAAACTAGAGACGGCCCTCAGGTGACCGCGATAAGGCTGCAAACAGCGTTGCACGACGAAATTCACCGAAGCCTGCGCGCTGGCATATAGATCGTCAGAGCCTAGAAGCCCGAATTCAGCCATAATGCCCTACCATCTAGACCTCCAAGGTTTCAGAAACCTCGGAGGTCTTGACTAATCCTTCAAGCACGCATAGGCGCGAGCCGAGTCGAAGTCGGGCGCGAGAGCAAAGTACGCCACCCGCTCGATGGTGCCGGAAGGTGGCACGGTAAGCACCCCTTCCAGGAAGTGAAACGCCGCGTTGCGCCCCTCGTCCACGAGCAGCACGGTCAGTTCCGGGCAGACTGCGACCGCCGTCCGGCCTGTGGTCGGATTGGTGATGCACCCCCAGTAGGGAACCTGAACCCAGGCTTGCAGGAAATCGGTGCGCTTGCTCTCCCAGTCCTGGCCGCGCAGCACGCTTTGCGAAGCATCGCCATCCACCGCCCAGTAGGCCATCCAGCCACCGCGCACCTTGCGCACAGCCTCCGTCCTGTTGACCAAGCGATAAACGGCCTTCAGGAGCGGGCTGCCGCCGGTCGTCAGATACTCCAACTCCAAGCGCAACCCGCGCAGTTCCTCCCGTTGCAGAGCCGATGTCAGGCGCACCCCCTGCCAGGCGATCTCCCGGCCATCTTTCACTAAAGCCGGCTGCGCCTCGAAAGACTCCATGTACAACTTGCCGGGTGGCTCGCGGTCATCCAGCGTCCTCACCATTGGCCAGATGCCACCATACCAGGGAGCCAGCCAGCTCTTGGCCCCTACCTGCGGAAAGCAAGTGTCCAGATGGTTGATGCCGTCCGTTGTCTTCCAGGCCACGACAGCGGCGCTGAAGCGCGGCGCGACGACAAAACACGTCCGGCGATTGTCCATGGTATAGATCGGCTGGCCTTCCTGCTCGCCCTCCTGCACCTCCACCTTGCCGCCATCGCCCAGGCGAAGGAAAGGCAGCGTATGTTGGGTGTCGTCCAGGCGCGTGGAGAGGTGCGCCTGGAGGGCATACGCGCCCGGCGCGTCGCCATTCTGGTGAAGTATCACCTTCGCGGTGAAAGGGTGCCAGCGATCCACTCCCTCGCAAGTGAAGTCGGTCGGCTCCACTCGCCAGCCTGGCGTAGGCGCGAGGCGGATGTTCCCTTTCAAGGCTTGCTGACGCCTGTTTTCCAGCTTGAGCGTCGTCGCCAGCGTCCCACTCTGCGTCATGGGCACGACCGGCTCCAGGCTGAGCGCGACGATCGGCTCGGTCTGGGATGGAAGGGTGCTGGATGCCTTGCCGCTGAGATGCAGGTAGGCCCGTTGCACATCGCGCCAGTCCCCAGAGCCGATGTAGAGCCAGGTTGAGCACAGCTCGGCCCATTGATGCGGAGGGCAATCAAACCTGGCACGCTGCAAGGCAAAGGCCCACTCATAGTTGACTTCATCAAAGGACGGGTTCCAGATCAGGCCCACCGTCCCTTTCTTCGCTTCAAAGGCTACCCATTTCTCGGCGTAATCCTCGCTCTTGCGCGGGCATTCCTCATCCCCGCGTGGGAAGGTGCGTGTGGAGGCGCGCAGCAGCCTGCTCCGCAAGGGCAGGATCACCTGGTATTCATCCTCCCAACGGCGATGGAAAAACTGCCGCAGTTCAGGTGTGTGCGGCTTATCGCCACGATTGAGGGTGCGATAGACGATCTTGACCAATGGCCCACCGCTGAAGTGCAGTTCGCGTAGCATCACCAGCCCGGGGAAGCGCCGCGAGGTAAACCGCGTCTCCACGACGATGCCTCCCTCCTCCCGCCGCCAGGAAAGCTCCGCCTGCTGGTGGCGAAACTCCGAAGGGTCGTAAGGCGGCCCGTACTCAGCACCTATCCCCCCTAGGGCCTGCTCGGCTTCAGGCCAAAAGATCTCGAAGCGACCCCCTTCGTAGCGGATCCCATAGCTGACCCGATCAGCGTCCACGCAGATGCGCCCCTCCTCTTCATACACCATAACCTGACCGGGGTAAAGCGCAACGATCGGCAACTCTTGCGGCGCCGCCTCCCCCTGCTTACCATCCATAGTGAAGGTCAGGAAGGCTTGGATGGGGTGGACGCCGGGGGCTTGGGCTTGCACTGTGAGCGGCAGGCCCAATTGCCCATAGGGAGGCAAATCCACATCGCGGCTATTTCGGCTGATAGTCAGGCCGGGCGGCGCGACCAGACTCAAATGGCCCTTCACCGGCATATCCAGCGCGTTGCGAAGCTGGACGTGGATCGTTCGCTCCGCGCCTGGCGCGGTAGTAAAGCGTCTGGGCATAGTCTCGACGACCACCGCTGGCTCGGGTCGCAGCCCTGTGCCCAACTCTAGCAGCTCCCCATCTACGAGGAGCAGAGTTTGTATCTTGGGCGCGGGCCGTCGCTTTTGCACGCGGGGCATCCTGGCATCTATGCTCACCGCCGTCACCCGCTCCACCGTTTCACCAGGGGGCACGGTAAAGTTGTCGCGATAATCCAGCTTGAGGTGCTCCGTGCCACGTGCGATCAGGGAGACGGACAAAGGGCGGTCGTTCTTGTTGCGCAGCTCCCAGCGCATGTTCATTTCCAGCCCTTTTGGCGGGGCGATATTATCGGGGATCGCGGCGGCGGCAAACCCGTCCGTCTCCACAGCGGTCAGCGAACGGCCCTCCCGGTCGGCCCAAACGGTTAGCGCATCTCCGTCTTCCTCCCAGTGGTAGGTAAAGACCTTCATCCCCCGCCAGCGTTCGTCGTCCTCGTGCTGCCCCAGCCTGTGCACATAGGTCTTGTACCAATCGTGCCGGGCAAAGTAGGGCCGGGCACAAGGCAACTGCAAGATGGTGGGCAAAAAGTTCAGCATGAGGACTTCGGCATCTGGCATCCAGAAAAAGCCCGTCTTCTTGTAGAGTGGTACCGACTTCAGGTTGCCCGACCAGGTGTGCAAATCGAGCCGTTTGAATCCCAACTTGATGCAACGTTCGACATACGTTTGCAGCATCTTGCGGCCCAGGCTGCGCCTCTGATAGGCGGGATGGATGTTCAACACAGCCACATAGGCCACGCCCTCCTCCTCCGGCCTTTTCTGCAGCGAGCAATAGCCAACGATAGCGCCCTCTGGCGTCGCCCAGACCAGGACATCGAGCGCGTCCTCCTCCCTGTACCAACGCTTAATCCGTTCGGCAGTCATCGGTACGCCGCCCGTCCAGGAGCCGGGCCACTGATCATCCGACTCGTTCCACATCCTGGCCAGTGCCTCCGCGTCGCGCTCGATGTCAACAGATCGTAGTATGAACTCTTCAGCCATGTTGTCTCCTTTCTCTATCGTATCCCAAAACAAAAAGGCCGTGGAATTCGCCCACGGCCTGAGAGTAAACCCGCACAAAAAAAGACAGCCGTGGGCTAGTGCGCCCTCGACTGTCCGTTTACCACATCCAGCCTGTTCAAAGGCGCACTACGACAAGGTACCCCTCACCAAACCGCTCTCGCATTGCTTCACGAAACTGGACATTGGATCGCTGCTCCTTTCGCAGATGCCCCTCCGAAGAGCCGGAATACAGTATACGCAGTTTGTTCAGAATGTCAAGTTGGGTATAATTCTGAGGTAACCCACCTTCAGCATAGGAGAAATCATAGTGACCTGGAATCCTCTATGGCGGCAGCTACGCTGGCACGCCCGCACCTTCCGTCTTGGACGCTCTGTCCAATGCCTGAGCACCCTCTTGGCCCTCACTCTGTTTTTAGGGATAGTGGCCGCCGCTTGCCCGCAGACAGCGAAGGCACAAGCAGGCGATGGCTCCCCGGAGACGATGGGCCTCATTCCGGAAGCGATCAGCCCCTCCGGCGATAGCAGCAAGGATGTGGTCGCCGCCACTTTCACAGAGACCTACGAATATGTCGGCGAGTGGGGCGGCCCCGCCTTGCAGGGAGAACTCTCCTGGCCAAGCGGCGTTACGGTGGATGCGGCTGGTTACATCTATGTCGCCGACACTAAGCATCACGTCGTGCAGAAATTCGACGCCAACGGCTACTTCATCCTGAGTTGGGGCGGCTTTGGCACTGCACCTGGCAAATTCGATACCCCGCAGGGGATCGCCGCCGGGAGAGACGGGGCGATCTATGTGGTGGACCGGGGGAACAACCGCATCCAGAAATTCGATCCTTACGGCACGCTGACCAAGACATGGGGCAGGGCCGGCAGCGGGTCGGGCCAGTTCCAGCGCCCCATCGCCCTGGCCATGAGTCCCAGCCATCGCCTTTACGTGACGGATCAGGGGAACCACTGTGTACAAGTGTTCAGTGCCAATGGCGAGTTCATCTTCGCCTTTGGCAGCTATGGCAGCGGAGAGGGCCAGTTTTTGCAGCCGGCCGGCATTGCAGTGGATTCCGCCGGCTATGTGTACGTTTCCGATGTCGGGCGCGACGACGTGCAGAGTTTCGATAGCGACGGGAACTACCTGGGCGCCTTCAGCGGGCCTGGTAACGGGGATGGGCGGTTCGGCGATCCCTGGGGCCTGGCTGTGGATGACTGGGACTACATCTATGTGGCGGATTCGCTGAACCATCGTATTCAGGTGTTCTTAGGCGACGGCTTTTTCCTGAACAAGTGGGGAAGAGAGGGAAATGGCGACGGGCTTTTTTCCCTCCCCTACGCTGTGGCAGTCGGATTTGATGGGAGCATCTACGTCGCCGACTCGGGCAACAATCGTATCCAGAAATTCGACGTGGAGGCTCACTATGTCAGCCAGTGGGGTGGCCAGGTTACAGCCGTGGAACGGTTCCGCGAGCCGATCGGGCTGGCCATAAACAGCGCAGATCACATCTATGTTACGGACACGCGCAATAACCGCGTGCAAGAATTCGATGCGAATGGACGGTTTGTCAGGGCCTGGGGCCGTTTCGGCATATATGGCAGCCCCGGCGGATACTTCTACTGGCCCATCGGCATCACCATAGGTGCGCGGGAGAATATCTACGTTGTGGACTTTTACAACCATCGCGTACAGGTCTTCGATCCCTATGGTGAGTTCATATGGATGTGGGGATCGAATGGCAGCACACCGGGACAGTTCTCCTTTCCACGAGGCATCGCCACCGGCCTGAATTATCACCTCTACGTCACGGACACCGGCAACAACCGTGTCCAGGAATTCAACGCCGAGCGCCAGTTGGTCAGAGCCTGGGGAGAGTATGGCACAGGGGTAGGCCAGTTTCAAGGGCCCCGCCTGCTGGCCGCGAGTGCGGATGGGAAGGTCTACGTGGCTGACTCGGATAATCACCGTATCCAGGTCTTTAACGCCAGGGGAGAATTTCTCTACATGTGGGGAGGCCAGGGAACCGCACGCGGACGTTTCAACTGCCCCTACGGCATCGCTGTGGACAGCGTGGGCAATGTCTATGTGGCCGACACGGATAATCACCGCATCCAGAAGTTCGATAGCAACGGCACATTCATCACCGCCTGGGGCCAGCGTGGCGCAGGGCCGGGGCAATTCCTGAAGCCAAGTGGCGTGGCCGTGGATAGCCAGGGCAATGTTTACGTTGCCGACAAGGATAACCACCGCATCCAGAAATTCAGACGTGTCTACCGAGGATGGAGCGGAAACGTTTCGCTGCCCATCATCATGAAGTAGAAAGGGGGGGATAAGGTCAAAAATGGCGAGCAAACCGCGTGTTGTCGTTGTGCCTGGGCAGGAACTGTGTCGGGAGATCCTCTCTCCCCGCGCCAGGGCCAAGTTGGAAAGCTTTGCCTCCCCCATCTGGAACGAGGGGGAGAAATCGCTGAACACCGAGGAGCTAATGGCTCGCCTGCCAGGGGCCTGGGGCTGCATCACCAGTTGGGGGTCGCCCCGCTTCACAGAGGAGGTGCTGGCCCTGGCCGACGAACTGCGCATCGTGGGCCATGCCGCCGGCACAGTCAAGCCCTTATTCTATCCCGCGGTCTCTGAGCGGGGGATCATCGTGGTGAATGCCGCGGCGACCATCGCCGACGCAGTGGCCGAATTCACACTGGCCGTTATACTCTGTATGCTGCGCGATTTCCACCACTACGATCACGCGCTCAAGGCAGGCGATCCCTGGCCGAAGCGTCAGGTCTCGCACGAGCTATATGGCAAGCGGGTGGGCATCATCTCCGCCAGCATGGTCGGGCGACGGGTGATCCGCCTGCTGGAGCCCTTCCACACGCGCATCCTGGTCTACGACCCCTACCTCCCTGCGCAAGAAGCAGCCAAGCTGGGCGTGGAACTGGCCTCGCTGGAAGATATTATGTCTACTTGCGACATCATTTCCGTGCACGCGCCAGTGACCGAGGAGACGGGAGGCATGATCACTGCCAACCACCTCAAGATGATCCGTCCGGGCGCCCTCTTTATCAACAACGCTCGCGCCGCCGTCATTGACTACGACGCCCTGTATAAAGAGTTGGCCACCGGTCGCTTCCGCGCAGCGCTGGATGTCTTTCCCGAGGAGCCACTGCCACTGGATAGCCCCTTCCGCAAGCTGCCGAACATCCTTCTGACGCCGCACTTTGCAGGGTATTCAGCGGAATCGCGCATGCGCCTCATCGAGACAGTGGTGGACGACTTGGAGCGCTTTTGGAGAGGGGAAACGCCGCTGAACCTGGTATCCCCCGACAAAATCCGCATCCTGGCGTAAATCCACCTTCCTGAAAGCTCCAAGCCTTCGGGAAGGTCTTAGCGGTGAATCATGGAGGAGAAACATGGCACAACCGGTCAAGCTGGGAGTTGTGGGTGGACACCGTGGCGGCGCATTTCGCCGCGCTCTCGCCGCTTTTCAGGAACGAGTGGTGCTCACCTCCGTATGCGATATCTCACCCGAAGTGCTCGCCCGCTGGGAAAGCGAGTACCCGCAGATCGCTACTTATCCATCGTATGACGAGTTTCTAGATAAATCGGGGTGTGACGCTGTCTTTATCGCCACGCCGCTGCAATTGCATACAAAGCAAGCCATCGCCGCGCTGGCAGCAGGAAAGCACGTCATCAGCGAAGTGATCGCCGCCACCACATTGGACGAATGCTGGCGGCTGGTGGAGGCTGTGGAACGGAGTGGACTGGTCTATATGTTCGCTGAGAACTATTGCTATCAGCGTCCGAACATGATGGTGCGACACATGGCGGAGCAAGGGCTTTTCGGGGAACTGCTTTACGCCGAGGGCGCATATATCCACGATTGCCGCCACCTCATCTTTACCCCGCAAGGCGAGCTGACCTGGCGGGGTGTCTGGCGGCGCGACACGCCCGGCAACGGCTATCCGACCCATTCGCTCGGCCCGCTGGCGCAATGGCTGCGCGTCAACCGGCCCGGCGGCGACCGTTTGGTGCGCACAGTCACCTGGATGACGTGCCAGGCTTCCACGAGCCGCTATGCGCTGGACAGATTCGGCCCCAACCATCCTGCCGCGAAGCCCGGCTTTTTCAAGATGGGGGACTCGGCGACAACTCTTATCGAGACGGCGAAAGGCGCGCTCATCGTCCTGCGCGTGGATTGGGCCTCCGCCCGCCCACACAACATGGTGCACTATGTATTGCAGGGGACGCACGGCGCATATCTCTCCCCGCGCAGCCACCACGAGGATCCTTTGATCTGGCTGGAGGGCCACAGCCCGGGCGTCAGCCCCGGCGACGCCGACTGGGAGCCTCTCTGGAATTACGCCGACCAGTACGAGCATCCCCGTTGGCGTGAATGGGGGGCCACGGCGCGCGAGGCAGGGCATGGCGGCGGCGATTTTTTCGTGCTGCAGGATTTCCTCGACGCCATCGAGGGGAAATCGCCTCCCACTATTGATGTCTATGATGCCGTGACCTGGAGCTGTATCTCGCCGCTCTCCGTGGCCTCCGTGCGAGGAGGAGGGGTGCCGGTAGAGATACCGAACTTCAAGCAGTCAGCCATCAGCCTTCAGCCAAAAGCTGAATGCTGAAACTCTTCCGCAAGGACCCAATCATGAGCAACGAGAAACCATTCGTGTGGCCGGAGGGACGGCAGGGCGCGATCTCTCTGACCTTCGACGACGGGTTGCGTTCGCAATTGGAGGTCGCCATCCCGCGCCTGGAAGAGCGCGGCCTGCGCGGGACTTTTTACCTGAATCCCCGTGGCGAGGACTGGCAGGAGCGATGGGCGCCCTGGCAAACTACGCAAAAGGCCGGGCACGAGATGGGCAACCATACTATCGCTCACCCTTGCAGCCTGAACGTGCAACTGACCCTGCAAACCTGGACGCTGGCCCAGATCGAAGGCGACGTCCTAGAAGCACAGCGGCGGATGAACATCCTCTTCCCGGAGCAAAAGGAGCGCAGCTTTGCCTATCCTTGCTACGAATCCTGCGTGGGCCGCGGCCTCACACGTCAGAGTTATGTCCCGATCATCGCCAGGCATTTCATCGCTGCGCGCGCCAAGGGGCTTTCCATGCGCGGCAATCACCCTCTGTATGCCGACCTGCATTACCTCAGCTCCTGGGGCGCGGAGCGGATGGCGTCATGGGAGATGATCGGCCTGGCGGAGGAATGCATGGCGCAAGGCTGGTGGGGCATTTTCACCTTCCACGGCGTCAACGAGGGCCACTTGCCCATATCGGAGCATGACCTTTGCGCCCTATTGGATTACCTGGCGCGATATAAAGAGCGAATCTGGACAGCGCCGGTGGTCGTTGTGGCACGCTATATCAAAGAAGTTCCGAGCGGTCATCCATCAGCCGGAAAGCTGAAGGCTGAAAGCTGATCGCTGACAGTTACGAAGGGAGAAAGATAGACATGAACATTCCCCGGCCAGAACATCCCCGCCCGCAAGCGGTGCGCGAACAGTGGCTGAACCTCAACGGGTGGTGGGAATTCGAGATGGACCCCGACCGCTCCGGCCTAGAGCGAAAGCTGCCGACGGCGGCTCATCTCACGAGCGAGATCCTCGTCCCCTTCTGCCCCGAAAGCACCCTTTCCGGGATCGGCAAGACCGAGTTCCTGCCGCCGCTCTGGTATCGGCGGGATTTCTCCCTTCCCGCGAACTGGCGTGGGCAGCGGGTTCTGCTCCATTTCGGCGCAGTGGACTACGAATGCACCGTCTGGATCAATGAGCAGCAAGTGGGATGGCACCGCGGCGGATACACTCCTTTCACTTTCGACATCACACAGGTGGTACGCTGGGATGCCCCGAATAGCCTGACCCTCCAGGTCCTGGATGACACCTTGTCCCCCCTGCAACCAAAAGGGAAGCAATCCATGAGGCCAGAATCCTACGGCTGCCACTATACCCGCGTGAGCGGCATCTGGCAGACGGTCTGGCTGGAGGCCGTGCCACAGATCTATCTAGCCGAGTTCCGTCTGACGCCCGATTGGGCGAACAACGCCCTGGCTGTGACGGCGCAAATCGCGGGGAGTGGGGGCAGCGGAGAGTTGCACATCAAAGCCTTGGCTGAGGGCAAGGTTTGCGGCGAAAAGATCGTTCGCACCCAAGGGCGATGGGCCACAGTGTATATCCCTCTCTCCATCGTGCGGCCCTGGTCTCCTCAGGATCCTTTCCTCTATGACCTGGAGATCGAGTTGCGGCATTCCAATGGCAGCCGCGACCGTGTGAAGAGCTATTTTGGCCTTCGCTCCATCGCCATCCAGGGCAAGGCTGTCGTGCTCAATGGCAAGCCTATCTTCCTGCGGCAGGTGCTCGACCAGGGATATTACCCGGACGGCATCTATACCGCGCCGAGTGACAAAGCCCTGCGCCGCGACATCGAATTGGGCCTAGCCTTTGGCTTCAACGGGGCACGGTTGCACCAGAAGGTCTTTGAGCAACGCTATCTCTACTGGGCTGACAGGCTCGGCTATCTGGTCTGGGCAGAGTTCGGCGACTGGGGCACGGATATCAACGACCCGTGCCTTTTGGAGCGTGTGATCGAGGAGTGGGTGCCCGCCGTGCGCGCCCAGTACAACCATCCTTCAGTGATCGGGTGGTGCCCTTACAACGAGCGACACGACTGGAAAAACCCGCAAATGCTGCGCATCCCCTATCGCCTGACCGAGGCGCTCGACCCGACGCGGCCTGTTATAGACACGAGCGGCTATGTGCATGTTGAAACCGATATCTATGACGTGCACGACTATGACCAGAACTTGGACACATTCCGCGCCCGCTACCAGCCGCTCGCTGAGGGGAAGGAGATCAACATCTACAAAGACCGAGAGCGGGATTGGGATATCCCGCACGCCGGGCAGCCCTTCTACGTGAGCGAATACGGCGGCATCTGGTGGAACCCTGGTCAGACCGCCGAGACGGCATGGGGCTATGGTGGCAAGGACGCCTGGCCGAAAAGCGAGGCTGAGTTCCTGGCCCGCTACCGGGGCTTGACCGAGGCGTTGCTTTTCAACCCCGGCGTCTGCGGCTTTTGCTATACCCAGATCACCGACGTGGAGCAAGAAGTCAACGGCCTTTGTACCTATGGCCGCAAGCCGAAGTTCGACCCTGCCCTGATCTGCGCCATCAATGCGCAAAAGGCAGCGATAGAGAAGTAGGCGCAGATCGGCCTGGTGCACCTTCACATTCGGCGCACTGTGTTGCGCAGCGTGCCAATGGCAGCGATCTCAATGGCCACTTCGTCCCCATCCTGCAACGTGAAATTGTCGGGCGGAACGATGCCCGTGCCCGTGAGCAGAAAGACCCCATGTGGAAAGTCATTATACAACCCCAGGTAGCGGGCCAGCTCGTCCAGGCAGCGATGGATCTTGCTCGTGCTTGTCTCGCCCTGGAAAACCGGCCTGCCGCCGCGCGAGATGCCAAGCTGCACCGCCAGGTTCCCGATGGGAATGCCGTCACTGGCCAGGGTGATGACAGGGCCGATGGCGCACCCGTGACGAAAGATCTTGGCCTGCGGGAGATAAAGGGGGTTCTCGCCCTCAATGTCGCGACTGCTGACATCGTTCCCGACGGTGTATCCCACGATCTGGAGCTTCGGGTTCAGGGCCAGGGTCAGCTCCGGCTCAGGGACGTTCCACTGGCTGTCGCCGCGGATGCCGATCCAGTCGTTCGGGCCAACCACCTTCTCGGGTGTGGATTTGAAGAAAAGCTCCGGCCGCTCGGCCTCATAGACCCGCACATAGATCTCCTTGGCTACCGCCTCGCGCACTCGAGCCTCCCGGCTCCAGGCGTAGGTCACGCCCGCTGCCCAAACCTCCTGCTGATCCACCGGCGGTAAGAGATGGGGCACGCCGGGATCAGGCGTCCGGTCGAGCGCCACATAGCCGTAGACAGGCAGCACCGAAAGACCCACGTTCTCCAGCAAGGCCTGGATACGCGCCGTGGCGGAGGCCTGGAGAAACGCCGCCAGGCTGGAAAGCGACGACTGTCCACTGGCGGTGAGGTCGCGGACGGCAAGCCCGTCTACGAGGCCCAAGCGTGTGCCCACGCCGGGCACATAGAAACGACAGATCTGCATCGGTTAGCTCCTTCCTGACAGGTTGACTTGGATACTATAACCGGAGTATAATCATCCCATCTGGGAGCAGTGAACAGCATAGTTTTCGCACGGCGTTCGCGTGCTGCCGTCCGAACAACCCATGAACAGTATATGCGCATTTTGGCTCTGGGTCAAGCAGCAGACTTTACGCCTGCGCCTCACGCTGCGCGGACGCACCCCTAAAGGGTGCGACTACCAGTTATATGAAGGGTGCTAATGACGAGGTACATATTGCGCGAACTTATTTACGATAATCCGCTCGCCTCACCATCCGACGTGCAAGGCTTTCGTCTGGAGGGCGACGCCCAAATCTCTTTTCCCAACGGTCGGCTGCGCATGGAGAACCTGCGCGATCCCGCCGAGGGGCAGAAGGCGAATTTTGTCTACTGGTGTCCGCAAGGCTTCCCGGACCATATCGCCATCTCGTGGGATTTCTGGCCGCTGCGCGAGCCGGGGCTGTGCATCCTCTTTTTCGCCGCCAAGGGCAGGCAAGGCCAGGATATTTTTCATCCGTCGCTGGCCTGTCGCACGGGCGAATATCAGCAATATCACCATGGCGACATCAATGCCTTGCACATCTCCTACTTTCGTCGCAAGCAGCCGGAGGAGCGGGCCTTTCACACCTGCAACTTGCGCAAAAGCTATGGCTTTCACCTCGTCTGCCAGGGCGCTGACCCGATCCCCTCGGTCGAAGATGCGCGGCCTCCCTACCATATCCACCTGGCCAAGTGCGGCCCCGAGGTGGCCTTTTGCATCAATGACCTGCCCATCTTTCATTGGGTGGACGATGGGGCAACTTACGGGCCTCTGCTCGACGGCGGCAAGATCGGCTTCCGGCAGATGGCTCCTTTGATCGGAGAATACGCCAACCTGCGAGTGCATACAGTGGAGCGGCAAACCTCAGCGTAGGCTTGGCGACCGTGTGGGGAAAGAAAGGGGGACACAATATGGACGCCAATGATTCGCCAGAATGGGTCCGTTCCAACATCGGTGAGAAAGTGTACAGAACCCTCCGTGAGAGATTCCTCAGCAGGGAGTTCAAACCGGGGCAACGGCTGCACCTTCCTGAGATGGAGAAACAAATGGAGATCAGCCGCACCCCGCTCAAAGATGCCCTGAACAGGCTCGCGGCGGAGGGCCTAATCAAGATCAAACCGCGCAGTGGCACCTTTGTCGCACCCCTCGATCCTGTTGAGATAGCCGAATCTTTCGAGGTGCGGCGAGCCCTTGAGCTATGCGCCGTCGAATTGCTAATTCCCCTCCTCCCTGCGCCTCAGTTCAGGCAAATCCGCGATCTGATGCAACAAATGGATGCAATACTAGAGTCTGGCGAAGATCCCGAGAATTACCGCCGATACATAAGCCTCGACCGCGAAATGCACCAACTCATAGTGCAATCCGCTGGGAACAAACGGCTGGCCATGGCTTGGGACCAGGTCAACGTACACGTCCAGATGGCGCGCGTCAACTATGAGGGCGCGCTTGCCGAGTTCCAACGATCCCAGCGGGAGCATCATGAAATCGTGCAGGCTCTCGAGGCCAGGGATATAGATGCTGCCCGCCAGGCCCTCGACAAGCACATCAAGCTAGCAAAAGCGACACTCCTGGACATGATACAGAAGGAGAATGTCGCGGTAACATTATAGCCACCTTCAAAGGATGTCAGAATGAACCCCTATTATGTCGCATATGAGGCCGATTTGCGCTGCAACCCGAACTATTCCTTCGAGATCGGCGACCTGGATGGCGATGGCCGCCTGGAAATGGTCTGCCTGAACCAGAACGGCAACCGGCTGCGCGCTATGAATCTCGATGGCAAGGTGCTCTACGAGCGGCGGATACGCAACCATGGCAATTGGGGAACGCCACGCATCGCAGTGACCGACCTGGATGGCGATGGCCGCGCCGAGGTGGTCGTGCCCAGCTTTGGCCGTCGCTTCGAGGCCAGGATCGGCGTTTTCGACGGCAAAGGGGAGCTGATCGGGGAACATGGCTTTGGCACCTACAGCCACGATGACTATGGCATCACCGTGCCGCTCCTCGCGCCCATGCGTTTCCAGCGAGACCGGCGGCCCGGCATCATCGCCGCCATCGCCAGCGGGCATCTCGTTGCCCTGGATTGCGACCTGAAAGAGGTGTGGCGCAGGAGCGATCTGCGCAACGACTTTGGCCACGAGTTCTACGTTGCCGATGTGGATGGAGATAGACTGGACGAGGTCGCCTTCTGCACGATGGAACACATCAATGGCGGCTATGCCGAGGACGGTTGGAACAGCGGCGAGTTAGTGGCGGTGGACGACGACGGCACGACCCTTCTGCGGCGCAAAGTGAGCGACTATTGCCCAGATACCCATTTCGATGACATCGCCATGGCCGATTTTCGCGGCATCGGCCACGCGGAAATCCTCCTGGAAAAAGGCTTCCTGATAGACCTGCAAGGCAACGTCATCTGGGATGTCTCCGGCCAGTTCGATCACGGCCAATGGATCGCTCACACACCCGATCCAGCGAGCAAGGGGCGTCTGATCTTTATCTCGGAACTATGGGGCGCGGCGGGCAAAAGCGCGCTTTTCACCGGCCAGGGGAAAAAGGTGATGGAGATCAAAGAATTGCCGCGCACAGTGTTCAGCCCGGAGCTTTTCCCTGGCTGGGCTGTCCTGCCCACCCGCTGTCACATCGTTCACTGGACGCCCCACGCTGCCACGGAGATCTTCCTGGCCGAGCAGACGCGCAACCCCACCTCGCACGATTGCTTCCAGACGCGCCATTTCGCGCTCAATGCCTTCTTCCTCGATCTCAAGGGCAATCTCTTGGGCAAGCTCCCCTTCGAGGATGCGCAGATCGAGGGCTACTGGTATAATGGAGAAGTGCCATCGCGCGTCGCCGACATGGACGGCGACGGACAGGAAGAGGTCGTCTTTCCGCGTCAGAATGGCCTTGTGATGGTGATCAAAAAACGGGTCGGGAGCTAAACGCACGAAATCTCCACTTTATGTCACCTTCAACATGGACTGCGAACGCATCGCTGCTGAATCGCCTCCAGGCGGGCCAGCGACCTGGGAACTGAGCGAGCGTGCCATCCGGGGGTATTCCCAGCGGCTCCTCGCTCATGGCTTCAGGCCAACGCTCTTTCTAACACCAGAATGCGCCGCACAGCACGCCGACCTCTTGACCTCGCTGGCCGGACAAGGCGTCGAACTGGGGATGCATTGCCACCCGCAGAGTTTGGCAGACCATCGCTACGGGCGCTACCTGGGCGAATACGATGCCGCCACGCAGCGGGAAATCCTGGCGCTGGCGACCGAAATGCTGACCGAAGCGATCGGCACGAGGCCCGTCTCCTTCCGCCCTGGCAACTTTTCCGCCAACGACGCCACCTACGGCGTACTCTACGATCTCGGCTTCCAGCAAGGCTCGGTATCCGATCCGGGGCGATTCTGCCCCCAATACGCCGCCGTCTGGGTGGGAGCCTATCCCGACCCACATTATGTCAACCCAACGAACAAGCTGGTCGTGGGCGACCTACTCTTTCTGGAAGTGCCTTTGACCACCGACCCGGAGCATCGTCGCCCGAATGGGTTTCCCTACGAACTGCGCATCGAGCAGGGGCCCTTTGAGACCTGGCAGAAACCGATCCTGGAAAAGGCGCTGCGGCGGCTCGAGGGGGGGCAAGTCAGTTTCCGTGCCCTCTGCATCTTTACGCATAATGTCTTCCCCTATGACCAGCCTGACGATCCCCGGACGATCACGGTGCAGGAGATGTTGGACTATTTAGCTAACTTGGGCCGCCGGGAGGAGATCCTTCCCTCTACCCTACAGGAGATTCATACCCATTACCGGGCGTATCTGAGGAGAAGATAAACAAAAGAACCTTCGACGTTAGACCCGAGGGGTCTAGAGGATTTTCTCTTTCACCGCAATAGTGCTATACTTGGCGTTGTAGCTTTCACATGTGACCTGCGGATTTTGGCCGCCAGTCATTGCGGCGATGCGCTAGAAAGGGGACTCTCGATGCTTCCTTTGCGCGACGAGATCCCGCGACGCCATTTTCCATTGGTAACCATCACGATTATCGCTATTAACGTAGTAGTGTACCTTTATCAGATCATGCTGCCTGAGAGAGAGCTAAATCGGCTGGTCTGGCAGATGGGCATCGTCCCCTTGCGCGTGGTCAGCCATCTCAGCCTGCCCGCCGCGCTCACTTTCATCACGGCGATGTTCATGCATGGCGGATTCCTGCACATTTTCGGCAACATGCTGTACCTATACATCTTTGGTGACAATGTGGAGGATGTCCTGGGGCCTGTTCTCTATGCCATCGTCTACCTGCTTTTCGGCATCGGGGCCAGTCTGGCGCAGATCGCGGTGGCGCCTCGCTCTAACATCCCCACCATCGGCGCGAGCGGCGCCATCGCCGGCGTGCTGGGCGCTTACTTTGTGTTCTTCCCGCGTGCCAGGGTGCAGTACCTGGTCACGCTGGGCTACTTCGTCCGCTTCGTGGAATTGCCCGCCCTCATCGCCCTCGGCGGGTGGTTCATCCTCCAATTCCTGAGTGGGCTTTTCTCCCTCGGCATCGGCCAGGTTGGTGGCGTGGCCTGGTTTGCCCACATCGGCGGCTTTGCCCTGGGCTTGGCCGGAGGAGCCGTCTGCAAGCTGCTGGGCTGTCAGCCAAGAAGACCGACGCTACCCCTGTATGACAGCTATTGGTAAATCTCCACCTGGGCGAGCACAGGTTCGCCCCTACCAATGCAGATAGGGGACGATGAAGAGAAATGGAGAGGCTGCGGAAAGCGCCAGGAGCGCGATATAGACCAAGGCGACGAACAACCCCGCGAAGCGAGCGGGCAGCGTGCGCTTGACGAGAAAGCCAGCGGCGCCAGCGGCGAGCAGAGCGATCAGCCACTTGTCCGGGCCGCCCGTTTGTAACCCCTTGAGCGCCGCTATTAGTGCCCCACCGCCCAGCAGCGCCCCTACCCAGGTTTCGTATCCCCGCCGCAGGATCTCCGCCAGGCCGAGGGCGAAGGCCAGGCCGAGCGGGATGATCGAGGAAAAGAGGTAGCGTCCCTGGAACTGGACAAACTGGCGGTTCAGCCAGAGATACTGGGCGACCGTCAGCAGCAGCGATAACGCAGCGAGCGCCAGCGCCCAGAGTTGGCCAGGTGAAAACCCTCTTCTTTCCCTATCGCGCCACTGGCGGATGACCAGGAGCACCAGCCCCAAAGCTACGAGGCCCGAAAGAAGGCCCAAGAACAGATAGACGCGCCGATCCATCGGCACGCCCATCCAGCCGAACTGTCCCCAAAAGCTGCGAAAAGTCGTTGCCAGGAAATCGCCGACCCATCCCCGCCAGCCATGCCGGGCCAGATACTCAGCGGTGGTCAACTGCCCCGCTACCACCTGCGTGTGGCGTTTCCAGGCGAGTGGATCATCCAGGCCGTAAACGAGTCCATTACGCAGGAACCAGCCCCCAGAGAGGATCAAAGCGGAACCGAAGACAAGCAGGAAAGCCTTCGCGGAGCGGCGTACCGCCAATGCTCCGCGCATCTCAGAGCGCCGCAGGCCGATGTAGAGGATCGCCAGAACCAGAGGTATAGCGATATAGGTTGTGCCCTTGGTCAGGAGGCCTAACCCGACCAACGCGCCTAGCCCGACCCATTCCCTGTCGCTGGCCTCACGCTGGGTGATCCTGACGCCTAGATAGAGGATGCCGGCCAGGATCAACTCAGCCAGGGCATCGTTATTGACCGCCGCGGTCATGGCAATGTGCATCGGCACGGCAGCAGCAAAGGCTGCCGTTCCCAGCGCCAGCATGGAAGCGGAGACCTGACAGGTTTCCGAAAACCTGTCAGGCCTTGCGGAGAGAAAGATCTCGCAGACGATGCGATAAGCCAGCCAGAGCACCCCTGTCCCCAGGAGCACCGAGAGAAGCCGCAGCGCGACGACTTGCGAGGAGAGCGGCCAGGAAGCGGTAGCTACATAGATAGTGGCGGCCAAGCCATAGTATAGAGGAGGCTGGTAGAACTCGTAGCGGATCGGGTCTACGGACATATCAGGGGGGAATTTATGCGCCTTGATCTCCTCCAGATAGGCAGCAGGGTAATCGCCTTGCTGCAAGACGGGAAGCCTTCGCTGCTCCGCCAAGTGCTTCACGTAATTGAAATGGGCCGGCTCATCCGGGATTTGCCAGAGGGGCGTGTATACAGCATAGAGCGCGCCCAAGGTCAGATAGGCCGCGAGCAAGAGACCAAAGATCGCTGCTGTCGAGAGTGGTGGTCTAGAATTCATCGTGGGGGATCATCTCCACCTCTCCATTAGAATCCGTAACATACCGCACGGTTGTCAGAATCTCTGGAATTGTCATGGTTCGCTCCTCCTGAGGTAGCCGGCACTTCGGAGGCGCCGGCCACCTTATGCTTTACTTCGCCCCCTGGTGGAGGCGTGCCACCTCTTCATCTATGATCTTCTCGTCCAGCTTTACAAAGAGCGGCTTGGGCGAGCGCAGCTTCTGTCCTACCGGCAGATGGCTGGGGCCCCAGGTGCCCACGTTCTTGCTGGCGTCGTAGCGCAGCACCCGGTGGATCTTGCCATCCTCCTCGATGTCCTGCAGATATTGCCGCCCGATGAGGCTGCCGTTGTACCCTAACATCTCATGCAGTGCCTCGGAGGAGAAGGGCAGGAAGGGGCAGAAGAGTATCTTGAGCGAGTCAATCGCCCGCAGGGCCACATAGATGGAGGTCGCCGCTGCCGCCGCGTCCTTCTTGATGGTCTTCCAGGGAGCCGCAGTATCTAGATAGCGGTTCACCTCCTGCGCCACGCCCATCAGTTCCCCCAGCGCTGCCTTAAAGTGGCACTCGGCGATGGCGCGGCCCACCGGCACGAAAGCATTGGCTACCACGTCCAAGATGCGATTGTCCTCCGGCCCAAGCCGTCCAGGCTTGGGCACCTGCTTATCGAAGCTACGATAGGCGAAGCTCAGCACGCGATGCACCAGGTTGCCGTATGTCGCTACCAGCTCATCGTTATTGCGCCGCACGAATTCGCGCCAGGTGAAATCGGCATCGTTGGCCTCCGGCATGGTGGCCGTCAGCACGTAGCGCAGCGGGTCGGCAGCGTACCTTTGCAGATAGTCGGGAATCCAGATCGCCCAGTTGCGGCTGGAAGAGAACTTCTGCCCCTCCAGGTTCAGGAACTCGTTGGCTGGCACATCGTAGGGCAGGTTGAGGTCACCGTAGCCCATAAGCATCGCCGGCCAGATGATCGCATGGAACCAGATATTGTCTTTGGCCTGGAAGTAATGGGAGCGACAAGGCCCCTGCCACCAGTTCCGCCACTGTTCGTCATCGCCGGTGATCTGCGCCCATTCGATGGTCGCCGAAAGATAGCCAATGACCGCATCGAACCAGACGTAGATCACCTTGCCCTCAAAGCCATCTAAGGGCACGGGAAAGCCCCAATCCAGGTCGCGCGTAATCGGGCGGGGCTGCAGGCCAGCGTCCAGGAGATTCCGGGCAAAGTTGATCACATTTGGCCGCCAGAACCCCTTGTCGCGCAGCCATTTCTGCAGCGGCTCGGTGAACTTGGGCAAGTCCAGGAAGAGATGCTCCGTCTCGCGGACGACGGGTGTCCTGCCACAAAAACGGCAACGCGGCGAAATCAGTTCCAGCGCATCCAGGGAGCGCCCGCAATAATCGCACTGATCGCCGCGCGCCCCCTCGCGGTGGCAGTGCGGACAGAC
>CAYPON010000001.1:0-18056 GCA_964412315.1 uncultured Anaerolineae bacterium | reverse complement strand
CGGACAGACGCCCTCTACATAACGGTCGGCCAGGAATCGCTGGTCATGCTCGCAGTAGGGCATCTTCATCCTGCTCTTAAAGATATAGCCCCGTTCCCAAAGTCGCAGGAACAAGTCCTGCGTCACTGCCTTGTGGTTCTCAGTGTTGGTGTGGGTATAGAGGTCGAAGCTGATCCCCAGGCCGATCAATGACTCCAGAATGCTACTGTGGTAACGCTCGACGATCTCCAGAGGGGGAACCCCTTCCTGCTCAGCGCGCACTGTGATCGGCGTGCCATGGGTATCGCTGCCGGAGATCATCAGGACTTCTTTGCCCTGCAAACGCTGATACCGCGCAAAGATATCGGGCGCAAGGTATGCCCCCGAGACATGGCCCAGGTGGAGTGGGCTATTGGCATAAGGCCAGGCAACGCAAATAAGCAGTCTATCAGTCATGGGAAGTTCCTTTCTTTGGCTAGATAGTAAAGGATAACCATGGAGCACACAGAGGTCACAGAGAAAGTATGCATGATGCTTTCTCCGCGTGCTCGGTGACCTCTGTGGTGAATCTTTTCAGAGGATAGATTATAGTTCGGGGGCGGAGGCCCCCATATCCCCCTTGGCCGCCCTGGCGTGGCGATATTTGCCTTGCAGATCGTTGAGGCGCACGCGGATCACATCCCCCAGGTTGCGCAACGAGTCTTTGATCGGGTTAACTGTGCTTCTTTCCGCATAGTACCATTCCACGGGCACCTCCTTAATCCGGTAGCCTGACTGTTGCGCCAGGAAGAGGATTTCGACGTCAAAGCCGGTGACGGCGGGCCCTTTGATCTCCGCCTCGCCGCTATAGAGCATGGTACGGCGGAAAATATCGTGCGCCACCGGCCTACGGTAGCATTTGAACCCCGACTGCGTATCCCGAACACCTCTGACCACGATGGCCTGCACAACGAGGTGATAGATCAGGCTCATAATCTGACGATACCAGGGAAGGTGATACCGCCTGGCACGCCAGCCGACAACCACATCGTACCCTTCCTCCAATGCCTTGAGCAACTTGGCCAATTCCTCAACCGGCATGGAAAGGTCAGCATCACATTGAAAGATATAACATCCCCGCGCTGCCAGGACGCCAGTGCGCACCGTATAGGCTTTCCCTCGGTGAGGATTCCTGATGAGCCGCAGGTTAGGATGCTCCTTCTGGAACCTCTCCACGATGCTGGCGATATCGTCCTCGCTGCCGTCGTCCACGACGATCACTTCCGCCGCATAGGGTTGCCCATCCAGATAAGCGAAGACTTTGGGCAAGTTCGCTGGCAGACGGCGTGACTCATTATAGGCCGGGATAACCACTGATAGATAGGGCCGCTCCACCTGAGTAGCGATGGGCCAATCCTCCACCTGAAGCGCTCGGCTTTCAGCCATCAGCAGAAGCCGACCGCCACAAGGTGATGGCTGGCAGCCAAATCACCTTATCTTACACTCACTTGGCTTTTTAGTCAACTCATGCAAAGCCTATTTTCCCAGCCCGGCGAACATCCCTCTACTCAGGACATTAGGAGGCTCCGAAACGATCCCTATGTTCTTCGGCCCCCTGAAGGAAAAAGTAACCCGCTCGAATCTGATGCCATGTTCCCGATAGTAGCTCTCAATCGCTTCTATCAGCTCATCCCGTCCCAACTTCTCATCAGACCAAAAGTTGCAGCAAGGGATCAGGATCACTGGCCGGATGAGAGCAGCTCGGGCTACTGCACGAGTCGCTTCATCCGGATGCAGGCCGACGATCAGATCATAATAGGCAGTCTCCGATGGGTCAAGTTCCACAGCCCGGCCAGGCACACCCCTTAGCGTCCAGCCACGGGGGTCAATGACTTCGCACTCATAGTTGTACTTTTTGCGGAGGATGCGGCAGAGCATCCCTTGTCCACCCGCGACGTCAGCGATATAGTGGATGCTCTTGCCGTACCGATTGTAGATGAACTCGGCAACGACCTCGAAGCGCGTGGGATCGCCATGAAATCGCTGCCCGTGCTTTCTAGCCATAGGCCCTCTGGTGCGCTCAAGCGTAAGCTTTTTCCGGCATCTCGATGTGGCGATCTGGTTCTTCGGTTTTGCTTTGGATGGCAAAGAATCGCCGCTCGATTTCCTTGAGAACCGCCGCGTCATAGTAGACCATTTTCTCCCCACGCCAACCACAGATAACATGAACAGGTGTCAACTTAGGATACTTTCGAGGTACTCGTCCGACACGCGCCGCAGCCGCTCCACCTCTGCATGCCTGCGCCGCATCTGTGCCCAGCCGAGGAGGCCAGCCCATTGCCCGCGCAGGCGAGCCTGTGCCGCCTCCCCCCGCCAGGCGCGCAAGGCTTGAGCAGCGATACGCAACTGGGCAGCGACCATGCGTGGCCAATACTTGCGCAGCAGAGTCGGAGGGACGTCTTTGGCCAGGACATAGAGCGTATTACGTCCGGTGTAAAAGCTGGCCAGCGGCCCTCCCCCTGTGGCGCTGAGGCGATGGTAAATCACCGCCTGTGGTGCATAGATGCAGCGCCAGCCGGCGATCTGGGCGCGCCAGGCTAGATCCACATCCTCACAATACATGAAAAAGCTCTCATCGAAAAGACCAATTTGCTGCAACATGGCGCGGCAATAGGCTGCCGCCCCACCACACGCGCCGAAAACCCACGTTTCTTCGTCGAATTGTCCCTGATCCTCTTGCCAGACTCCTCTACTGTTGGGGAGGCCCTCCTTGCCGTATATATCTCCCGCCGAGTTGAGGACATTGCGACGGTCGTAGAGGAGGATCTTGGTCGCCGCCGCGCCCGCTTGCGGATGACGGGTTAATGCCTCCACCAGCGCCTCAAGCCAACGTGGATCGGCCTCCGTATCATTGTTGAGCAGGGCAATGATCTCTCCCTGCGCCACAGCGATACCAGCGTTACACCCTCCCGTCAGGCCACGGTTCGCCTCCAGTCGCAACAGCCGCACCTCAGGATAGGCATGGGCGATAAGCGCACAGGACTCATCGCGCGAGGCGTTGTCCACGACGATGACCTCGCGCTCAGTATACGTCTGCTGCCGCAATGCATTCAGACAGACCGGCAGCAGCCTGGCCCCGTTGTAGTTCGGGATGATCACCGAAACATGTGGTGTTTTGCTTTCCACCTAACCACCGCCCAGGCACTCCTCCAATGCTTCCTCCCACGGCCTCAAGGTGATACCCAGCGCCGCGCCGAAGAGGTTGCGAAGCTCTACGTAGGCGGGAACCCTAGCTGGCCGAGGATAGGAGTCTGTCGGATGGAGCGGGTAGTCCTTTTTCCCGATCAAGTCCAATATCTTGCGCGCCCACTGGTAGCGAGAGCAGACTCCCGCGTTAGTGAAATGGTAAATGCCATAGGCGGGATGGCGGATTAGTTTGGTGATGGCTGCGGCCAAGTCAGGTGCGTAGGTTGGCGAACCTTCCTCATTGGTGACCATTTTCAAGTGATCACGTTCCGCTGACAGGCGGCGCACCGTGTTGACAAAATTGCGGTGCGTGCGGTCGTAGAGCCAGGCCGTGCGCACGATGTAGAAGCGCGAGAGCAGGTCGCGCACGATCTGCTCCCCGGCCCACTTGGAGCGTGCGTAGACACTTTGCGGATTGGGGCGGTCGTATTCCCAATGAGGCTCTCTTGTGGTGCCATCAAAGACGTAATCCGTGCTGAGATAAAGCATGGTTGCGTTCGTCTTTTGGCAGGCGAGGGCCACATTGCGCGTGCCCAAGGCATTAACGCGAAAGGCCAATTCCGGCTTGAGTTCACAGCCATCCACATCGGTCATCGCCGCCGCATGGATGACGACGTCAGGGCTGTACTCCTCGATAGGCCGCAGACACTCGGGGTAGATAGTGATGTCATATTCGGGCAGATCCAAGAGTTGTAGAGACTCACCAGCCAGCGCCACATGCAGAGCTTCCCCCAATTGTCCCTTGTGGCCGACGACGGTGATCTTCATAGGCGCTCACCTCGTTTCTCATGTGAGGTGACAGGGGCAAGGCCCCCCCTACTTGATTCAACCTGTATTATATCACCACCTGAGAGGAACGCAAGCCTTTTGCTCAAGAGGTAGTACCCTGGTACCATTGACAGAGTACATCATAGAAGCGCATAATAGGAGCGAGCATAATGTATTCCTGATAATGCAAATTGAGCAGAGCCGGGAGGCGAATATGGTGAAAGTATCCCACTCAGTAAGTTTTGTCACGACGGCATCTCCGGCGCGTTGTATAAGCCTGGCTCGCCGCTTGCTATCTGACAATGGAACGGGAGGGCGCCACGGAATAGACCAGGAGATTGAGGGGTATCCAGGTTCTGCATTCCAAACCAGGCTGTTTGACGGGTGGTTGGAAAGCTCCGCAAAACTGCCTATGTGGGTTCGTATTTACTGCCAACCAGCGCCCAACGGAGTCACTAGCGTGATACTGGTTCTGGAAGAGGCCCTGGCGCAAGAGGTGGTAGACCAGAGGCTTGCGGACTGTTACCAACGGGCATTCCGCGAATTGGCGGACGGTCTGGAGTCAATCCTGAGCGGGGAGCCAGGTGAGAGGAGAAAACGCTACATTCCTGCCCAGGCGGCCGTCGAGTCTCTTACAGCGCGCGCATAGATTTCCACAGCCACCATTCCGCCGCAGTAATCCTCCCGCAGGTTACGAACCTGCGGGAGGATTTTCGCTGAGATTTCCTCTAGTACCCCGATACGGTATCATATCGCTTGATCTTGCCGAATTTGACGAGGGCATGGCCGGGCGAGGCGCCCACGGCTGGCTTTTCCGGGGCTACCAGCCACTTCTCGAACTTTTCCTCGCTTTCCCACATGGTGATAATCAGCCAGTTGCCCTGTCCATCCGTGGGTTTCAGAATTCGCTCCATGAGGATGCCGTACCTCTTCCGCAGTTCGCGGTTGGATTGGATCCACTCGAAAAATGCCTGCTCATTTCCAGGGGGAATCTCGACAGTGCGAATACAGACGAGGGGATTGCGAGGACCTATCTGCATGAAGCACCTCCTTCACTCAGTCACGACGAACTTGCCCCAGACCATGCGCATCCAGCAACTGAACTTGACCTCGCCGACCTTCTTTGGGATGAATTCTACGACGTTTTCCCCATAAGTCAACTTTTTCCTGACGCCGTATTCGGGCATGATGATTTCGTCCGTGCAGCGCGTCATCTGCTTCACATCAATCACCCAGCGCACAGGAACATCATTCTTTATGTAAAGCGCGTTCGGCACATAGCCACGATAGGTTAGCTCCATCCTGGCCGTCTGGTACTGTGGCGCACGGGTAGCAGTGGGTTGAGGCGTTGCACGCAACGTCTCTGCGCGCGTCGGAGTCGGGGAGCGGAAGCCGAAGCCAAAGTGCACCAGGCCACGATTGAGCATCAGCGCCCCCAGGATGAGGACGATCACTCCACCTAGTTTCATGACCTGCCTGCTCCTCTCCTGGCCGATCAGGGAGAGAAAGCTGCCAAAACCGAACATGAGCGGCACGGTTCCCAGGGCATAGAGGCCCATCGAGATGGCCCCGCGGGCGATGCTCCCCGAACCCAGGGCGTAGAGTTGCATCGCCTGGAGCGGGCCGCAGGGCATAAAGCCATTCAGCAAGCCGATGATAAAAGGCCCCCTCGGCTTTCCGCCGCGGCGCTGGCCGTACAAAAATCGCCCAATGGAAGCTGGCAGCCTCGGCGTTATCCTCTCCAGCCAGGCGAAATTCCCCAGCAAGGAAAGCCCCATCAGAACCATGAAAAGCCCGGCGGCGAGGGTGATCAGGCCGGTGAAGGTGGGACTGATGCCAAAGAAAGAGCCAAAGCCCCCCAACACAGCGCCGATGGCCGTGTAGGAGACAAATCGGCCCAGGTTGTACTGCAAATGGAGAGGGGAGAAACCCAGCTTTTCTTCCTTGCAGGTTGCTTGGTAGCGGGCTGCATACGCCACTACCAGGCCGCCACACATCCCCACACAATGAAAGCCGGCCAGAAACCCGACCAAGAGGATCAGGCCGAAACTGAGCCGCTGCTCGTTCAGCCTGGCCAGGATCTCCAGCAGACCGGAGCGCTGCAACGTCAGGTATGCCGAAACAAAACCGACCAGGAGAACCCCGGCGACAAGGAGATTGGCGGAAAGCGGCTTTTGCGCCACTTTCTCTCCGCTCGCCCCTGCTCTAACGCGATAGTTCAGCCTTTCAATCGTCTCAGTAATCTGCTCCTTTGAGACCAGCTCATTATCGAACCGGATGCGGGATTTCCCGCTTACGTAATCAACCTGGACGCTTTGCACTCCCGCCAGTGAGCCGACCTCGCTCTCGATGAGTGTCTTGCATCCTGGACAGTGCGTGCCCTCAATGTGGATGCGGATTGTTCTCAGCATGGTTGGCAACCCATTAGAAGTTCCGAGAATCTCGGTAACATGGTTTTCCTTTCTAGTGGAAGATAATGGATGTGCGTTGTCCCCAGGGCAAGACTAAGCCGGTCACCAATTAGTAACTATATTTTGGCTATAGGAATAATAGGGTATTATACCCGAAAACAGATTTTTGTCAACTCTCAAAAGGATAGAACGCCATGGTCAATGAATGGTGTCCCATCCAGCCGGACGACCGGTCGCAACATGACCAGATCCAGGTGCAGATTCGACCGGTTTCTCCCCCCAAAGCGGTCATTCATGCCGATGGCGATATGCACACTCCCATACATCTTCTCGTCCAGCAAAAGATCCCCCGTCGGCTCAGCGATTCCTGGATTGAGGCCGACGGCAAACTCCGCGATCACGTCCTTATCACCGTTGGAAGCGGCCAACAGCTCCCCGAAGGAGTCGGCGCTCGAACCAGGTCCCTCGATCCTGACCAATCGCCCGTGGGCGAATGTCAGGCGGAGCCGCTCCACCGGCTTCCCCTTGAGCAACATCCTGTCTATGACAGCGATCCCTTCCGCCGAATCCTCGTGTGGGGCCATATAGACCTCGCCACGGGGGATAGTGTCCTCGTCCAGATAAACCCGGCGACGATCAATGCGCAGGTGGAGATCCGTCCCCAGTTCGGAGGTGATGTGGACTTGCCTGGCTTCGGCAAGCCGGGCTTTTGCCTTCTGCTGGTTCTTACTGATCGCCTGCTCGCCAACGTTTATCGCCTGCCAATAGGAGCGGCGCAAATTCAGCAGTGGCACCCCATAGGCGGAGGCCAGCGCGCGCGTGGGGTTGACCACCACCAGTTGGCGGATGCCACGGCGGGTGGCCTCGTCAATCAAAGCGATCCATTCCGCCCCTACCTTGCGGCGTCGCAATAAAGAGACGCCGGACATGTGCCCGCCATGATCGCGCACGGAAATAATCGCCTGGACATCGGCCAGCCAGCGCAACTCGTGCTCAGGAATGAGGTCAAGATAGGTTTCCGGGACATCCTGACCTATGCGGCGAAGAAGCGATTCCGTAGTGAGGCGCAGGGTCCAAAACGCACCTCGCTGGCGGATGCGAAAAGCCAGTGCCTCAATGAGATCGAGGGAATGCGTGCTGGCCCAGATGGCGATGACCTGCCTGGCCGATACAGCCAGCGTGTCCACCGCCTTGGCAGCCAGCGTTTCGATATCGAAATCGTCGCGAGTGTTGTCTAGGGCCATTCGATCTTCCATCCTCCGTTGATAAGATAAATTCACTCATCCTCGCGCGCCACCAGCTTGAGGAAAGCCTCCTGCCGACTGTCCACACCCAGGATTTCATAGGCGGCTTTGATGTGGCCGCGCACTGTATTCTCCGAGATATGGAGCGCCGCGGCGATCTCGCCCGCGGAGAGGCCATCAATGCAGAACAAACGGATAACCTGTTCCACCCTTTTGGTCAGCTCCTCGTATTTCTTGCTATCGGGGAGAATTTCGGTGGGACGCGCCCCGATGAGATCGCTGACTTTGCCGAACAAAAGCTGCGCGATGGACTTGGTGACCACGAAACGCCCCTCGTGGACATGCAGGATGGCGCTGGCGATGCCGGCTGCGGCCTCGTTTTTCCAGAGGTAGCCATCCGCACCCGCGCGGATCGCTTGCAGGATCATCTCGTCATCGCGGAACATGGAAAAGACCAGGATGGCGGCGCGAGGAGCCTGTGCCCGTAGGAGCGGGATTGCCTCCATGCCGCTCATCTGGCCTTGCTTGAACTCCATGTCCAACAGGACGACGTCAACCCGTCCGCCGCCCTCCTCGCCTTGGAGCCATTTCAGGGCCTCCTCCGGGGTAACCGCGCTGCCAACCACTTCGGTACGTGGGTCCCTCGTCAGCAGGGCGGTCAACGCTTCCCGCACGTAGTAATCGTCATCTACGATGAGCACACGGGGCCTACCTGGCATGAACTAACCCCCTTTACCATTGCAGATTTGAAAAATCCAAAATCTGCAATCTGAAATCAATCTGTGGCGGGCAAGCGGATTTTCACTGTCGTTCCCTTGCCCGGCTTGCTCTCGATATCTATGCTGCCCCCATGTCGTTCGATGATCCCGTAGCTGATGAATAGCCCCAAACCGGTGCCTTTGCCGACCTCTTTCGTCGTGAAAAACGGCTCAAAGACCCGCTCCAAGTTCCCTGGTGTAATTCCGCACCCTGTATCGGTAAAAAGGGCTTCCACATATTGAGCCTCTCCCGCCGCTCCGCGAATTCTACGCACCGTCACATAGAGGTCCCCACCTTCAGGCATGGCATCCATGGCATTCATGATGATGTTGGTGAAGACCTGTTCCAACTGCCCTGGGTCGGCAGACACGGCAGGAAGATCGCTGGCATAATCGCGATGCACCGTGATAGCCCCGCGAAGCAGGAAATACTCCAACAAGCTGAGGATGCGATCAGCGAGGGCGCCGAGATCAACAGGCTGCCGCTGCCCCTGATCCTTGCGGGCGAAATCGGTGAACTGGCGCAGGATTTGCTTCCCCCGCTCGGTGATAGTCTGTATATGCCGGCTATAAATGATATAGTCCGCATCGCCCGGCTTGCAGTTCGCCAGCAGATCGGCATAGACCTGCAAAGGAGCGATGACGTTTCCCAGTTCATGGGAAATCCCTGCTGCCAATTGGCCCATCAGAGCCAGCCTCTCCGCCCGCACCAGTTGCTGCGTCGTCATTTCCAGTTGCCTGGCCCGCTCCTGGATTTCCGTGTAGGCCTTGTCTAGCCGCGCCGAGATCTCCTGGAAGAGCAAGGCATTGGCCAGAATAGCAGCGGCCTGGGAGCAGACCGGGAAGAGCAAGTCCCGATGCTCTGCAGTCAAACGCCCCTTTTCTGGATGCCAGAGAATCAAAACCGCCAACACCTGCCCCTCCTGCATCAGGGGAATGCCTATCGCCGAGCCGCCACAGGTCGAACTGCCACCGTTCCACTTCTCGTCGCCGGCAATGTCGGCTGACAAGAGAGGGCCTTTGCGTGCTAGAAGCTCCTGAATCATGTTGCTCTCCAACTTCTGAAGCTGGCCTGCCTCGCCTTGCTGTATCTTGCGGTGAATACGGCCTGAGGTGTCGAAAGCGGTCAAGCCGCCGAACTTGGCGCCAGCGATCGAGACCGCCAACGCCAGCACGTTGCTGATCACCTGGTCAAAGTCCAGGCTGCTGTGCAGCTTCCGGCTGGCCTCGTAGAGGCGGCGCACCTGCGCCTCCGACTCGCGCAACTCAGCGGTGCGCTCGGCCACAATTTCCTCCAGATGCTCAGCATGGCTTTTGAGCTGGCGAAAAAGCTCGGCATTTTCCAGGGCCACCGCTGCCTGCCGCCCGAAAAGCTTCAGGGTCTCCAAATCCCCTTCTTCAAAGGCCGCGCGCCCTGGAGAGCGGCCAACGAGCAGATAGCCCACAGTTATCTTGTGGAGAACGATAGGAATGACGAGCAAATCGCACACCTGTAAAGCCTGGTCCAATGGTGCGCCAGAGCGATCAGAGAGCTTCTGCACGGAGAGGATCAGCGCGCCATCGGCACCCAGGATACCCGGCAGTGCGTGTAGGGCAGATTCCGGAAAGAAGGAAAGCTCCTGACCGGCACAGGCAGCCTGGGCAAGGGCCTGATCGGCGTTGTACAACAAGAGCCATCCTTCATCGGCATTGATTAGGCCTACCGCCATCGCTGTAATGACCTGATGCAGACGGGCCGGATCCGTTTCGCTCACCAAGGCCTGGGTAGCCTCTAACAAGGGGAAGAGCGTTTTCAGACGGACGTTTTCGCGCCAAAGCCGCGACTTGGATAATGCCTCTTCCACAGCGCGGGACAGATCCTCGCCGTGAAAAGGCTTGAGGAGGAAACCGGCCGCTCCCAACTGTACGGCGCGGATGGCCGTCTCCAGTGTGCCGAAACCGGTGATCAGGACGACAGGAATAGCGGGGTTGATCTCTTTCACCCGCCTCAGCACCTCCAACCCATCGAGGTCCGGCATCTTGATATCGCTGAGCAACAGATCGAAACGCTCCGCCTGGAAACGCGCCAGAGCCTCCGCACCGCTGGCCGCTGCCACCACATGGTATCCAGACCGCTGGAGGACGCGCCGGCACACTTCGAGGACGGCTGGCTCATCATCAACAACCAGGATGGCCTCACTTCGTTCCGTCATTCTCGCCCTTCCCTAGCCAGAGATAGCGGTCAGCTTGACCACAACTGCCGGCCTTGAGCCATGTGCAACCTGCAACCATGCCCATGACCTGTTCCGGAACAGATTCTAGCGCATTCCGCCCAGGTCGTCAAAAAGGGCGGCGAGCTTGTGTAGAGAATCCGCGTTTCGAGCTTCATTCGCTGCGCAATCCACTCCGGCCAGGATTGACGGATGAGCAAACTGTTTGTATAATGTCTTATCCAACCGCATCCTTCATGGAGAATGGCACGATGAGAAGAGACAAACAGGTGCTTGCCTTTTCGGCTATAGGTGCGATCGTGATCGCGCTGGCTTTGATGGCTGCCGGGTCTCCGCAGCGGCCTGCAGCGGAGGCGGCGCCGGTTCCCAAAGGGCATATGTACTTTCAAGGCCACGTGCGGCGCGCTTCGGCACCCATGGTAGGCATCCCTGGCGTGACTGTCACCCTTTGGCGGTATGCCCCGCCCTGGTTCAATAGTTGGCAACAGGTTGATGCGGTAATGACTCAGAGCAACGGTTTCTTTGAACTCCATAACTTGTTGGTTTGGAACCCGGGGGATCCCTGGCCAGCCACATTCTACTACCACATTATCGAGACAGACCCGCCCGGCTACGCCTCCTACAGCGCCATAGCCGGTTCTTGCCCTCCCCCGTGCAGCAGCGTCCAGGCCACCGACTTCAACACTATTGAGTACCGGCTCTCGGACTACTTCGGAACCTACAGCAACAACATCTTTTACGATGGCCGACCTCCTCACATAGAAAGCATCTCGCCCGTGGATGGCTCCAGCCATGCTAATGAAACACAATCCTTCATTCTGACGGCGACGGACCCAGACGGCGGGCCAGATATCAGGATCCTCGACCTAGAAGTGGATGACGGCTGTGGCTGGCCCTATGCCAATGCCGTGCTGGTCAGCCTGCAACCCGCTGCCCGCCGCCTATATCTGTTTAACGACGATGACACCATTCCCCCCCAAGAGTATATCTTCACAGGTCCAGGGCAATGGGGCACCGGACAGATGGAGAACTCGCAATGCGTGGTGGACCTCACCGGCTGCCGCTACGACATCTCAGGACAGAGGCTGCAGTTGAGGGTCGCCATCCGCTTTAAGCCTAGCTATATCGGCTCCTGGAAACTTTGTGGGCGGGCCAAAGATAGCACCAACCTGCAAGACTCGCGGCAATTGGGGACGTGGATCATAGAGCCGGCGGAGACACCCACGCCCACTGCGACCCGTACTCGTACGCGCACCCGCACGCCGACGGCGACGGCAACGGCCACACCCACGCCAACCGCCACTGCCACAACCACCGCCCAGACACCTAGTCCTACTCACACAGCGACACAGCCTTGCCCAGCCCAGCAGCGCATCCCTCTCCAGGCTGGCTGGAACTGGTTCTCCTTCAATGTGGCCCCTTGCCTCGCCCCAGGAGGCGATTGCTCTGGCCTGGCGAGGACTCCCTACTTTACCCACTACTCCGGCATCATTCACCTGGATGGCTTGGTCGCACCTGCAGGCACACGTGTCGAGATGTACAGCCCGCGCGACGACCGCGTTGGCTGCTGCGTCACGACGGAGATGACGATCTATCCCTACACGCGAGTTTACGGGGAGGACACTGCTTCCGGGATTCCGGGAATGAGAGCGGGCGAGGCCGTCACTTTCCGTGTCAACGGGGTCGTAGCGACAACCAGTCCCCCGACTGTTATCTGGCAGGATGACAAGCTACAGCATCCGGCCAACCTGTCCGCCTCTTCTCAGGTTGACGTGGCCACGTTCCTGGCTTCCATCGCCGGACGCTACGACCTGGTGCTGGGCGAAGAGGGAACTTATGCACCCCCTCCCGCTGATCCGCGCTTTAACACCCTCACCAGCTTGCAGACAGGGCGGACGTACCTGATCCACATGACAGGCTCCGCCGAGTTGGTCATCAATGGCACCCTGGTCGCCGCCGATATACCGCTACCTCTCACCCCAGGGTGGCATTGGATCGGCTATCTGCCCAACTGCACTGAGCAGATTGCCACAGCGTTGGCCTCTCTTGCCGGAATGTACGACCTGGTTTTGAGCGAGACGGGGACCTATGCCCCGCCGCCGTCCGATCCGCGCTTCAATACGCTGACAGCGATGGAGCCAGGGGAGGGATATATGATTCACATGACGGCGAGCGGCACGCTGACCTATCCCATCTGCGCCGGTTCGGCGCCATGAGAGCTTTCCGTTCGGGAGAAAGGTGATGACCGGCAGGGAAAAGATCAAGGCCGCCTTTTCCCGCGAGGGGACGGCGGAAATCGCGGCAGTGATCTGCTACGAGGGGATCTACATCCGCGACCATTGGCCGCAGTTCGAGGCTGGCCCCTGGTGGCTTCAGGAGGCGCCGGACATCGAGCGGCAACTGGCCTGGCGTCGCCGCGTGATCGAAAAGACAGGACAGGATTGGTTCGTGCTCCCCCTGGGCTATTCCAGAGAGGAGCGGCGGAATCTCGCACTGGAGGTAAAACGAGAGGGAGCCTTCCTGACCGACCGGCGCAGCCGCCGCAGAGAAAAGCTGACCGAGCCACAGATCGGCGGTTGGACAGCCCAGGGAGGAGTGGAGTCGGTTTGTCCGACCCACCTGGCTGATAGCCCCGCCGCCATAGACGCGCTGATCCCACTCGCGCCCACTTTCGATCCGCGGCAGATCATCGCCAGCGGAAGGGGAGACCTGGCGGCAGCGATGTTGCGCGAATACGGCGACAAGCTCTACCCCATCCACCACATCTCCTCACCCCTCTGGAGTTGCTACAATCTCTGGGGCTTCGAGGGAATGATGACCATGATCGCTACGCGGCCCGACCTGGTAAGATACGCCTGCCAGCGCTTTCTGACCTCCAGCCTGCGCGCCGTCAGGCTGGCCGCTGCTCTTGGCGCGGCGGGGATCTGGATCGAGGAATGCATGACGGACATGATCAGCCCCGCGGCCTTTGCCGCGCTCGATCTCCCTTATCTTCGCCAGTTAGTGGAGGAAATCCGTGCCCTGGGGATGCGGAGCATCTATTATTTCTGCGGCAACCCTGCCGGCAAGTGGGACCTGCTCCTGGATGCTGGTGCCGACGCGCTCTCGCTGGAGGAGGGGAAAAAGGGGTTCGTCATTGACATCGCCGAGGTCGCTGAGAGGGTACAGGGCCGCTGCACGCTGCTGGGCAACCTGGATGCCATCCACCTCCTCCCCAACGCCAGTGAGGCCGAATTGCGTAATGAGATCGCGCGTCAGATCGTTGCCGGACGCCGAAACGGGAGCCGCTTCATCATGAGCCTGGGCAGCCCCGTCACGCCCGGCACGTCTGTGGAGCGGGTGAGGCTGTACTGCGAGATGGTGCGTGAGATGGGAAGGTGAGAGGCGTGTTTCCACGAAAGCTGTGACCGGGATTTGACAACAGGTTTATTCTGCTGTACAAGGAAGGCGATAACTTCTCTGCGAGGGAATGCGACGATGGCCGCACAAACGAAAGAGGACATTCTGCACCTCATCCGAGAACACCAAAGCCAGATCAAGCGTTTGGGGGTGAGGAGGCTGGGCGTGTTCGGTTCCTTCGTGCGCAGTCAGCAAGGAAACGAGAGCGACGTGGATGTGTTGGTCGAGTTCGCGCCAGACTGCAAGACTTTTGACAATTTCATGCACACCGCTTTCTTGCTGGAAGAGATATTCCAAAGGCCCGTTGACCTGGTCACACCTGAATCGCTCAGTCCCTATATCGGCCCGCATATCCTGCGCGAGGTGGAGTATGTCTCCCTTGGCGATTGAGTAGCAGAAGGGTGGTAGTTAACATGGCTTGTACACATCTGTTGGGCTTAGACCGGATCACCTTTGACCCAAATATCATGGGCGGACGGGCCTGCACCCGTGGGATGCGGATCACTGTGGCACTGATCTTGAATCTGGTAGCCAACGGCATGAGCACGGAGGAGATCATCGAAGCTTATCCAGATTTGGAACCAGAGGATATCCGCCAGGCTCTGTGCTATACGACACATGCGCCCGGCCAAAGTGAGGCAGAGATTACAACACAGGGAGCAACATGACTCGCCAAGATGAGCTCTTGGATCGCATTCTGCGCGGCACATCTGATGCTAACATTCCTTTCTCTGAATTGTGTTGGTTGCTGTATCGTTTGGGGTTCAACGAACGGATCCGCGGTGACCACCACATCTTCACAAAAGAGGGCGTTAAGGAAATTCTGAACCTACAACCAAAAGGAGCGAAAGCAAAGCCGTATCAGGTGAAACAAGTGCGCAGTGTCATCTTGAGATACAAGTTAGGAGGCAAAGATGATTCGCTATGAAATGATCATCTATTGGAGTGAAGAAGATGGGGCCTTCATTGTCGAGGTGCCTGAATTGCCAGGCTGTATGGCGGACGGTGCGACATATCAAGAGGCGCTTGCCAATGCCGAAATTGTCATCCAAGAGTGGATCGAAACTGCGCGAGAGCTGGGGCGCCCGCTCCCTGAACCGAAGGGACGATTGGTCTATGCCTAGCCGCCTGCGCCGTAACGCGTAGCCATGATCAAGTGACCAACACTTCCTATGTGTGAGTTGATCTCGCCCTTACCGCCCTTCTAGCGCTTTCAACTGCTCCTCCGCCTGCTGCCGCCAGTAGGGGGCTTCGCTCAACTCCAGGAACTTCTTCAGGTCAGCAATGGCTTTCTCCTTCTCTCCCTTCTCCTCATAAGCCCGCCCACGATCATAGTAGGCCCACGCGAGGTCGGGCTTGAGCCTGAGCGCTTGGTCAAAGTCAACGATGGCACGGTCAAGGTCACCATCAATGGCGTAGATGACCCCGCGGTGGTAATAGGCATCGGCCAGATCAGGATTGAGTTCGATGGCCTGGTTGTAGTCTACAAGGCTCTCGGCATAGTCGCCCCTGAGTTGATAGGCGAGTCCGCGATCCAGATAGGCAGCGGCATCATCTGGTCTGAGCTTGATGACCTCGTTATAGTCGGCGATGGCGCTGCTATAGTCGCCTCTCATGGTATGCGTGTAGGCACGGCTGTAGTAAGCCTGGGCCAGATCAGGCTTGAGTTTGATTGCTCGCTCATAGTCAACGAGGGCCAGGGCGAACTCCTCTTGCTCGCCATAGGCATTCCCGCGCTGGAGATAGGCCTCGGCCAGGTCGGGCTTGAGCTTGATCGCCTGGTTAAAGTCGCTGATGGCACGCTCGAGGTCCCCTTTGCGAGCATAAGAGACCCCGCGCTCGAGGTACGGAGCAGCATCATCCGGCTTGAGATTGGCGGCCTGGCTGTAGTCGGCGATAGCGCGATCGTAGTCGCCTTTTCGCGCATAGGCCATCCCGCGGTTAAAATAGGTTTCGGCGCGATCAGGGTCGAGCTTGATCGCCTGGTCGTAGTCGGCGATGGCGCGATCGAGATCACCTTTGCTATGGTAAGCACCCCCACGGTTGCTGTAAGCTTTGGCGGAGTTGGGCCGCAGCCTGATGGCCTGGTCGAAATCGGCGATGGCGCGGTCATAGTCCCCTTTCAGGGCATAGGCGACACCGCGCCCGCTGTAGGCGTCTGCCAGGTCGGGCTTGAGCTTGATGGCCTGATCGAATTCAGCGATAGCCTGGTTGTGGTCCCCCTTCTGCAAATAGGCCTTCCCGCGCTCGAGATAATCCTCAGCACGAGGCCCCGCCGTCTCGGTTGCACATTGCACCGCTGTCGGCGTCTCCGTTAGTTGGGGTGAAGCTGTAGCATTGGTAACGGCTGCGGTTGGCTCACCCACGCGGCCACACGCCGTCAGCAACAAGACTACAGCCCAGATCAAGGTGCCAGCTATCTTTTCTTTCACTATGATGACCTCCTTTTGCAGCCGATTGTACTCGTTTCTCGCTATCAGAGAGGTGCCAGCTACCTTCCCTCCAACGCCTTCAACTGCTCCTCCGCCTGTTGCCGCCAGTAGGGGTCTTTGCTCAACTCCAGAAACCTCTTGAAATCGGCGATGGCCTTTTCTTTCTCTCCCCTCATCTTGTAAGCGATCCCGCGGTTGTAGTAGGCCTCGGCCAGATCGGGCTTGAGCTGGATGGCCCGCTCGTAGTCGGCGATGGCGCGGTCATAGTCGCCCTTGTCGGCGTAGGCGTTCCCGCGGTTGTAGTAGGCCTCGGCATCGTTGGGCTTGAGCTGGATGGCCCGTGTATAGTCGGCGATGGCGCGGTCATAGTCGCCTTTGCGATAGTAGGCGTTTCCGCGGCAGAAATATACGATGCTCTGATCCAGTGTTGATACGCGCTCCGCCGTCTGGCTCAGCGCGTCACTGAAGCAGATGACTGCCCCGTCCCAGTCTTCCGCGGCGTAACGGGCCATGCCCACAGTGAAAAGGCTCAGGTAGGCTATCTCCGCTGAGAGACGAGTTTGCAGGGCAAAGCTCTCCAGTTGGGCCATAGCTGCCATCTGCACCTGTCCCCTCACCTCCGCTCCTAGTTCGGGCATGTATGGCGGCGGGCGCAGCAGCTCAAAGTGCACGCTCAGCGGCAAGGTCTCCGTCGCCCCATACCAGCCCCAGATAACGATGGTTGCCTTTTGTCTCTCCCCCTCAGCGCGGGCCCTGTCGCTCCCTTCTGCTTCCGTGATGATTCGTCCCAGGGGCTTGATCTCTACATCTTGGTACGGCTTTGCCGCATCGCGCAGCCGCTTCAACAAGGTATCGGTCACGCGGTATTTTTTCGGTTCCGGCTCGTCAAAGTTGGCGACAAGGATAATAATGACCTCCCTGGATGGTAGAGTTGAGATAACCTGGCTTGGTGGCGGGGTCAAAATCGCCGCGCTAGGTGACGGAATCGCGGCGACTTGACTGGGTGACGGGGTGGAAATAGGCTGGTTCGGCGGTTGAGCCTTCTGGTAGAAATAATAGCCCACTCCGCTCTCTGCCAGCAGCAGAATAACAAGCAAGACGCCCAGAGCATAGCGGCGCAAGCGGAGGTGGTAGATCACTCCAAATGCTGTCAACAGAAAAATGATGCCAGTCAAAGCCCATGGAAAAAAGCGAGGATACCGCCAGATTGCTTTTATAGTGAGTCCCAGCGCGCTTATCAAGGCTAGCACAGCAGCCACGACCAACCCGCCAACGATCTCAGGCCTTGCTTCGATCAGAAGCTTGTGAACCCAACCAGATAAGCCACGCATCTTATCAATCATCCGCCACCTCCCGAACAAAGCCGATGGCTAGAACACAGCATTAACACCCCTGCAAGAACCGTGCCCCTTGCAGGATGCCGAACTTTTCGGCCTGCTCTTCCATATAAAAGTTGGCGTCCTCCAGCTCGATGGAGACGCAGCCGGCGTAACTCAGCCCTTGTAGGATGCGGAAAGCCTCGACCCAGCGCATCACACCATGGCCGGGGATGGTGTAGCGCCAGATCGCCCCGCCGTGGGGGATGCGCCTGGCAAAGATGGGCGGCTGCTCGTGGCCGTATTCGTAGAGG